>JAFGXO010000117.1 GCA_016936595.1 Bacteroidales bacterium | reverse complement strand
TCCCAAAAATTACAAAAAAGGATATTATTTGCTTTTAAAACAAACGATAGGAAAAATCATTCGCTTTCAGATAAAAGAAGCATTTATTATTTTTAACACAATTATTAAAAAAAATTAACTCCAATTTAACCAAAAATATTACTTTTACGCCCTAAAAAAACAAAATATTTAATTATGAGCAGCCAAATAAAAACGCCAAAAAAAACAATTGAAACAACAAATAATAAAACTAAATTATTTGATATTTCTATAATATTTTTCATATTTTCTGTTTTAATTATACCAAATATCACATACAAAATGGCTTTAGATAGACATTTAGATGTAAGATATTTAACCTTGTCTGTTTTTATGTTAATTCTAACACTCTTGTTTGTTTCAAGTAATAGTTCAACGGTTAAAAAAACAGATTTTTCAATTTTAAAAACACCTGTTATTTTGGCTTATTTTGCTTATTTTGTGTTAGTTACATTATCTTCGTTATGGGCAACAAACTTCTCGGAAGCCTCTTATGAATTTTTAAAAACCGGAGCTTTCTTTTTTATGTTTATTTACATCATATTATTTATTGCACCAAAAGAAAAAAGCAAAGATGCTGTAATAACTACTTTTGTAGCATTAGGCTTAATTTTAGCACTAATTGGCTTCTCGCAAATTTCAAAAACTATAGATGAATTAGGATTTAGCTTAAAATCAGTGTATAAAGTGATTGGAAATAATGCACATAAAAATATTTATTCGCAGGTATTATTTATCACATTTTCATTCTCAATTTACGGAATTTATTACTTTAAAGATTTTAGACAAAAACTATCTATTCTAATTTCCTTTACAAATTTACTAATAATTTTACTTTTAATGACCAGGTCGGTATGGGGAGCATTACTTATTTCTACAATAGCTACTTTAATTGTTTATTTTATATTTTTACGCAAATCTGTTCCATTTAAAAAAATTAAAAAAGTAATTATTCCGCTTGTGATTATTGCAATTTTTAGTGGAGTAATTTTTCTTTTAATTTCGGGTTTAGATTCTAAAAAAGAAGTTAGAACACACATTTCCGAAACCTCACACTTAGACGAAGGAAACGCTCTGCATAGAATAGTTTTATGGAAAAAATCTTTTGAATTATTAAAAGAAAGCCCATTGCTTGGTGTGGGTGCCGGAAACTGGAAAATTGACATCTTAAAATATGATGTTACAAAATCCAACAAAAAAGGGCACATAGAACCCAGAAGACCCCACAATGATTATGTTAGTGTTATTACAGAAACAGGTATAATTGGATTTATTATATACATATCAATTTTTATAATGATTGTTTTTGAAGCAATAAAATTGATGAAAATTATTGATAAAGAAGAAGATAAAATATTTATGTTAACTCTATTTTTTGCACTAATAGGATATTTAACCTATTCATTTTTCAGCTTCCCCAAAGAGAGAATAGAAACACAAATATTTTTAAATACAATAATGGCATTTATTGTTTATAAATATTACTCATTTACAAAATCAAAAAATGAAGAAAAGAAACAAACAACAAAATTAACATTAGTAAAACCAGCGGCTGTTTTTATAGCTATTTTTCTAATTGTAGCAGTAAAATCCGGTTACGATAGAGTAAAAGCCGAAGTTAATGTTAATAAAATTTATAGCCTGCGAAACACTACAGATTTCAATAAAGTTTATGAATTAGCCGGCAATTCTATAACACCGTTTGCACGTATATCACCATTTTCTGAACCATTTTATAAAATTCAGGGAGCAATGCTTTATCAACAACAAGCAGATTCGGCAACTACTGTTGAAAAATACCAACTTGCATTAAAAGAAATACCTTATCATGTAAAAACATTATTAGAACTTGCACAAGTTTACGTTACTGCCAAAGATTTTGATAAAGCTGTTGAATACTCAACTTTAGCTTATGCTTATGCTCCATCAAACATTAGAGTACAAGTTGTGCACGCATATTTTCTTAAAGAAGCCGGCAGATTTGATGAAGGTTATCAAGTATTGAGAACAATTAACCCCTCTAAAAAATTCGACAAATATGTAGCTGTAAGAGACAACTATTTAAATTATATGACATTAAAACTATATAACAGCACATCAAATCTTAAAGTTAAAAATATTCTTAACAGGAAAATTCAAAAGCCTGCTGTGTTAAATAATTTGTATATTGAAACATTTAGCAATAATCATAGTTTTGAGCAAACTTTAATGACCCAAGTACTTAACCAAATAAACAAAAATGACACATTGATAATTAACGACACCTCAATATCTAATATAATAAACAAATATAATATTAATTTAGACAGTTTAAATGTCCAATAAACCGGAAATAAGCATAGTAATGCCGGTTTATAACCGGCAACAATACGTAAAAGGAGCAATCGAAAGCATTTTAAATCAAACATTTACAAACTTTGAATTTATAATTGTAAATGATGGATCAACAGATTCAACTCTTGAAATATTACAATCGTACAAAGATGATAGAATTGTAATTTTAGACAACGATAAAAACAGGGGAATAGTTTATTCACGCAACAGAGGCTTAAAAGCCGCCCGGGGTAATTTTGTTGGTATGTTTGATTCTGATGATATTGCACTACCTAATAAATTTGAGATCCAGCATAAATTTTTAATTGAAAATCCTGAATTTGGTATGGTTGGAGCTTGGGTAAAATGGATTGACCAAAACGGTAAGCTTCTTAAAAATAAATGGAAATTACCTAAATCCAGTAAGTATATATCTGCTATAATGCTTTTTAGGAACTATTTTGTACAATCTACAATTTTAATAAAAAAAGAAGCTATTCCTGAAGAAGGATATTCTACAGGTTTTGACATTGTAGAAGATTCCAAAATGTGGTTTGATGTTTCACAAAAATATAAAGTTGCAAATATCCAACAATATTTGGTTAATTATCGTGTACATTCGGGGAACATTTCGGATATGGGCGAAAAACATCTTGCTAATTCAAAAAAATTATATAAATATATTTTTAAAACAATGGATATTGAGCCAACCGAAGAAGAACTTGATATTCATTACTTAATAAAAAATAATAAACCTATAACAAACTACAATCAACTTATAGAAATAGAAAAATGGCTTTTAAAAATATTTGAAGCAAACTTAAAAACAAAAAACTACGATCAATACATTTTACAAAAAGTAATTTTTAACCGATGGACAAAAGTTTGTTACAAAGCAAAAAAAATAGGATTTAAAGCTGCCACAAAATATTTAAACTCTCCCTTATTCAAATATATTTTTTAATGAAACCAACAGTTGACGTTTCGATACTTGCAACAAATTACAATAATGGAGCATTTTTAGATGATTTTTTTCAGAGTATTATATCTTCAACTGTTAGCCCCAAAGAACTGATTTTTGTAGATGATGGTTCTACTGACGACTCAATAAATATTATAAAAAAATACAACTCCTACAAATTTATTAAAGTAATTATTTTCGAAAAAAACAAAGGCAGAGCAGCCGCTTTAAATGCAGGGAAAGATGCTTGCACTGCAAAATACACCCTACTAATAGACCCCGACGACATATTACTGCCAAACAGAATAGAAAAGCAGTATAATTTTATGGAGAAAAACACAAAAATTGATGTTCTTGGAGGTAACGTTGAATATTTTAATAGTGAAAACAATAAAATTTTAAACACTTCTAATTTTACACAAACAAATTTTTTAGAAGTTTTTAAAAATGGTGAAAATGCAGTATTGCAACCTACTGTAATAATAAAAACCGCTGTTTTTAAAAAATATGAATACAAACAAATTGTTCCCGGACAAGACTACGAACTTTTTGCGAGAATAATACTTGACGGATACAAATTTGCCAACCTACCTGATGTTTTAAATAAAATGCGAGTTCACCCAAACAGTGCTGTCAGCAACATGAAAATAAGCTCAATTCAAAATATTTTTAAACAACGAGATCTTATTTTTAACACAAAAACTTCAAAACTAAAATCATTTATTTACTACCATCATTTAAACAATTACAGAAAAGGTATGCTATCAGACAATAATATAAAAAAATATTATTTTTATTTTTTATCCTCAATTTTAAATCCATTAAAAATAATAAAAAGAATAATATCCAGCATTTCATCTTATAGGCAATAACAAAAAACTGTATAAATTTTATAATTTAAAAGCCTCTAAAATTCTGTTATCATCAAATTTTTTGGAAATATGAAACCATTCGCCGGTTTGAATATCCTGATAATAATCACTACTCCAGGCAGTTGCATTATCTGAAATTTGTTTAACAGCATCAATAATAAACATTAAATCGGCATTAGTAAGAGTTGGGTGAAGGGAAATTCTAACCCAGCCCGGTTTTTCGCGAGAATCTCCGTTTTCTATTTTTTTAGTAAATAAATGCGAAACATTTTTATCGATATGAAACAAATAATGACCATAAGGACCAGCACAAGAACACCCGCCCCGAGTTTGAATACCAAAACGATCATTTAAAAGTTTTACTATTAAATTATGATGAAGAATTTCGGAATAAAAAGTTACAACTCCTATCCTCTCTTCAATATTTTGAGCAAGGATATGCAAACCCTTAATTTTTGGAAGTTCCCTAAACACTATTTTAAGCAGCTGTTGTTCACGTTGATATATATTATCTGTACCCATTTTATCTTTGAGCTTAATAACCAAAGCCGACCGAATAGTTTGCAAAAAAGCCGGGGTACCACCATCTTCTCGTAGTTCAATATCTTCAATATAAGAGGCTTCGTTCCAAGGGTTTGTCCAAATTACAGTGCCTCCACCCGGGTTATCGGGAATAGAATTATGATATAGTTTTTTATTAAAAATTAATACAGCAGCACTACCCGGTCCCCCCATAAATTTATGGGGCGAAAAATAAATAGCATCAAGATAAGCATCAAGATCTTCGGGGTGCATATTTATGTTGATATAAGGAGCCGAAGCAGCAAAGTCGATAAAACATAAACCACCAAATTTATGCATAATTTTTGCAAATTCGTGAACGTTAGGTATGCAACCGGTAACATTTGAACCGCCCGAAAAAGCACCAATTTTAATTTTTCTATCTTTATACTTTTGCACTTGAACTTCAAGATTTTCAGCACAAACTTTTAAGTCATCGCAAGGCGGAATAAGAACTACATCAGCAATAGTTTCAACCCACGAAAAATGGTTTGAATGATGTTCGACATGAGTAACAAAAACAACCGGTTTGTCGTTTCCTAAATTATCGGTATTAACAATATTTCTGCGGGTTATTTTAGAAAAATAAGAGTTATTATCGGGTAATTTAAAACCTAAAATTCGCTGCAATTTATTCACTACACGCGTCATACCAGCCGAAGAAGTAATTATTACATCATCTTTACCGGCATTAACATGTTGTTTAATTATTTTTTTGGCGTGCAAATAAGTTTTAGTCATAAAAACACCGGTTTCGCTGGCCTCCGAATGAGTATTACCAATTAAAGGAGCAAACTCATTAATCATTTTATCCTCAATAGGTTTATATAATCTACCGCTTGCAATCCAGTCGGCATAAATCATTTTTTTTGCACCGTAAGGAGTATTGATAATTAAGTTATCGCCAATAATATTTTTTTTAAACGACGAAAAATATTGTTCTAAATTGGTTTTCATTTTTCTGATTTTATGCGATGTCGGTTTTCTATTTTTTGAAAAATTGGCTCAATTAAAAGGCTAACTAACATGTAAATAGCCACAAAAAGAATTATTTGAAACAAGTCATTTAATTCAACAAATTTGATTGATAAAATACACAAAGGTACAGATAGAACAACTCGAAGCAAATGTTTTAAAAATTTCATTATTTATAAAAATACGTGTTTTAAAAAAGTATCTGTTTTTAAAAAATCATTATTATCAAAAGTGTCAATAGAGATAATAAAACTGTCATTTTTTGTTAAAATATCTATCTCTGTATTACTATTAATGAATCCGTTGTCTTTTAAAGTTGCATAAAGTTCATTTTTATCTTTAAAATTTTCAGAAACATCATGCTTAATATCTTTATTTATAGAGAATTGAAATTTTTGTTTAAGAAGCTTTGAATAATTAATTTTAGATACTTCTGAATTGTAAATCAATGAAATATAATTTTGATGTATTTTTTCGATTTTATAAACTTTATAAGCAATTTTTAATCTTTTGGGATTTATTGGTGTTAAAATTTTATTAATAAAAAATAAAGAAACAGGATCTTTAATACTTTTCCAGAATAAAAAATTCAAAAAATTAAAGACTACAGAAATACCTATTAGTTCGAGTTTTTTTAGGGGAACTAAAAAAACAATCCATAAAAAAAGAGCCGACCAAGCAATCAATTCAGTAATAACAATAAGAATTTTTAATTCTTTTTGGCTTTTATCTTTTGTGAACAAAATTAGCAGATGAATTACTCTAAAAAAAAAGAACAAAAATGCAACAAGAACAAGTAATTTAATAAAATTACCTGTAGTTAACCCGAAATAATCTCTAATCATATATAGTTTTGAGTGTTAATAAAAAGTTAATCAAAGCATCATAAAATATGAGGTATAGAAAAATAAAAAGTAGATCCTTCATTAATTATACTTTCGGCCCAAATTTTGCCATTATGCTTGGTTACAAATTCTTTAGATAATAATAAACCTAAGCCGGATCCTTGCTCATTATTGGTACCTAAAGAGGTAATTTTTTCACCTATTTTAAATAATTTTTCAAGTTTATCTTCAGACATTCCAACACCTGCATCGGCAACAGAAAAAACTATTTTAGATTTTTTATGCACAACTTTTAATGTTATTTCAGAATTAGAAGGTGAAAATTTAATTGCATTAGAAGTTAAATTACGTAAAATAGTTGACAACATATAAAAATCGCCAACAACAAATTCAGTATCATCACAATGAAATACAATGTTAATTTTTTTAGTTCTTGCTTGATCTAATAATGTACCAATAGTTTCATCAAACAGCTGTTTAATGTTAATTTCTTCGGGGGAAAAAGAAATTTTTCCGGATTGACTTTTTGCCCATTCTAAAAGAGTTTCTAATAATTTATAGGTATTTTTAGAGGATTGATAAATAGAGTCAATAAATTTTTTAATTTTATCTTTGTCGTATTTTTCAATATTTTTTAATAATAAATTTGAAAAACCAAGAATACTATTAAAAGGGTTTTTTAAATCGTGAGCAATAATTGAAAAAAACTTGTCTTTAGTTGCGTTTAAATCAATAAGTAAATTTTCGTTAATTTTACGCTCAGTAATATCGTTAACAACTGAAATTAAAGTGGGTTTATTTTTAAAATTAATTAACGAAAAAATAATTTCAGCATCGTAAACAGATTTATCTTTTCTAACATGCTTACTTTCAAGATTATAAGTTTTGCCATATTCTAAAGTTTCCCAAATATTTGTTTGGTCGTCTCTATCAACACTATCATAGTCAATATCAGAAACCTTCATATTTAAAAGCTCATCTTTAGAATATCCGGTGTATTTTTCGGCAGTTTTGTTAACTAAAATAAATTTGCCATTATCATTAGGTTGATGAACAAAAACGGCAAGAGGCACATTATTAATTAAAGCAACTAAATTTTCTTCACTCTCTCTTAAGGCACGATTTGCTAAATTTTTTTCTGTAACGTCTTGAATTACAGCACCAAGTCGGTTTCCGGTGCTTGATGGAATAACAAAATGTTTTGTTTCAACTTCGCGTATATTATTTTTAGCATCTTTATATTTTGTTTCAATAGTTTTATCTAACCAATCTGCTTTACCTGTAATAATAGTTTGTTTAATTTGATTTTCAACATATTTTTCGATATCCTGAGAATTTTGAGTAGCAAGACGAGCAGAAATATTCCAGAAATATTGATTTTGAACATCTTTTTTTGTCATTCCTGTAATAATTTCCATTTGTTTATTCCAATCAGTAACAATTGCATTACTATCAATTTGAACTATACCTATAGGAGATTTATCAACAAGTAGTCTGTATTTTTCTTCGCTATCTTTAAGTTTTTGTTGCGCCTCTTTAATAGGCGAAATATCGGTAGAAATTTCTAATCGGGCTTTAGAGCCATCAAACCAAGTAATTTCGGTAAACATTGCGTACAAATGCTTTTTCAAAAAAGGATTATATTCTTCGTTTAAAAAAGATTTTTTACTATCAAATATTATATTTTTATCACATTTTTCACAAACACTTGTTTTATTTAGCAGAACATTATAACATTTTTCACCTTCTATATCTCTTCCAAACAGTTTATTTAATTCTTTATTTGCAAATAAAATGTTAAAATCAGGATCTGTAACATAAACATACTGAGGTATAATATTTAAAATTTCTAAAAATTTATTTCTTTCAATAGAAATAGTTTCATTAACTTTTACTAATTCTTCGAGGGTTATACGTAATTCTTCATTCAAACTTTGAAGAATTTCGTCTTGATGTTTTTTTTCTGTTATGTTAGAAACAATTCCATTGATAATAATGTTTTGACCCTCTTTTTGGGTTATTTGCCCAATATCATAAAACCATAAATATTTTCCCTTTTTATTTTTAATCCTATATTCGCATTTATAATATTTTTCTTTGCCATATAAATGATTATACATTGCGTCCATTGTTTTGGAATAATCATTAGGGTGAACAATATTCATAAAATCATTGTAGCATTTAAAATCAGCAACATCATATCCAAGCATATCAGTTTTATTACTGTTAAAAAAGATTTTACCGGAAGGAAGTTGCAGTTCCCACCATGCCATATCACCACCTATCATTGAGTTTTCCAGTCTATCGAATAGCTCGTTAGCCTTTTTTCTGTTTTCAAATTCAGCAGTAATGTCCGAAATAATTAACCGGCAGAGATTATTATTAAATTTTTTAGAGAATAAAAGATTGCCTTCGAATTTAAGAATTTTAACAAAATTTGTATCATCTTTAAAAGAAATTTCTATTTCATTCTGAATTCCGCCTTTACTTAAAAAAACAGTTTTTAAAAAAGATGAAAAATCGTCAACTTTATTTTCGGGTATAAATGACAAGAAATTTTTATCAGTAAAATAATTAACGGAAGCGTTAAAAAATTCAGCTGTTTTTAAATTAAAATCAATTATTTTTAATTTATCGTTTAAAAGTAGATAACCAAATGTGGTGTTATTAAAAAGGTCAATAAACTTTTCTTTTTCAAAGTCTAAGTCTAAATTTAAATTTTCAAGTTTAAATTTTTCATTTTTTATTTCAAGCTGCTTGTCATATAATTGCTGAATAAAATTAGTCAAAAATTCTTTGTTATCTCTATCATTAAGATCAACTTTATCATCGTATAAAAGATTTTTTGCTTTTAACATAAGCAGATTAAGTTCATCATTTTTCATAATAAAAAAATATTATCAATTTAGAAAAATTCAATATCATCACCATAAGTTTGCGAAATTTTAAAACCAAGAACAAGAATATCATCAATTTGTTTATAATATCCTCTCCAATCTTCGTGTTCTAAAAAAAGAATTTCTTTTTGTTTTTTTAATGGTTTATCAGCAATATCTAACAATAATTTTCTAAAATTACTCGTAAAATATTTATTTCCATAAGCACCTCCAAATTGGTCGGAATATCCGTCGGAAAACATATATATTATGTCATTAGTTTGCAATTGTATAGGGTGATTAGAAAAAGGTTTTTCTTTAAGGTGTGCACCAACGGGCATTTTATCAGCTTTGAATTTATATAGCTTTTTGGTATTTTCATCAGTTTGTCTAATAATATAAATAGGACTATGAGCACCGGAATATTGTAATATTTTAGTATTAACATCAATAATACAAAGAGCAATGTCCAGCCCGTCTCGTGTAAGTTTACCTTCGTCGTTATTAAGAGTGTCTTTAATATTGTCTCTAAGTTTATCTAAAATTTCGCTGGCTTTTATTTGAGTTGATTTCGGATAATTAGCAACTATTTCATTAAGATATGTAATTCCAAGCATACTTAACAAAGCACCCGGAACACCGTGTCCGGTACAATCGGCAACAGCTACAAGTATTTGATTTTGAATCTGTTTTATCCAATAAAAATCACCACTTACGATATCTTTTGGTCGATAAAAAATAAAATTTTCGGGTAAAAATTGCGAAATGTATGTTTCGGTTGGTAAAGTTGCACGCTGAATAAATTTAGCATACTGAATGCTGGAAATAAGATCTTTATTTTTTATTTTAAGCTGTTGAGCTAATGTTTTAATTTTTATATTAATATTTAATAACTCTTCATTTTGTTTTTTAACCAAATCAGTTTGAGCCTTTGTAAAAAGATGGGTTTTAAC
>JAFGXO010000116.1 GCA_016936595.1 Bacteroidales bacterium | reverse complement strand
AGGTTTTGAAAACTATAATTTAATCGACACTTCATTTGTTGTTTCCGGATTAGAACCTGTTTCTGATTATTATTATCGGGTGCAAGTTGTTTATTCTTTTGCAACAAGTCCTTTTTCAAATATTATGTCATTGAATACTTTGAATTTAAAAACTGTTGATAATTTTACTTCTTATTATGTTAAAAATAATATTCTTTTTATTAGTGATTTGGTTGTAAATTCTCAAATTGACATATTTGACGTGTTAGGTAAAAATATTATTTCGTTGCAATGCAATTCAACATCTGTTGAGATACCAATTTCTGTTTCCGGTACCTATATTGTTTTAATTTCAAATAAATACAAAAAAAATTCATTTAAATTTAATTTTTAAACTTGTTTATATTCAGACTGTTAAAACACATGTGATTTTTTTTTGCATGTGTTTTTTGTTTTTTGTACAATAAATTTTGTAATGAAACGTTTTTAATACCTGTCAAAAGTTTTATTTGTAGTTTGCAGGGTTTGATGTTATTAAAATATCAAACATATAATCCAAATTATTAACCTGTAAATCTTAAACAAATGAAAAATTTAATAGTTTTACTCAGCATTTTCATTCCATCATTACTGTATTCTCAAACACTCGAAATTATAGAGGTTGATACTTCTAATTATCCAATAGTTAGTGCAAAATTTATTGCTCTTGATGCTTCTATGAATATCATTAAGGATTTAACTGTTGACGAAAGTGATATTATTGAGAACGGAATAAGTCAAAATATAGTTAAAATTACAAACCCCAGTGATTCTAATATGAATCAATCGGTTGTTTTGGTTGTTGATGTTTCGGGCTCTATGAGTGGAACTAATATAGATTTAGCCAAAAATGCTATTCGTGAATTTATTAATTTAACGCCTTTTACTTTTACCGAACTGGCAATTTTGAGTTTTGATACAGATTTATATGTTAATCAGGATTTTACACGAAATAAAAACAAGTTGCTAAACTCTTTATCCCGATTAAATGCCGGTGGAGGCACAAGTTATGATGTTGCTTTGTTTTCGCAAAAAAATAGTGCTTTAAACATTGTTTCTAAACGCCCAAATTCAAAACCTGTTGTTGTTTTTTTAACTGATGGTTTATGTGACGTTAATTATACTAAAGTTGCTTCTATGGCTAATAATATGGGGGCAAAAATATATTCTATTACACTAAATATGCCTATGCCGCATGATTTAGCAGAAATAACAACACAAACTAATGCAACATATTTTGAGAATGTTAGAACTGTTGATGAAGCTAAACGGGCATACTTATCTGTTTTATTTCAAATTTATAAATTATACGGAGTTGTTTACTGGAATGCCGAACTTTCTTGTGATGAGGTAATTAATTTCGATTTTAAAACCCGAGGCACAATGTCTGCTTCATATTTTTACGAAATTGATCCTAAGCAAACTAAAGGTGTTTTTTTTAGTGAAAAAATAGTGGCTTTTGATTCCTACGCACCAGCTATGAATAAAGATGTTTTAATTGGAACCAATACCACTGCTACTATTACTAATATTAAAGTAAATGACTCCGTTAATTTTGAGATTTTTTATGACTTTAATTTACCTGCTCTGATTGAGCCCGGAAATACTTTACCTCTTAAGGTTTACAGACCTAAAACAGCTGATCAAATTTATACAGAAGTGGAAGTTGCAACTGATGTTTGTCCTCCGAAAAAATTCTATATTTTTCAAGGAAATATTGCAACTTTTGTTATCCCGGGCGATTTAAAATTATATACACCTAACGGAGGAGAAAAGTATTTTTCGGGACAATTTACAGATATTAAATGGCGTAATAAAACCAATAATAAATTTGTAAATGTTTATTTGAGCGTTAATAATGGCTCAAGTTATACTTGGTTGAATCAATCTGCAGGCGATAATTATAGTTGGTTAGTACCGGGTTATCAGAGTGATAGTTGTTTGATTAAAGTTTCTTTAGAAACAAAGCCTATGAAATTACTCGATGCAGGTGGTCAGCAAAATAAAATTTTGGTTTCTAATGATGGTGGATACTTTGCTTATTCTACAAGAAAAACACTTTATTTTTATTCTTCTTCTTCGGGATATTATGCTAACAGTATTTATTTTAAAAATAGAGTTTTGGATTTTAAATTTTCTCCTATTAATGATGATGCTTTAGTTAATACAGGTAATAAAATTTATGTTTATAATTCTTTAAAAGATAAAAAATATAAAATAAAACATAAAAAAGAAAAACCCCTTGAGTATTTTTATTCTGATGATGGAAAATCAGTGTATGTGTTTTATAAAAATAATAGGTTTATGTATGAGTTTGATGCTTCTACAGGAAAAAGAAAGAAAAAAATTAATCTTGGAAGTAATGTCAAAGTTGTGAGCATAAATGCCGGAATCGCAAGTATTTTAACTTCTGATAAAAGATGGTTGATTTGGGATTTGAATCAAAAACAGCAAATTGATGAATTTTATAGTAATTTAGGGTTTGTTAAAACCGATGTTAATTTCGACGGAGAATTTGTAGTTGCTTTAGATCGTAAAAATCAAATAACTTATTGGTCTCATTATTTGGTTGATACTTTTCTTACTGTTCAACATATTTCTAATTCAAAACCCGATATAGTAAAATTTAATCCTCAAAATAATTCTCTTTTGTGTTACGAAAAAAATAAAAAAATTACTTTTTATTCTGGTAAAGATGTTGTTTTTGAATATGT
>JAFGXO010000115.1 GCA_016936595.1 Bacteroidales bacterium | reverse complement strand
CGGTTTGTGATGCCCAACCAATTAAAATTGCATCGTAGTTGGTAGTAGAAAGGGTAACATTAGCGAACATTCCTTCCATAGTTGTTACCGAGCTAATATCCCAGTTACTAATATTCTGGTCGAAAGCATTTGCACCGGGAGTTCCTGCATCAAACATCCACGACATATCAGTAACACTTGCAGTATTCCACGAACTAATATCCTGATTGAAAACTGGTGCGTAATCAAACATACCGGACATGTTGGTTACATTACTAACATTCCAATTGCTGATATCCTGATTAAAATTGTCCGCACCGGAAAACATCCATGACATGTTTTCAACATTGCTCACGTCCCAATTTCCAATATCTTGATTAAATAAATCGGCATCGGCAAACATAGCCTCCATTGTGGTAACCGAAGATGTATTCCAGTTACTGATGTCGCCGTTAAAGCCGGTTGCGGAAATAAAGGTTTTACTCAAATTAGTTACAGTTACAGGTAAATTATTTGGAACTTCTGTTAGTAAAGTACAGTAATTAAAAGCATTACTTAAATCTTCAAGCCCTACATCACCCCAGCTAATGACTTTTGTCAAATAATTTTTAAATTCGTTAAGATATGATGAACTTCTTCCCAGCCCTGTAAGCGTACCCGAAATACTTACAGTGTAAGTTCCGGCAGAAAGGTATGAATGAGCGGCGTTTGTTGCAGTAGTCCATGTATCAGAGTTGCCATCGCCCCAGTCAACTGTAACATCTACCGTTCCTTTTAAGGGAATTTTTACGACTTGGTTTGCTGCGGTGGTGGTGAAAACGAGTTGAAGAGGCTGTGATGATGGATCAATACCCTCATATTCAAAAGCACCAATATCTCGTATTCCATTGGCATAATATCCTCGTTGGTCGGTTTCGGTAATCCCATGTAAACCGGCATCAATAGCAGGGCTACCAATTTGTAAGGCACAGGTTTGAGAAGGTCCTCCATTATCGGCTAATGCCACCAAAAGTGGGTCGGCAGAGCTTACGTTTACATTATAGCCGTTAATTGCATCGCCCGAATATGCTGCCATTACGCCTATTATGGAATTGTATGCGTTTATTTTATTTACATAGAATTCATTATCTCTATATAAATCAGCACCTTTTATAGCGGTGTTGCCATATATTATGCAGTTTTTAAGATTGAGTTCTGTTCTGATATCTATGCAGATTCCTCCTCCTCTTGTATCAGATGATGTTCCGGAACAAGAATTGTTGGTTATAGTAGAGTTCACAATTGTTGAAGTTGAATATTCGCCACTTAAATAAATAGCAGCTCCTTTGTTCCAGTCTGCACCTGTTGAAATATGAGTATTTCCGCTGAATGTACAATTGGTAATAAAAGCACTTTGAGCAGCAACTCCTACACCTCTTATTTGACCGCCTCCATTTACTAAATTATTAGATATTAAGCAACCGTCTAATAATAAATTATTACAACTAATTCCGGCACCACTATTACCTATCGAAATATTATTTGTGATGATGCAATTAAACATCTCTAAGGATGAAAATATTCTAATCCCTGCACCAGAGGCATTTACCTTTCCGTTCTGTATGGTCAGATTGAAAAATCTACTGACTTTAACTGCCGGGACATTTAATATGTTAAAAACACGGTCGGTGGCAACATTATAGTCGGCATGTGCCTGCACTATGGTAGTTGAAGGGTCTTCGCCTACAAAGGTAAGTTCTTTGTTAACTGCAAGTCCGGGTTCGGTGTAAGTGCCTGCTGCAATTTGAATAATGTCGTAAGGTGAGGCGGCTGCGATTGCTGCTGCAATAGTGCTATATTCCGATGGTACTTGCAAGATATTATTGGAAAAATAAATTGCAAAATCGGATTTTGTGCTTTTATTAACATTAGCAGGGTCGCTGCCGGTAAAGGCATCGTCGTTAAAAATCACCTCCAAATTACTGATATTGTTTGATACGGTATGTGATAAAACATTTCCTGTAAAACTTAACTCTACCGTTAAATCATCTTTCAGGATAATTTGAGCAGTTAAACCTGCCGGCACATTATTTACGATTGCTTTGCCCGATGCTACAAAGTCTTCCGAAATTGTCCCGTCAAAGGTTTGTCCGCCAAAATTGTCGTGCGTAATGAAAACTTTTGATTGAATGCCCCCATCATTATTGATGTTTTCAAAAAACATAGCTGAACTGTAATGCAAGTTACCACTTTCTCTAATGACAGTCGGTATAGGAGTAGTTCCAAAAGTTTTAACCCAACCGGTTTCCGGCGGTGTACTACTTGTACTTGTATTTGTATAATATGTATTGCGTGTATCAGCTACAGCTCCGTTCGTGGTTTTACTAATGCCCCATTTAGTTCCTAACCAACTGATACCATACATCGTACCTCCGCTGTTGTATAAGTAATAGGGTTTACCGTTATATACACCTGTTTCGGTGTAAGTGCCATTGCAAGCAGAAGTTCCGGCTCCTCTTACAATATAGTTTGTTGCCATCGCGCTCCAGCCAACGAATAGGAAGGCGAGCATCAGCACCGTTTTTTGAAAAAATACTTTTTTTGTCATAATAATAAAATTTAAAATTTATGCCTACTCTTTATTATCAGGATTTTCGGCATTTTCCTGTTTGTCTTTTTTTTCTGTATTTTCGTTTTTTAATTCTATATTGAGGGTACTTTCAATTTCAGAAATATCAATATCGAGGTCGAGTAATATTTTTAGCAAAGCACTGTTGAGGTTTTTGTTGTTTTCTATTGTATTATGATTATTTTTAAGTCTCACAGCTTTTTTGAATTATATTTATATATGCAAAGATAATTCTATGCTGTGAGGAAGTCAAAAAAAGAGGGGGTACAAAAGGGGTAAGCGAGGGGGTACAAAAAGGGTACTTTTTTTTTCAATTAAGAATGAAAAATGAAAAATTGGGCAAGTGTAAAGGGCTGAACAATTGTATAAAATATTATGAAATTCCTAAAACATCAATAAAAGTTTAAGTTTTAGGAATTTCGTTTCTTTTTTTTATATAAATTGTTGTAAAAACTGATGGAGTGATTGTTCAGGTTCGAGGTTAAATCTTTTTCTAAGTCGTGCCCTTGCTTTTTTTAGGGCGTTTTCGTTTTGCAGGGTAAGCGAACAAATTTCTTTTGAATTAAGGTTTAATTTGTAAAAAATACATAGTTTGTGTTCGTTAGCCGTAAGGTCGGGGTATTTTTTGCTTATGTTGTCGTAAAAACTTCGGTGAACTTGTTCAAACAACAAATCAAATTCTTGCCAATTTATATTTTTTGCGTCTGCTTTGAAGTTGGAAATAATTTTGCTGATAACTTTTTTTCCGGTTTGGTTGCTGTTTTGACTTACTTGGTTTAATTGATCAAACAATCTGGCATTTAGTTCGTTATTTTGAATTATGCGAAGTGTTAGTTTAGCAAGAGCTTGTTTGTTATTAAGAATTTCTTTTTGAGCAATTTCGTTTTCTTTTCGTATCAACTCGGTTTGAAGTTCTATGTTTTTTTTCATTTCTTCAAAAAGCATAATTGCAGAATTTGCTCGGGCAAGCAGTTCAATTTCGTCTATGGGTTTTCTAATGTAATCTATTGCACCGGCTTCGAGTGCAGTTTTGAGATGTTCAGAATCGAGCATTACTCCGGTTGCCATAATAATAGGAATAAGAGCAGTTTGCGGATTTTGTTTCAACGTTTTTATGGCATCTATTCCGTTCATATCGGGCATTTCCCAGTCCATAATAATTAAATTCGGATTATTCTGATTAGCAATTTTGCAACCTTCCGTAGCGTTTGAAGCAATTAAAATATTGTAGTTTTTTTGAGCCAAAACATTAATCATCACTTCAATGTTATTTGGCTCATCGTCAATTATTAATATTTTGTAACTCATTGTCTATCATTTTATTAAAAAGTTCATTGTTTGAAGCATACATTGCGGTTTTTAGTTTTTGTTTCCAAAGTTCAATATTT
>JAFGXO010000114.1 GCA_016936595.1 Bacteroidales bacterium | reverse complement strand
TTGTATATTTCATATAGTTTCATATATTTAATTTTTTAAGATTTTAAATGTTTTGTATTTTGCTTTGTTAATTCCATTTAACGGAAATGTATTGAAAACGTTGCGGGGTTCACTGATGTTGATGTTTGCACCAAAGTAGAAAGTTTGCACTTTCGTTTCATTAATGCACTGCCCCGCAATGTTTTTCAATACAATGTTAGGTTTATTCCTTATAAGGCATTTTTCCAAATTCTAAATCAACACTGTTTTTTTTATTCATCTTAAATATTAATTTTAATTTTCTGTCATTTTCTAAACCCCAATCATTATTTAGGTCTACATTAACTAAAATAATTTCGTATTTGTCAGGATATTTATTTTTGTATTCAAATAGCCAATTAAAATATTCTTTTTTATTTTTTTTTGAACCAAAGAAAATTGACCAATATGCAAAAATATAAATCTTACCATGTTCTATTTGTAGATTAGCGTTTTTAGATAAAGGTAATAATTGAGACATAAACACCTCAAAATCAATTGTGTCACTCTGACAAGGAGTATAGTATTTGTAAAATTCATCTATTGTTTTTTTTAATTTTTCACTTGTACATCTATTTGTACCTTCGTAACAATATCTAATACTATCTCTATAAATTAAAATTTCATTGGTAAATCCTTTCATTAAATTTTGATAAATCTGCAAACTGTCTGGTGGACAACTAACAACAAAAGTGTTTTGAATTGGGCAATCAGTATCTTCTAAATATTCCATAATATCTTCATTATTTTCTACCTTGGGATTTTTAATAGATAAAGCCGTTTTAAAGAAAAGTGAGCATGAATTAAAGAAAAAAGACAAAAAAAACAACAATAATATTAGGATATATTTTTTCATGTTGGATTATTTTAATGCACCCTTGCTTTTAATCAAGGGTGCATAGTTAAATATTATTTTTTTTCCAGATATATTCTAAAACCTCCAAATTCTCCTAATGTTTCATCAAAATAGTAATTGTCAATAGCTATCTTCAAATCATCATTTAATGCTTCTTTGGAATTCAAAGATATTTCTTCATCAACTTTTATTGGATAATCTTGTAACTGAATGTCTTCGGGAACAGGTTCATCTAATAAAATTTCAGCATAGAATTGATTATTCGCATTATCATAATCGACAGGAAAAGAATAGTTGTAATTGCTTTCATTTATTGTTTTTTCATCAGCTTCTGGAAACCATTCAACGGTCGCATTACAAAGTCCCCAACCATTACAATCATTACTTGCATGACCCCATTCATCCCAAGATATTCTTACTATTATAACTTTTTCTTGGGGAATAATCGGAGTTTCCTTAAAATTTAAACGTTCTGCAATTGTATTTTCATCAATCGCTACTTCATTTGTTTTAGTACAATAAAATGACAAACTTAAAAATGTAATCATTAGGGCAATTATCATACTGTTTTTTAATAAACTTTTCATTTTTAGATATTTTTTTAAAATTTATGCCTACTCTTACGATTTTCGGCAACTCGACTTACTCTTTTTTTTATTGTGGTATTTCAGTTTTATTACCACATTTTCATCCTGGGAAGCCACCCCATCAGGCTTAGAAAATTTTATAATTAAACCTAACGGAAAATGCTAAACGCAGGTGCAGGAGTTGAAAGTAAAATGTTTATTTACAGCACAATGTAAATTCCTATTCCAATGTTTCAAGTTACGCACAATGCCTGCACTTGTCGTTTTAGCATATGTTAGAGCCATTTTTATTTATCATTCAATTAGTTACGTTAATTTACTCATCTATCAAATTAAATTAATTGGTTTGTAAAACCAAAATATTATCAAAATTATTATTTATAAAAAGTAGAAGTGGCGGAGCCACTTTACTTTTATTCTTTTGTTTTTGTTGGTGTTAGCACCAAAGTTCGTGTTTTAACACCAAAAGTTTAGTGTTTTTAAGGGCAAGAAAATTATTGAAATCGTTTGCTCTTTGCTTTTGCACAAATGTAAATTGTTGTAAATATGTTATAAAAGCAAAGTGCAAATACCTTTTGCTCTTAGAAATTCTAAACTTGTTAATCATTGCTAATAAGTATATTTTCTTGTTTGTTAATGTATTTCATTACTTTTTGTTTTAAATCATTTTCATTTATCGGTTTTGTCAAATAATCGTCAAAAATTCCTTCGTATTTTGCTTTTTCGTGTTCCAAAGCATAAGCAGTTTGTGCTATAATTGGTATATTTGGGTTTATTTCTTTTATTATTTTTGCAGCTTCGTTTCCTGTCATTATTGGCATTTTTATATCCATTAATATCAAATCAATGTTTGAATTTTTTATAAAAAAATCAACTGTTTCTTTTCCGTTTTTGGTATGTATAAGTTTTAAATCCCAAACAGCTAATAACTCTTTTATATAGAGAAAATTGTATTCTTCATCTTCTGCAACAATAATTGTTTCCAAATTAAAATTTTCAGCAAGTTGAATATTATTTATTGTCTCAATTGTTTTATTTGTTGTTTTATATGGAATTGTAAAATAAAAAGTTGAACCTTTATTTGGTTCGGATTGAACCCAAACTTTCCCTTCTAAAATTTCTACATATCCTTTTACAATTGAAAGTCCCAAACCTGTTCCACCGTAATTGACGTGAATTGTTTCATCTGCTTGCGTGAAACGTTCAAATATTTTCTCACACGCTTCTGTTTGAATACCTATTCCGGTATCAGTTACATAAAATCTCAAATTTGTATGTTCTAAAATATACCCAAATTCTATACTTCCTGTATTTGTAAACTTTATGGCATTCGATATTAAATTGGATATTATTTGATTTATTTTAGTTTTATCTGTATAAACATTGCTTTGTAAATCAGTTAATTGTTTATTTAATCTCAAATTCAATTTTTTTACTAATGTCTGTGGTTCAAAGATATTGTATAATTCCCGTAATAAGGTGTTTATACATACTTTTTCAATGTTTAACTTTTCTTGTTTGGTTTCAATTGTTGAAATGGTTACGATATCGGTAACTATTGAAAGCAATTGATTACTACTTTTTTGTATAATTGTTGTAAAATTATTTCTTTTTTCTTGTGTCAAATTTGGGTTACTTAATAAATCTGAAAATCCGCAAATTGCATTCATTGGTGTACGAATTTCGTGCGATATATTATGCAGAAACGCAGTTTTTAATTTATCACTCTCTTCGGCTTTTTCTTTGGCTTTTATGAGTTCTTCTTCGGCTTTTTTTCGTTTTTTTTCTTGTTGGTCTCGTTGCAATCGGGCATTTAAAATCGGTGATATAAATGTTGCTATACTTTCTAAAATTTGTATATCATCATCTGAATAACCGTTGTCTTTATTTGCAAAACTGATTAACCCAATTGTTTCGTAACCAAATATTATTGGCACTGCAATAAAATAATTAATTTCTAAATGACCTATCGGGATATGAAACGGTCCGACTGAATTAAACGTTTTTTTTCTCGAATTGCTCTGCCCCACAAACTGTTACCCCACATTGAAACTGGAAAAATTGTCGATTTTCCCGAAACAGAACATTCGTTCCAAATATCTTTTGTTAGACTTGGTATAACAAGGTTGCCATTTTCGTCTATATAACCGAATAAACCAAATTTACTTTTCGTAATAGACAAAAGAATATCAAGCACTTGACCATACATTTCATCATCAGGAATGGTAAGAAATATGTTTGCAATTTGGTTAAGAATGGTTTTTCGATATTCGGAATTTATTAAATCTTGCTCGGTTTGTTTTTTAATTGTTATATCTCTTCCAATAGCCAAAGCCCCAATTATCTTGCCGTTTTCGTTACATTCGGGAACCATTTTTAATAAATGAATTTCTTTTTTAGGAAAGAAATGAGGAACTGTAAATTCAAATTCAATTTCTTTACCTGTCTTTATAACTTCTTTTAGCTTTTGTTCATAAATATTGTAACTACCATCTGTGTATATTTCAGTTGGTGACATATTTTTAATTATATCAAATTTTGTATTTAGAGTTCTTTGGATAACTTTGTTCATATAAATTGTATGACATTTATTATCGTAACGAATAATATTATCAGGTAAATTTTCTGCCAAAGTGCGATATTTTTCTTCACTTTCTCTTATTACTTTTTCAGTTTCATTTCGTTTTGAAATATCTCGAACTAATGAAAATGTGTAAATTTGATTATTAAAAACATAAGGAGTTGCTACCACCTCAACGGGAAAAATACGACCGGTTTTTGTTTTATGTCGTGTTTCAATAATATAGGATTGACCTGAATAAACGGTATTTTTAATTTTGTTTATCAAATCATTTGTAATATCAGGATCAATGTCAAAAGTCGATAATTGCAACAACTCTTCTCGACTGTATTCCAACGAACGACAGGCTTGGTCGTTTACATAACTAAATTTGTTTGTATCTTTTTTGTAAATAAAAACACTTTCAGAAGTGTTGTTTAGAGCAAATGCAAGCATTTCACTCTCTTCGATACTTTTCTTTTTTTCGGTAATATCAAAAAATGTGATAAGATAATCGCTACCTATTACACTACCTGTGATAAGCATCGTAAGAACAGTTCCATTTTTGCAAGAAATATTGAACTCCTGTTGGTCAAAATCGGTGTTCTCTTTAAGTGCTTTTTGTATAGTTTTATCACAACTTTCAGATACAAATTTTCTGTAATCAGGATTTGGATATGCTAATAATAACCAATCATTTAAAGTTGGAATATCTTTGGATGTGTATCCAAAAGTTTTATGAAAATGATTATTTACGATTAGTTTATTGCTACTTTTGTTAATAATACAAAGCGGAATAGCTGCTTTATTGAATAGTTCTTGAAAATAAAATTCTGTTTTTGAAAGCATTTTTTATAAAAATATTGTGTGAATTATTGCGAAAATAAAGTGCAAAATTAGTTTTTAAATTATTCTGGTAAAAAAAAATTATAGAGTATTGGCTCTAACG
>JAFGXO010000018.1 GCA_016936595.1 Bacteroidales bacterium | reverse complement strand
GATTATCCAAACCGGAATAAAGCCGCAAGCTATGCCAAAGGAAAATACTTGAAATTTGTTGATGCTGATGATTTAATTTATCCTTTTGGATTAGAACAACTTATTTTTTACATGGAGCAATTCCCCGAAGCAGGTTATGGTTTATGCTCTCTACCACAAGATGATGATCGTATTTATCCATTTCAACTTTCACCGCAAGAAGCATATCACAGGCACTATTTTACAAACAAATGGATTTTTCATAAAGCACCGTTATCGTCAATTATCCGTAAAAATGAATTTGATGAAGTAAACGGGTTTACGGGAAAACAACATCTCGGTGATTTTGAAATGTGGCATTTATTATCACAAAAATTTAACGTATTGCTAATGCCCGGAGGAATTGTATGGCATCGTTCGCACGAAGATCAACAAAATTCCGACAACAAAACCAAACCGGAAGTCCCTTTCAAATATATTGTTATCGAAAAAGAATTATTAGAAAATGAATTGTGTCCATTAAATGAAATAGAAATAAAAACTGCTGTTCGGAAATGTTTACGCAAACAAGCCCGCTACATTCTCCGTCATTTAAAATCTCATGGAATAAAAACAGCAAATCAACTCAGGAAACAAGCAAATATGTCTTGGATAACAGTTTTCACAAAGGCATTTAGTAATATAAAATAAGTTTCAAAATGATAACAAAATTAAAAAGATCAATATTAGAGCACAAAAAACTAAATGCTTTTTTTATTGATAATAAATTTTACACCTATTATGAATTAGAAGAAAAAATTATTAAAATACAAGATGCTTTAAAAGAGCATAACCAGTATCAATCAAAAAATATTGGGATTGTAACGAACAACGACCTTGAAACGTATGCTTCAATTCTCGCAATTTGGTTTTCCGGATTATCATACATACCCATCAGTCCAAGAACACCAAAAGATAGGAATAGCAATATTATTGTGCAAGCAGAAATTAAAATTACATTATCAAGCACAAAAGATTTTCATGTTTTTTTAGACGAAAAAAGCACTAAAATAATTCAAACAAATAATTTAAAATTAAAAGGGACTGAAATTCTAATCCAAGATACAGATCCAGAAGATTTATCATACACACTTTTTACGTCAGGGAGTACAGGTGTCCCCAAAGGAGTACCAATAAACAGAAAAAATATAGAAGCGTTTGTTGAATCATTTTTAGCATTGGATTATAAATTTGACACATCCGACAAGTTCTTGCAAATGTTTGAGCTCACTTTTGATGTATCTGTTGCCTGTACTTTAATACCACTACTAGCAGGGGCTTGTGTATATACCATACCTTCCGAAGAAGTAAAATATACATACATATACAAGTTACTCTCAAAACAAAATATCACTTTTGCAACACTTGTGCCATCAGTGCTAGCCTATTTAAAACCATATTTTAAAGAGATAAATTTACCTTACTTAAAATATTGTATTCTCACCGCAGAGGCATCTTACCATAATATTCTACTCGAATGGCAAAAATGCATTCCGAATGCAGAGATTTGGAACTTATACGGACCAACAGAAGCAACTATATGGTGTTTAGCCTACAGATGGATCATTAACAATGAAGCACATAAACAATACAACGGTTTAATTCCGATAGGAAAAACAATCAAAAACGTTGAAGCTATTATCGTAAATGATCAAAATGAACTAATAGATAAAAGCGAGAAAGGAGAATTGTGTATTTCAGGCACACAGATAACACGAGGATATCTAAACAATGCAACCCGAAATTCAGAGGCTTTTTTTTGTAAGGATAATGTTAGATATTACAAAACAGGAGATCTCTGTTTTGAGAATATAGATGGTGATATTATGTATTGTGGACGACTTGACAACCAAGTACAAATTCAGGGATTTAGAGTAGAACTAGGAGAAATTGAACATCATGTTAGGAATTTTACAAAAAAAACTAATATTGTGGCAATTCCATATTCTAATAATTATGGCAATACAGAAATCTGTTTATTTGTTGAAGGAAATGATTTTAGTAAAAAAGATATAATGTTGTATTTAAAAAATCAGCTTCCTGCGTATATGTTACCCGGTAAAACCTTCTTTTTAGATAAATTTCCCGTGAATCAAAGTAATAAAATAGATAGAATCGCTTTAAAAAATTTGATATAATGTTAACTGAAAAACAAATAATAGCAATAGAAGATGATTTGATTGATTTATATAAATTAGCCGGAAATTTCCAAAATACATTTTTCCAAAAAAATGATTATATGCATGTTAATAGCGGAAAATTTGCTTGGCCAAATTTTATATTTAACGTAAACATTTCTCCCGAAAATTCGGACGAAATTATTAATAACATTAGCAAAGATATTGAACAAAAACTTGCTCCTCCATTTATTATTACAGGAACGAAATCGGAAAAAAGTTTTTATGAAGAACAATTTCTTAAACATAAATTCCGAAAAATAATGGAATGGAAAGCGATGGCTTTTGACTTGAAATTATTAGATTTTAAAGAAAGAAATGACGTTGTAATTACTAGGGTTATAAACGCTTCTGATTTGTTTGTATGGAATAAAATAATTAGTCAAGAATTGTTCAATAAAAAAGAATTTTCGTTTGATTTATCAAAATTTTTAAGCAATAATGAAAAAATTGATTTGTTTATTGGAAAAGCAAATGACAACCCTGTTTGCTCTCTGTTAGCATATTACTCTAAAAATTTTGTTAATTTGCACATGATTGCAACTTCTTCCGATTATCGCAGAAAGGGTT
>JAFGXO010000113.1 GCA_016936595.1 Bacteroidales bacterium | reverse complement strand
ATTTACTTTATTATATATAAATACAATATTTTTGCTAATTATAGTGAATTTTATTTTTTAAAAAATACTCATTTACAATGATTTTGATTTTTTAAATTTTTACTCTACCTGTATAATAATCATTTTTTGCAATTTTCAGAAGAATTGCAACCACAAGATGTTAAGAAAAACATCAAAAAAATATAATGTAAATACTAATTAGTTGTAAACTATAGATAATTAATAACGAAAAAATTATGCTAAAACTTGAAAAGATTAACAAGGAAATTGATTTTAAAAAAACTAGTATTAACCGACAAAATTTCGTGGATTTTTTGTTTACCAGCTTAGATAAATTTGGAGATCCAAAAAAAGACATAGAAAAATGTTTAGACTATGCTTTTTCTGATGAAAAATCCGAAGGAGGGTTTGCTTTAGCTGCATTTTACGAAAATAAATTAGTTGGTGCATTAATTATGAATAAAACCGGAATGGGTGATTATATACCTGATTGGATTTTAGTTTACGTTGCTGTTGATTCAACTTATAGAGGCAAAGGTTTTGGTCGTCAAATAGTTGAAGAATCATTTAAGCATTGCGATGGAAATATAAAATTGCACGTTGAATATGATAATCCTGCAAAAAGGCTATACGAACGCATCGGTTTTACTTCTAAATATGCTGAAATGAGATATATAAACAAATAATACCGTCCTAAATAAAGAATGATAAAATACTAAGTATTTTTTTTGAGAGTTACAATTCCACCTTAATAAAACCCTGTCCCAATTTTTTTGGAGGAGGTGGGGTTACTTTTGTCTCTTAAAATGTTAATTAATTACTAAAGTGTTTGGACAGTATTAATAAACAAATAATTAAATTATGGCTGAATTAAAAATACATATTAATCAAATTATTAATAACATTAATATATTAAGCAATTATTTTAAAAAACATAACAAAAAATGGAGTTTAATTACTAAAGTTTTTTCGGGTGATGTTGAATTTTTGAAACGAATTTTAACAGATGACATCATTGAAGGGATTACTTCAGTTGGAGATTCAAGGTTAACAAGCTTAAAAAATTTAAAATTAGTTAATCCAAAGTTAAGAACAATTTATATAAAACCACCTGCTAAAATTTACGCAGATGAGGTGGTAAAATATGCTGATGTTTCTTTAAATTCATCTTTTGAAACAATAAAGGCATTAAATGAAGCTGCCAAAAAGCAAAATAAAATTCATTATATAATAATTATGATAGAGCTTGGCGAACTTAGAGAAGGTATCCAACGTGATGATATTATTGAATTTTATAAAAAAATATTTAATTTTAAAAACATTAAAGTTGTAGGATTGGGTTCTAATTTAGGTTGTATGTACGGAGTAGAACCAACATACGATAAACTTATGCAAATAGTTTTATATAAGCAGCTTATTGAATCTAAATTTGACCAAAAAATGGAGTTTGTTTCGGGTGGTAGTTCAATAACTTTACCTTTACTTGAAACCAACAGCGTACCCGAAGGAATGAACCATTTTAGAATTGGAGAATCTGCCTTTTTTGGAACAAGCCCAATTAATAACGAACAATTTATTGATTTATCAACCGATACTTTTAGTTTTTATGCTAATATTATTGAACTTGAAGAGAAAAAAATTGTCCCCGAAGGAATTATTAGCGATGCAGGCATTGGGCATACTGCAAAATTTAGCCATGACGATATAGGCGAAACTACTTACAAAGCTATTTTAGATTTTGGCTTACTTGACGTTGATAGACAAGAAATTGAACAAAAAGATAAGGACATAAAATTTGTAGGAATAACTTCAGATATGACGGTTGTTGATCTGGGGAAAAATAGAACTTCTGACGGTAAAATAAAATACAAAGTTGGTGATAAAATTTGCTTTAAACCAAGTTATATGGGCGTAGCAAGACTTTTAAACTCAAAATTTATTGACAAAAAATTTATTTAATGATAACAAATTTACTAAAAAAATATAAATCTAATTTTGCAAATATCTTTAATTTTGATTTAAACGAAATTGAGGTTTATGATTTTGATTTTTCAGTTAAAAATGAAGAATTATACCCATTAGATCTTTTAGATACAGATATTTTAACTTTTTATGTGAATTCAAAATTACAGGACCATAATTGCAACGTTGGAATAGGTGGATACGCAGAAGATAGGCTAATATACAAACGCAGCTCACATTTTGGAAGCGGAAAAAATGCACGAAGCATTCATCTTGGAATTGATATCTGGACAGAGGCAGCAACTCCGATTTTTGCTTTTATGGACAGCAAAATTCACAGTTTTAAAAATAACAACAATTTTGGCGACTATGGACCAACAATTATCCTTGAACACGAAATTGAAAATGTTAAGTTTTACTCGTTATACGGACATTTGTCAAAAGCGTCATTAAATGCCTTAGAAAAAGGACAATACATAAAAAAAGGACAAAAAATTGCCGAAATAGGCAACGATAAAGAAAATGGACAATGGCCTCCACATCTTCATTTTCAGTTAATTACTGATTTATTGGGTAAAACAGGCGATTTTTATGGAGTTTGTTCAACTTCTGAAAAAGATAAATTTTTATCACTTTGTCCAAATCCAAAAATAATACTAAATTATGGGTAGCACTTCATATATTGAAATAAGTAGCGATGCTCTAACAAATAATATTGATTTTTTAAATTCTATTTTAAAAAAAGGCGTAAAAATTTCGGCTGTTTTAAAGGGAAATGCTTATGGACACGGCACTGATAAAATTCTGCCGGCACTTGAAAAAAACGGAATAAATCACTTTTCGTTTTACTCATCTTCCGAAGCAAAAACTGCATTTGAATGTAAACATAACACAACAACAATTTTAATTATGGGGTTTATCTTACCCAACGATTATAAATTTGTTATAAAAAACAAGATAGAATTTTTTGTTTATGAAATTGATGTTTTATATAATGCTATAAATGTTGCTAAAGAGTTAAACACAAAGGCTATTATTCATATTGATATTGAAACCGGCATGAATAGAACAGGTTTTACTTTGAAAAATTTGAAAAAAGCAATAAATATTATCAATAAAAATATCGAATTTTTAGATGTTAAGGGCGTAACCTCGCATCTTGCCGGGGCCGAAAGTATTGCTAATCATTTTAGAATAATCAAACAACTTTCAAAATTTATTCAAAGAGTCAAACTTTTAAACGAAAACAATATTTACCCTCAAATTAAGCACATAGCATGCTCGGCTGCAGCAATGAATTATATTAATTCGCAATTTGATATGATTAGAACCGGTATTTTAATATATGGTTATTGGCCTACAAAAGAAACATATATTAATTATGTTCATAAACATAAAATAAAAATTGACCCTTTACATCGAGTAATGGAATGGAAAACGTATGTTATGTCCATAAAAAATGTAAACGAAGGAGAATTTGTGGGGTATGGACTTGGTTATCAGGCACAAACTAATATTAAAATCATGCTTGTTCCTGTTGGATATGCTAATGGTTATAGTAGATCTTTAAGTAACAATGGTCATGTGCTTGTAAATTCTATGAGAGCACAAGTTATAGGAACTGTTAATATGAATATCATTATTTGTGATATATCGCAAATTGAAAATGTTAAAATTGGTGATGGTGTGGTTTTAATTGGTAAACAAGGTGATAATGAAATTTCTTTTGCTTCATTTGCCGAAATGAATAATTCGTTAAATTACGAAATATTAGCACGTTTACCTGAAAATATTAAGCGAATTGTGGTATGATTTTTTTAAAAATACAAACAATAGCCTTCTGCATATTTGCTACTTGTAAAATAAAAAAAAAACATAACTTGTTAATTTATAATTTGTTATGATTTGTTTCTGCGGTTTGAATACTGTTTTTTATCGACAAGCCTGTTTGTTCCACAAAAAAAAGCCCCAATTACTTGGAGCTTTTTTGCGGTCTGGACGAGACTCGAACTCGCGACCCTCGGCGTGACAGGCCGATATTCTAACCAACTGAACTACCAGACCATTGCTTTTAAAGCGTTGCAAAGATAAAAACAAAAATTTATTTTCAAAAAATATTTTTACTTTTTTTGAAGATTAATTTTAGTAATTATCTTCTTCCTGTTTTACTTTATATTTACCTTAGGTAATATTAACAATGTTATTGTCGGCATCGGCAAGTTCGCCTGAGAAGGTACCTTCTATGTATTTCCCTACTTTACCGTAATCTGTAATGATTACTGTTAGTTAAACCGGACTACTCATGTCGTCATGAACTTCATAATCGGTTGAGCCGTCTTTTGTGTACAGAATTTGTGCATCGTCGTTGATTGTGATTGTTACTATTCATAAAAAGTATACCACTATTATTCATCAAAAGTACACCAGTCTTTGATAGTTTCATTGTTTTAGCTTTTGTAATAACCAAGTGGATAGCTTAAAACATCTGCTTTTATGATTTATTATCAATTTTGAATTCAAAGTAGCTTGAGTCTTATTTATTGCACGAAACGAGAATGCACTTATGACGGGCGGCTGCGGTGGTTTTGTGTAGCGAAGCGGAACAAAACTACCGCAGACGGCTGGCATTAAGTGCGATGTTGTGGTGTTAATATTCTATTTATCAATCTGTTTGTTGTCTATTTTATCTATTAATTTGTCGAAATCCGACTTAAATAAAGCATCTTGTT
>JAFGXO010000112.1 GCA_016936595.1 Bacteroidales bacterium | reverse complement strand
GGTGCTTAAAAAGTCCGAGCGCAATTATGGGTAGAATGTAAAAAGTAGTCTTTTTTTGATTACTTGGGTTTGAATTAAGTGGTGAATCCTGAAATTCGGGATATCCCGAATGGAATAATTTCAAAGTCTGAAGTTACATTCCTCGAAACTCATAATTTATCATTTTTAAATTACACAGTTATGAGTAAAAAACAAGTTTCGTTAGAGGTAGTAAATCCTCATGCTGCCGGAATTGATATTGGCAGCAGAAGTCATTGGGTAGCAGTAGGTAAAGATGCACAAGACGTTAAAGAGTTTGGTGTTTACAGTGAAGACCATTTTGAATTAAGCTAATTTTTGAAAAAACATGAAGTTACGACCGTTGCCATGGAAAGCACCGGCACGTATTGGCAAAATATTTTTTCGCATCTTGTTGCCGAAGGATTTGAAGTGATTTTAGTAAATGGTCGACAGACAAAGAATATTGTTACTATTCATTAAAAGTATACCACTATTCTTCTCGAAAAAAGAATAATTAAATATAACATTGATTTTGATGTGAGCTAACCAAATTTACACACTTTTTTGTACACTTCACTAATTTGTTATACAGAGCTTTAACTAAAAAAAATACAAATATTAGTAAAAAAATTAAGAGCTGTAGGTATGAACGCTTGTTTGAGTAGAAGGCAAATAATTTACGCCAAACCAACAAACAAGTAAAAATATAAATGCCAGAGCAAGCACCCATAAGGCAGGTTTTACATTTTCTTTATGATTATATCTTAGGTGAATATAAATTAAGTAAAATAACCAGGTAATAAAAGCCCAAGTTTCTTTAGGATCCCAAGTCCAATAATGTCCCCAAGCTTCTTTAGCCCAAAAAGCACCAAACAATAAACCAAAAGTTAAAAATGCAAAACCAACGTAAACAATATTATCAGCAGTAATCATTAAATTTTCGTCAAATTTATTTTTTGCAAGCATTAAAAGTCCCTTTAATGCAATAAGCATTGTTACGGACAAAATTGAATAAGCAAACATATATACTATTACATGAGGCACAAACCAAATACTTTGAAGAGCGGGCATTAGAGCTTTGTCAAAATTTTCGGGCGATGAATAACTTATTAATACAAATACTGAGGCTAAAAACACAGAATAACTAATTATCCATTTCATTTTCCATCTAAAATAAAGCACCATTCCTACAATAGGTACCAAAAGAGCGTACCAAAGTCGGGTTTCACCTAAAGTTCGTAAAGGTGGACGTTCTAAATTAACCCACATATAAACAATTAGTGAAAAAATATATAATATTCCAGCAGAAATTATTACTAATCCAATATTTTTTATTTTTTTATTTTTAAAAATATAAAAAATCAAAGCACCAATTATCCATAGCAACAAAACAGCAGGAAAGAGTATTTTAAAATCAAATAACATCATAATTATCGTTTTTTACCTAACCAAAATAACATTAAAGAACCAATTGTTAACATTATTAATCCAACATAAACAACCGGAAGCCATGGGTCTTTTACTATTTCTAAAATACTAATTTCTTGCCCGTTAATATTGTCAAATCCTTGTTGATAGATATCATAACCCAAGTTTTTATATGGATTATTAACCTGAACAGTTAGGTTTTCTATTTTAGTTCCATCATCATTTGTAATAGTAATTATTGAGGTATATTCTTTTTCTTGAGGAAGACTTAAAGAAATAGCAATATTATCGTCTAAAACTGCTACTGTAGAAGGAGCTGAATAATTACCTGAACTTATCCACACGTTGTTAGATTGGTTATTATTTGAAACTTTAACAAAAGCAGCAAATTGAGTAATAGAAGTATCAGACTTGAAAAATTCATTATCTATCATAACAGCATCGGGAATAATCTTTAAAATTTCTACGTTCCAATTTTCATACGAAAAAGAATTTGCAGAATCGGCAGAATAATTAACAGAAGGTTCATTTAAAATTTCCCGTGAATGATGATTAAAAAATATTACATTGGGGTTAAAATTATTTATGTAAAAATCATTTAATTGTATAGAAAATGGAAGTTCAATAAGAGTAGAATCGTTTTCGTAAGCAAATTTTGAAGTTTGGCTTTCGAATATTGGAAGCGTAATTCTTTGTAAATCGGCAGAACCTACAGATGCAGTAGCAATTACCAACCAAATACCGAAATGATTAAGGAAAAAAGCAAAATTTCTGAATTTAAAGATGTTTTTTATTCTTTTAAGAATTACAAAACCCAAAATAATCAGTAAATAAGCAGAAATTAACAAAAAATACCAACTTCTGTTAATATGAGCAAGACCTAAGTTTCTGACTAAATTACTTGCATTCTCGTCGTTTTGAGTGATAAATCCCATTACTAAAACCAAAACCGAATAAATTGTTATAGCCCCAACAGTTGATTTTATAGAAGAAAACCATTTTTTAAGATCAGAATTCCAAAAGTGATTAAGAGCGATGATGTAAACAATAAAAACAACAAGAATAATAATATTTATTGGCCATTTAGGCAGATAAATTCCTTTGTGCGAGGAAAATAACTCAATCAGCAACCCAACCAAAAATAAAGCTAATGCAATAACAAAACTTAATGGATACCCAATTTTGCGGTTTGTTTTCAAAATAAAATTTTTGGCAAAGATAGTTTTTGAACTAATTATAAAATATATTTTAAAACATTACAACTCTAAACACTCTAAAATGCAACAATATACACTTAGTATGTTTTATAAATACAATTTTTGTTCTTTACAATATCATATCTAAAAGTAATCTTAGTTACTTTTGCTCAAAACATAAACTATTTTTCAGATGAAAAAATTCTTACAAATTCTATTTATTATTTTGCTTCCAATAATTATTATTTTTACAATAATTTCGGTTTGGGAGCCTGATAATTTAAGAGATCCATTTGATAATGAGACAATTAAATTATCGCAAGTAACGGATATTCCCGTTAATCATAATCAATTTCCTGAATTAAAACAGGACTTTGACAGTGTAGAACAAGTAACAAAAGCCTGTTTGCAATGCCATAACAATATCGATGAGCAACTTATGCTTAACGAACACTGGAATTGGAAAAAATTAGATACTATTCCGGGCAGAGGCAATTTTGAAATGGGTAAAGAAAATATTTTAAATAATTTTTGCATTGGAGCATCTTCAAATGAAAAACTTTGTACTAAATGTCACGCCGGATATGGTTATACCCGAAATACTTTTGACAGCACTGCTACCCAAAATATGGACTGTATAGTTTGCCATGATGGAACCGGTACATATTTAAAAGGAAAAGACCCCGGTTACGGGCTACCACCTGCAAGCGTTGATTTAAGCTATGTAGCTCAAAATGTAGGTTCACCACAACGAAAAAATTGCGGATTGTGTCATTATTTTGGTGGAGGCTCAAATAATGCTAAACACGGAGATTTAGATGTTGTTTTAAATGCCTGTTCCAGAGATATTGATGTTCATATGGATAAAAACGGATTAAATTTTGCATGTATAGATTGCCATTCTACCGAAAATCACAACATTCCGGGTAATTTGCCAATGGTTTCTTCGTCGCCCTCAAACACAATTTCGTGTACCGATTGCCACACAGGAGCACCACACAAAAGCCGATTACTTAACGATCATTATACACAAGTTGCTTGCCAAACATGCCATATTCCTGTTTACGCAAAAGATGCACCCACTAAAATTTATTGGGATTGGTCCGACGCCGGACAACTTGATGCTGATGGAAACTTGTTAGATTCGGCAATAGAAATTAGTGCCGACACTACAATTCACTACGATTCAAAACACGGCTCAATAACTTATGCCAAAAACTTAACGCCGGAGTATATGTGGTATAATGGCTACACAGATCATCATTTTATCGAAGATTCAATTATGTCTGATACCGTTTATTTAACTTCACTTTTTGGTTCTTATGATGATAATATTCACCCAATGGACCCCCAAAATCCATCAAAAATTTATCCTTTTAAAGTTATGAGAGGAAAACAACCTTACGATCCGATTAACAAAACTTTAATTCAACTTAATACAATTGGAGGAAAAGGAAGCGGTGCTTTTTGGGCTGATTTTGACTGGCAAGCTGCTATTAATAACGGAATGGATTGTGTTAATATGCCGTACAGCGGACAATATGACTTTATATATACAGAATCTCATTGGCCAATTGCTCACATGGTTTCGCCTGCCGAAAATGCACTCACCTGCGAACAATGCCATGTTAACAAAGGTGGTGTTTTAGATAATTTAACCGGATTTTATTTACCCGGACGCGATAGAAGTAAATTTATAGAAATTGCAGGTATTATATTTATTATTCTTTCAATAGTTGGTGTTTCTACGCATGCTACTCTCAGAATAATTAACAGAAAAAACTGTAACTAATAAAAAAAAATGAAATTTTAAAATTAAAAAGATGAAAAAAATATATATATATCGCAGATTTGAACGCTTTTGGCACTGGACACAAGCATTACTAATTCTTTTTTTAGCTTTAACAGGATTTGAGGTTCATAGTTCTTTTAAATTATTTGGATACGAAAGAGCCGTTTTTTTACACAATAATGCTGCTTGGATTTACTTCATTTTACTAATAACAGTGTTGCTTTGGATTTTCTTTACCGGTGAATGGCAACAATATGTTCCCAAAAGAGAGCATATTAAAAAACAAGTAGATTTTTATATGAGAGGTATTTTTAAAGGCGAAGAACATCCGGTATGTAAAACCGTTACCGATAAATTTAATGATTTACAACGATTAACTTATTTCTTTTTAGAATTTTTTCTGGTACCATTAATGGTTATTACAGGGCTAATTTATATGAAATATAATTATATTCACAACACTTTAGAAATTAAATTTCCATTACATTTAATTGCATATATTCACACGGCAATTGCGTTCTTTCTAGTTGCTTTTGTTATTGCTCATATTTATTTAACTACAACCGGATACAAACCTTTATCGGCAATTAAAGCAATGATTACAGGTTGGGAAGAAATGTCTGATGAAGAAGCAACTGTTGCTCTTCGTATGTATTTAAATTATTCTATTAACCAAGTTGAAAGTAAAATTGTTACTTCAAGAGATATTAAAGATGTTACTACATTTGAATCTGTGTTTGACAGCATGACTTCTAATTTGGGCGTTTCAAATATTGAACTTCAAGATAGACTTGTAAGGTCGCAAGTTGGGTACTTTAAAATTGGTAAAGACGGAAAATATATTGAAGTTAATGAAGTTTGGAAAGAGCTTTATAAATGTACTGAAATTACAGATCCGGTTGGAATGAACTATTTGTTAGACAGAACAGGAGAAGATAAAGATAACTTAGAGTATGTTTTTAAAGAAGTAATGGAAAAAGGTAAAACTTTAACCGGTATTAAAATTGCCCGTTACTGTAAAAATAGTGGAAAAAAATACCATACAATTTCCGTTAGTCCAATAAAAAAAGTTGGTAAAATAGTTGCTATGGAAGGTTATATCATTGAACTTAAAGAAGATAAAAAATAATTTTAGAACAATAATTTTAAAAGGTTTCTGTGGTCAGAAACCTTTTTTTAAAACAGGTTAATTATAAATTTAAAAAATTATTGTTGTTAGAATTTTTGACAAATTTATTACTGTTTTAAATTTGCCGTTAATAAATTAACTTCAAAAGTAAAAGTTTTAGAACCTGCTTTACATTCAAATAAATTGTCGGTCAAATATAGAACGCTATCAAAATTTGCCGGAATTAAAATAGTACCATTAAATAACATTACTCCACTTTTTCCATTTCTCTTAATAATTATCCACTTGTTTTCAATAATATCAGCACGAGAATAGCCCCAATTTTCTTCAACAATTAGTTCAGGTAATTGACGTTTTAAGTATTTTAGATTATTTCTGGCAATTTCTCTAAGATAATATTTGCTGTATTTTTTTGTAAAAGCTTTATTTGTGTTAGTTAAATTTACTATTGTTTCGTAATAATAAACAAAGAATTCTGATTCTTTTAAATGCTGATATTTATCTCTGTTTTTTATGATATTAGAATAAGTTGAAGCGATTAAATCCAATTTTAACATTTGAAAAAAAACGGGATCAAAATTTGGGTGAGTTTTTATTAATTTTTGGAAATATTTATACGCTTTTTTATCCTGATTTGTAACCGAATAAAACCTTCCAAGGTAAAATAAGTTTTGATAATTATTTTCGATACCATTTAAGTATTTTTTTATTTCATTTAATGAATCTATATTATTAGTTTTATAAAAATAATCAGATAATTCAATTAATAGCTCAAGATTTTGAGGGCTAAGCATTGCCGCAAGCTTCAAATTAGAGTAAATGGTATCTAAAAATAATTTTGAGCTCAAAGTATCTATATGGCTTATTAATACATTGTTAGGAATGAGATTTTTCTTTCTGTGCTCATATAGTTTTTCGTAAAAATTTGCTTTTTTTGCATAAGTTTTATAATTATAAGGATCCATATCTATCGCATGATTATATAATTTTAATGCCTTGCTGCCCCAAATATAGTCGGCTTGGATATTGAAAAATTTAAAAGCGTTCAAATCTGCCATTGCTAAAATTATTTCGGTATTATCAGAAAATCTGTTAATTCCTATATTTAGGAGTTCTTCGGCTTTTTTTAAATCGCCTACTTTTGAATATAAATTTGCAAGCAAATAAAAAGGTTCAGCAATAGCAGAATCTGCAGCAAATAACTTGTTATAGTTGTTTTCTGCTTGAAGTAAATCTCCTGTTATTTCAAAATATTTGCCCTCATTTATTAATGAAATTTTATACGTAGGGCTTAATGTTTTTGCTGTTCTAAGTGAAGTTCTTGCATCATCAATATCCAAGGATTGAATAGCAATTAAAGCACGTTGATTTAAAATAAATTCGTTCTTATCTTCTTTATCTTGGGCTAATTTAATATATTTCCAAGCACTGTCAACATTGTTCGTTTGCATATATAACTGAGACAAATATATATATCCTTTTGATAAATCGGGGCGTTCAGAAATAATTTTTCTGTATTCAATTTCGGCTTGATCAAACAAACCCTGTTTTTGATAAATCCGTCCTTTTCTTGCCATTGTTTCGGTCCATGTAGGCAAACTTTGTGCTGCAAGTACTATATTTTGTTCAGCTAACGATAAATTATTAAGCTCTGTATGAACTTGTGCCAGCTGTGTAAGAGGATACACAGCATAGGGTTCAATTATTCTAACCGAATCTATCAATGCAATAGCATTTTCTAAATCGGCTGTTGTTCCGTACAATATATTTTTATATATTTCTAAAAGTAATCGTTGTGTATTTAATTTTTTGCTAATTACTTCATAGTTAGAATATAAACTTAATCCGTAATCAACTAAAAATAATGATTGATTAATTTCTTCAATAGAAGGGTAAATGAATTTTCCAACAATAAAAGAATATATTATTTCATCAACATAACTCATCATTCCTGCTACTAATAAAAATTTCATTTTATCTTGATTATAAAAACTTAAAACATTTTTAGAAATAAAATAATTATAATAATAATATGCAGAAAATCTATTAGTAGTTGGTTCTGTGTAATCCATTGAAATAATAATAGATCCTGATTCGCTTAGTGCAAGTAATTTTTTATTTGCAAGAAAAGCTAAAGAAATAACATTATTTGCTGTTCGTATATCCGGATAAGATAAAGTATTATCATCTAAATTTACAATTTTTATTTTATACTGTCTTTCAAGTGCTACAAATAAAAAATTATCATTTGTAGGAAAGTTTGAAATTTCAATGTCGTTTATTATTCCTGTAAAATGCAATTCAGATGTTTTAGAGTTATTAGTAATGTCAAAAACATGAACAATTCCATCTCTACAAGCAACGTAAGCTTTATCTTTATATATTTTAATATCAATAACTTCTGAGGTAAAATTAAAACTCTCTTTAACAACTGGCCGCCCTCGTATAATTTCAATAAATTTTATGTTCCCACTTTTATCTCCAGCAATAAAGCTACTGTTATCAATAAACTCTATTGCTTTTATCATGTTTTGAGGGTATTCATTCAAAACCTGAGAATTATTAACTTTAAAAGAACTATCAATATCCCAAACTATTATTTTTTTATCTGCACCACCCGAAACTAAAGTTTTTTTATCAGGTGATAATTTTACAACATTTACATCATTTGTATGTTGTTTTAACGTTTTTAAAACAACACCCGATTGCAAATTATAAATAACGATATTATTATCCCAACCGCCTGAAATTATTATGTTTTTATCATATTCTTCTATTGTTTTTACACCCATTCTGCCGTGCAAATTAACTTCTTCATATAAAATTATAGAGTCATCTAAAACTGTAATTAATTGAAT
>JAFGXO010000111.1 GCA_016936595.1 Bacteroidales bacterium | reverse complement strand
TGCAGGTGCTCATACTTTTACTTGGGCATACGAAAAAGACGGATCTGTTACTTCAGGTGATGATTGTGTTTATTTAGACAATATCATCTTCCCTGCTATGAGTTTCACTAAAGGTATGCGTTCAATTTCTATTGATGCAACCACAATTCCTGCATGGTTATCATTTACTGATAATGGTGACGGAACAGGTTTATTATCAGGAACTTCTCCTGCAGCTAATCAAACCGATGCTGTTGTTCTTTCTGCAACTGACGGTACTAACACTGTTGATCAAAACTTTAATATTTCAGTAGGTGTAAATAATGTTACTTCTATTCAAAATATGGTTAGTTTATATCCTAATCCAACAGCTAAAATATTAAATATTGCTATAGATGAATTTAATACAGCAAGTTTTGTGTTAACTGATTTAGTTGGAAAAGTTATCTTTGTTGAAGATATTAACTCAACTAAAACACAAGTTGACTTAAGTAATTTAGCTAACGGTGTTTATATTCTTAATTTGAATATTGATGGAACTGTAATGCAAGAAAAAATAATTGTTGAATAAACTATTTCTATATAAAAAAAAGAGCTTCAATTGAAGCTCTTTTTTTTGTCAATATTGATAGATTATAAAATAAGCTCTCCAATACCTTGTCGTAATATTTCTGGTTCATCACCAGTGCAATCTACTATTGTTGAAGGAGTACTAAAACCATGACCTCCGTTAATAATAACATCAGTTAATTGTTTGTAATTATCGTAAATAAGTTCGGGGTCGGTTGTATATTCAACAATTTCATCACTATCGTAAACCGAAGTATTTAATAAAGGTTCTCCAAGATATTTAACAATTTCACGAATAATATTATTATCAGGTATTCTAATACCAATTGTTTTACGTGAAGTTTCTAAAATTTTAGGTATTTTTTTATTTGCGGGTAAAATAAAAGTAAACGGACCTGGTAAATTCTTTTTTAGTAATCTAAAAACCCATTTATCAAGAGGTTTTGTATAATCTTCGATGTTTCCAATTTCTCCAAAAAGAAAAGAAAATTCAGCTTGTTTGATTTTAATTCCTTTCATTCGGGCAATTTTTTCAACACCACTTTTGCTCGAAACCTTACAACCCAAGCCATACACCGAATCGGTAGGATAAATTGCAAGTCCGTGATTATCAATAATATCAACAACTTTTAGTATTTGACGTTCCGAAGGAGTTTCGTTATGTATTCTGATAAATTCAGCCATGTGATAAAAATTTATAAACAATATAATTTACGCATAATTTTAAAATAGAACTACAAAAGAGTAGGGTAGAGCTATTAAATTGCAAATTAAAAATATATTTCTCTGTTAAGATTTAAAGGATTATTTCTTTTATATTCAGATTTTAAATGACGTTGTATAACAGGATGTTTAACTAAAGTATGGTTATTATTAATAATATAGTCAATTAAAATTTTGTCAACTTCGGTATAAGAGGCAGCCTGTAATTGATCAAGATCAGAATTTGTAATACCTAAACCATCGGTAGGAACAGCCTCAACACACGACAAAAGTGCCTGAGCTTGAAGATTATTAGCCTCATTTTCAGCAATAAATATCGCCATATTGTAAACTTCAGTTTTCCAAAGTTGTTGAATCATTCCATAATCACCCACATCACCGTGTAATGTCCAAAATCCAAGATATAATTCGGTTAAATTATCAGTAGAAAGAACTAAACCTTTATGTTTTGAAGCAAGTTCATACAGATAAATCATTCTTAGTCTGGCTTTTATGTTTCCCATTCTAATTTTGTAAGTTACAGAATTTACATCTTCATCTTGGATATTTTCAACCATAAAACCTTTAATGTTTTGAAAGGCTTCAGTTAAATTAACTTCCATAAAATCAGAAACAAACGAATTTCCAATTAATTCAGCTCTCTTTCTTTCTTCGGGTTTATTAGACTCAATAGTAATACTTCTTCCAAAAAAGGGAATTTTTAAATCTTCACAAACAGGATAAGCTAAAGCTGCACATAAAGCACTGTCGATACCTCCTGATAAGCCAATTACTAACGATTGTAATTTACTTTTTTGAATGTAATTTTTAAGTTCAGTACGAATGTTTTTTACAGCATTATTAAAATCTTTTACAATTAACATAATTTTTATAATTTTGAAGCGAAAACTTTTGCAAATAACGCAAAAAAAATTGTTTTTTTGAAACTTTTAAATTATTAGTTTAAATTATTTTTCGATAAAAAATTAAAACACATTATTATATGGGATTATTTAGAAAAAATCAACCAAAAAAAAATCAACCAGAAAAAATTGTAATAAAAAGCACTAACCATTTTTCGGCAAAAGCAGAAGAAGAAACACAGCAAGATGATTTTTTTATATCAGAATATCTTGACAATTCTATATTAGTTGTTGTAGCTGACGGAATTAGAGAAAAACCAATGGGCGAATTTGCAAGCAAACAAGCTATTGATGTGTTTAGAAATTTTTTCATTCAAATAAAAAATTTTGACAACCCCGGCACATTTTTGCATCGAACAATTTTGGTAGCGGCAACAATGTTAATGAACAAATCAATGACAATGCCCGAATTTAAAGATGCTTCTGCCTCATTATCAGGGTTTGTTGTTCAAAAAAATAAATTTTACGCAATAAACACCGGGAATTGCAGGGTTTATCATTTTTCCGAAAATAAACTAAAACAAATCTCAATAGATCAAACAGTTGCACAACAATTATTAAAAAATGGAGAAATTTCGGAAGAAGATTTATTTAATAATCAAGATAGCAATAAATTAACACATTATTTAAGTTCTTCTATAACAAATTTGCGAAATGAAATATATGGACCTTTTGATTTGAAAAACAATGATATTTTAATTGCTTCTACCGGAGGTCTTCATTTTACCTTAAAAAATGATGAAATTGAAAAATTAATCATAAAAAATCAAAATAAATCTGAATTAGCAGATATTTTAAGTAAATTTGCGTTAAACATCGGTGCTAAAAAAAATATTACTGTTTGTAGTTACATTCATCAAAACACTGAAAATGAATAAAATAGTTAACATATTAGCATTATTATTTTTGAGTATTTGCAGTTTAAATGCCCAAAATTACACCGTTGTACTTGATGCCGGGCATGGAGGGAAAGATCCGGGTGCTATTGGGCGTAAATCCAAAGAAAAGGATATTACTTTAAGCTTAGCTCTAAAAGTAGGAAATTATTTAACAAAAAACACGGATAATATTAATGTAATTTATACCCGAAAAACTGATGTGTTTATTCCACTTACAGACAGAGCAAAAATTGCAAATGATACAAATGCTGATTTATTTGTTTCGATACACGTTAATGCCGTAAGCAACAAAAATGTTCAAGGAACAGAAACTTATGTAATGGGCTTACACAAAAGCGATGATAATTTAGCTGTTGCAAAGTTGGAAAATTCGGCAATTTTTTACGAAAAAAATTATATGAACAGCTATAATGGCTATGATCCTAACTCTCCGGCAACATTTATTGTTCTTAATTTGTTTCAAAATGCTTATTTAGATATGAGTTTAACTTTAGCTGAAAAATTACAAACACAATTTAGAGACCATGCCAGAAGAAAAGATCTTGGTGTTAAGCAAGCAGGCTTTTTGGTTTTATGGCAAACAACAATGCCCAGCGTTTTAATTGAAGTTGGATTTATCAGCAATGGAGCCGAAGAAATTTACCTTAATTCAAACTATGGTCAAGAAATTATTGCTTCGGCTATTTATAGAGCTATACGTGATTATTTTAACGATTTATAAAAAAATATAAAAAATTTAGTATGTTAAGAAAAAAAATGATTTTATTTGGAGTTGTGGTTTTTGTAACAATTTTCATGTTCATTTGGGGCTTTGGGTATTTAAAAGGAACAAATATTTTTGCAAAAGAAAGAGAATATTTTGCTGTTTATGAACAAACTAATGGTTTAAATATTGGCTCTCCCGTTACTTTTAAAGGCATAAAAATAGGTCAAATAAAATATATTGATTTTTCTGATGAATATGCTACGAGCTTAATTGTAACTTTTAATTTAGAAAAGGATTTTAAAATACCACAAGGTAGCATTGCAGAAATTTATAACACTGATTTACTGGGAACTAAAGGTCTAAGAATTATAAGTAGTGATCAAATTGAATTTTATACTCCGGGCGATACTATGATTAGCCGGATAGAAGTTAGTTTAATTGACGATTTATCGGAACAAATTGGACCTATAAAGGAAAAGACCGAAGAACTTATGGTATCAGTTGATTCGGTAATATCTGTTATTAATTCATTAATACTTCAAAATAGAGATATTATAGATGCTTCTATAAAAAACATAAACAGTACGATTCAAAATTTTGAAAACGTGTCGTCACAAATTAACTATTTAGTTACTAATCCACAAGGCAAATTTAATATTATACTGTCTGATTTACAGGCAATTACAACAATGTTAAAGAATAATGAAGCGAATTTAAATAATGCTATTAACAATTTTTCGAACATCAGTGATTCACTTGCTGCTGCTAATTTGGCTCAAACAATTCAACAAACAAATAATGTTTTAACCGAACTTAATTTAATAACTCAAAAAATTAACGGCGGCAACGGAACTATCGGACAACTTATAAACAATGATTCACTGTACTTTAACATTGAAGACTTAACTAATAACTTGAATTTACTAATTGAAGATATTCAAGAAAATCCACGTAAGTATTTAAGAGTTTCTATTATTGATATGAGTAAAAATAATTAAAAACTATTTTTTTGCATCAAAAATATTCATAAATCTGAAAGAAGGAGCTTGATAGTCTTTATCTAAATATTCTTCGGGATTAGTAACCTGATTACCATCACGTTGAGCTCTGTAATGTGGAGAAAGAATTTCAATTTTAGCCTCGTTAAAAACATCTTGAATATGTTGATGTAACTCAGAATAAATTTGTGGTTGTTTGTTAGCTTGTAAAGTATGCACGTTAAGTTGATACGAAACGTAAAAATCATCTAAACTTGTTTGTAAAACAAAAGGTTCGGGAATTTCTAAAACATTATTAGTTTTTTCGGCTGCACTTATTAACAAGTCATGCACTGTTCGCCAAGGTACATCGTAACCAATTGTAACAGTGGAATATAAAATCACTCCTTCTGTTTTACTTAAAGCACTGTAATTAACTACATTAGATGATAAAATATTTGAATTAGGAATTGTAATAATTTCCTTTTTAGTAGTTTTTACACGAGTAACAAATGCGGTTCTTTCAACAACATCACCAACTACCTCGTTAATTTTTATTCTATCGCCTATTTGAAACGGACGCATATAAGTCATTACTAAACCGGCAACCATATTACCAATAATAGAAGAAGAGCCAAGAGAAAACATAATGCCGATAAAAACAGAAACACCTTTAAAAATAGGCGAATCGGAGCCCGGTAAATATGGAAAAATCATCACAAACATAAATGCAAGAACTAAAAAACGCACAATGTTAAACGTTGGACGTGCCCAATCTGAATAAAAACCCGGAATTTTCAATTTTTCGGCTTCTACTTCGTTTGATAAAAATTTAATAAATTTAACAATATATCTTGTAATTATAACAATAACAATTATTGTAAATAAATTTGGAAGATAATGAAGCACAGAACTTCCTATTTTTTTTAGCGGGGTTAGAATATAACTAAAAAGTGTTTCGGCTAAACGTTGAGTTGGAGGAAAAATACTAAAAAGAATAGGAATTGTAATATATAATTGAATTATATTAATTAACCACCGTAACATTTTAGAAATAAACAACATCACATTAGTCAATCTCTCTTCATCTAAAAATTGATAATCTTTTATTTTAATACCTTTTAATAATTTTCCTTTTTGACTATTAATATATTTATCGGCTTTATTTTTAAACAACTTATTAATAAATCTAATTAAAAAAATCTGAAAAATAATAACAAAAAGCGCCAAACCAACCTGCTTTAAAAAAGTCATTAAAGATTTATTACTTTTATAAAACTCTATGTCATTTAAAATTAAATTTTTATAATTGTTAGCTATAGCCATTTTAGATTTACCAAACCACATCGCATCATATTCACTGATAGTAATTATAGTTTTATTTTTAAAAACAATGTCAATCGATTGCCCATAATCAACAATAGTTAAGGAGTCAAAGTTTAAAATATAATGTTTGTATAATTCTTTTAAGCGTTCAGTAATTATTTCGGATCTTTCTTTTGCTGTAATATTTCCTATTTTTGTATAAATAAGAAATAAAGTATCTTTAAATGGAACTATTGGATAACTTTTAGTTATTAGTTTTAAAGAATCAATTTCGTGCAATATTTTAATTTTGCGTAAGGAATCTTCGGTATTTAACAAACGCAGTTGTTGTTCAAGTTCTTGTCTTTTTTGAATTTCGGTAGCAGTTAAATTATTCAATTGGTTAAGCAAAAATTCTTTTTGTAAAGAATCAGCTCTGCGGGCCGAATCGGCTTTAATCATTAAGTCTAAAGTTAAATTTTGTGCAAGCACAGAATCAATTGTGTCGGTTTGATTAAAAGCAGGAAATGCAGAAAGTATAAAAATTACTATAAAAAATATCTTTTCCATTATTTTTTTAAGATTTTGAAAGTGAAATTTTTGCAGGAGCTGAATTATCTCCCCAATAAAAAGTTGTATGAGGAAAAGGTATTTCAATATTTTCTTGATCAAATCGATCTTTTAAACGCCTTTGGTATTCTCTTTTAACATTCCATTGTTCGCCGGGTAAAGTTTTAATTCTGGCTTTAATAATTACTGCACTTTCTGCAAATTTATCTAAACCCAAAATTTCAATAAGTTCAATAATTTTAGAGTTAAAATATTCATCTTCGAGTAAATCATTTGCTGTATCTTGCATGATATCAATAACTTTAGACAAGTTTTCTTTATAAGCAACACCAATATCAAAAATTGCAGCCGACCATTCTTTTGTCATATTTGATAAAGTATTTATTTTTCCATGTTGAAAAATATGCACTACTCCTGCCATATCTCTAAGAGTAACCGTTCTAAGTTCAATTTTTTCAACAGATCCTGTTGTACCGTTAATTATTGCAACATCGCCTATACGAATTTGATTTTCTAAAAGAACAAAAAAACCGGATATTATATCTCTAATTAATTCTTGCGAACCAAAACCAACAGCCAATCCAACAATTCCTGCTCCGGCTATAAGTGGAGCTACTTCAATACCTATTTTGCTTAGTATTATTACTATAAATACAACCCATAAAACTATTTTTGTTGAACCTAATGAAATAGTAACCAAGGTAATTATTCGTTTTTCGGCTTCTGCTTTAACATTGCTATTTTCTATATATTTTCTATTTATTAGATAAGGTTTTAACTTTGCCACAAACTTATTCGACAACTTTAATGCTACATAAAATAGAACAATAGTAATTAAAATAGCCGGTAATTGAGTTAAAACCCATTCAATAAAGGTATTATAAATTTTCAACCAAAATTCACTTGTAATAATATCATTCATAATTTAATTATTCAGAAAAAATGTTAATATAATAAGCTGGTTTGCATGATGATGATTATTATATTTAGTTAATAAAAAATCTTATTTTTCATAAAAATATTTACTTATTAAATCAATTATTTTTTGTGGCTTAATTGGTTTGGTAATTAAATCATCAAAATTAGAACTAAATATTTTTTTCACGTCAGTATCTGAAACATAAGCAGTTTGAGCAATTACAGGAGTTTTTTTGTTTATCATTTTTATTTGTTCATTCGCATAAAAGCCATCTTTTAAAGGCATTTTAATATCCATTAGTACCAAATCAATTCTATTATTTTTAAATAATTCTACTGCCTGAACCCCATTTTTTGCATGAATTATGTTAGCACAGGTATTTTTCAATATTTCTTCTAAAAACATGTAATTAAGATGCTCATCTTCAGCAATTAGTATTGTTTTTTTTGACCAATTATACGGCTGTGTTTTTTTATGCAACAGCTTTTTGTTTAGTTGTGTTTTTTTAACCGGAATTATTATGTTTACAACTGTACCGGAGTCAATTTTTGATTTTACTGAAATTTTACCTCCAAGTAGCTCAACATAACTTTTTGCTATAGTTAATCCATTTCCATTTCCGCCAAAATTTCTGGTATATCCGTTTTCTATTTGAGTAAAAGCTTCAAAAATTTTGTCAATGTTTTTTTCTGGTATCCCTATTCCTGTATCTAAAATAGTAATAATCAAATTTTCATCATCAACAGTTACTTTTAAAGTAACTGCTCCAAAATGTGTAAATTTAAAGGAGTTATTAAGAACGTGTTTTAGTATTTTGTATAACTTATCTTCATCGGTAATTATGGTAAATTCATTGGTAAAATAAAAATCAGAAATAAAATTTAATCCTTTTGATGTAGCTTCATGTTGATAATAAGAAATAATATTATTTAAAAATAAAGATAAATTTATAGTAGTTAAATGAATTTCTACCGTTTTACTATGAATTTTTGATATTTCAATCGTATCATCAACAATTTCTAATAATTTATTGCACGACTTTTTTAAAATCTCTGCATAGTATTCTTTATTTTTTTCGTTAATTGTTTTTGAAATAAGCAAATCAGAAAAACCAAGTATAGCATTCATTGGTGTTCTAAATTCATGCGAAATATTATTTATAAATGCCGTTTTTAGATTATCACTATGTTCAACTTTTAACAAAGCTTTTTTAAGTTGCTCATTTTGTGATGAATATTCTTCATTTAATGCGGCATATTCTTCATTTTGAAATTTTAATAGTTCTTTGGCTCTTTTTTGAACTGTAATATCTTTAATTATTCCAAATACTAATTTTTTATCAGGCAAATATTCTGCAACTGAATGAATGTCAATTATTTCGCCATCAGAAACTCTTGAAATCTTAAACTCTAAATCGTATTTTTTATTATTATTAATTAAATCAGAAAGAGCTTTATCCAATAATTCTCTGTATTCTTTTGTGGGTATATTTTGAATCTCGGATATAGTTAATGTTTTTTTCTCCGGCGGATAACCATAAATTTTCTTTGCTCCTTCTGAAGCCACAACAATATTTTTATCTAAATGAAATTCCCAATGTCCAATTTGAGCAATATTTTCTGCTTTATTTAAGCTACTTTTAGCTTTTTTATTCTCAAAATTAATATTTTCAATTTCAGTAATATCTCTTAAAATATCTATATATTTAACAACTTTACCATTTTCATTAAAAACGGGCGAAGATTTTACAGAAAAAAATCTGTCAAAAACAGTTAAATATCTATCGGTATTTATTGTTTTTTTTGTTCCCCTAATCGGACATTTTTCTGATGGTTTTTCTTCATTAAAAAGAATTAGATGGCATTTCTTTCCAATCACTTCATTTTTTGATTTTTTTAAAAAATTTAAACCACTCTCATTAATTTCTTCGATAAAATAATTTGTATCAATGATTAACAAAATATCATCAAGTGAATTAATGGTATTTGTCCATTTATCATTCTCAATTAATTGCAACTTATTTTGTTTATCTTTAAGTAGTTCTATAAGTTGCTGATTTGAAAATTTAGAATAATCCATGATTAAATTTTTAGTATCATATTTTATTGTATTGTTTAATAAATATTATTTTAAATATTTATTAAGCCATCTAAAAAACTCGTATTGCCATAAAACTCCATTTTGAGGACTAAGTACCCAGTGATTTTCTTCGGGAAAATAAAGCAGCTCAGCATCAATGCCCATTTTTTTAGCTGCTGTAAAAGCCTCAAATGCTTGTCCTTCAGTTACTCTAAAGTCTTTTCCGCCCTGAACAATTAAAATTGGAGTGTCCCAATTTTGCACAAATAAATTTGGTGATGCAGAATAGCAATTTACAGAATCAGGATTCCAATATTTACCTCCAAGATCCCATTCTACAAACCATAACTCTTCGGTTGTTCCATACATACTGCTAAAGTTAAAAATTCCATCATGCGAAATAAATGTTTTAAATCTTTTTTGATGATTACCTGCAAGCCAAAACACTGAAAAACCTCCATAACTTGCACCAACTGCACCTAATTTTGTTTCATCTACGAAAGATTCCTTAGCCATTGTGTCGATAGCTGCAAGATAATCCAACATATTTTGGCCTCCATAATCTTTGCTTATTTGTTCGTTCCACTCTTGCCCAAAACTTGGTAAACCTCTTCGGTTTGGTGCAACAATAATATATCCGTTAGCTGCCATTATTTGAAAATTCCAACGATAAGAAAAAAACTGACTAACAGCAGATTGTGGTCCGCCTTGACAATATAAAAGGGTAGGGTATTTTTTTGAAGGATCAAAATTTGGTGGATAAATTATCCATGTAAGCATTTGTTTATTGTCGGTTGTTGTTATCCACCGTTCTTCAACTTTACCTAATGTTATTTTATCGAGCATATCTTTATTTACAAATGAAAGTTGGGTTTCTGTTCCGGTTGCTAAATCAACTTTAAAAATTTCAACAGGCAACGACATTGACATTTTATTTGCAACAGCAAAATTTTCAACTAAACTAAAGCCTGTATAATTGTGTGTGCCTTGGGTAATTTGAGTAAAAATATTTGTTGTTAAGTCAAGCGAAAATATTTGTTCGGTGGCTTTAATTCCGCTAATAAAAAATAATTTTGTGTCGTCTTTATTCCAAGAAAATTGAAAAGCATTTTGATCAAAATTCTGAGAATAGTTTTTAGTTTGATTTATTGAAAAATCATGAACAAAAATTCGCACTTTATCTGCCTCATAACCATCTCTTTCCATACTTTCCCAAGCAATTTTATCACCTGTATTTGAAAAAACCGGATTTTTATCGTACCCCATCATTCCTTGAGTTAAATTTTCGGTGGAATTTAAATTCAAATCGTAAATGTATATATCTGAATTTGTGCTTGTTGCAGCCGCAACTCCTTCTAATTTTTTACAAGTATATGCAATTTTTTCACCATCAGGACTCCACGTTATATTTTCTACGCCATCAAACGGAGGAACCGGAACATCGTAAGGTTCGTCAATCATAATATCAATTATATTATCTAAAGTAGAATTTTGAGAATTATAATCTGCAATAAAAACATGCGAAAAATATTCATCTTCAAAAACATCCCAATGTCTGAACATTAAATCGGTATAAATTTTAACATTTGCTTCCGGTAAATTAGGATACAAATCCTCAACTGACGGGTAAATTTTAACATCTGAAGTAAACATGATTTTATCTTGCGTTGGAGCATATAAAAAATTTGAAACTCCGTTTTCAACATCGGAAATAACAACGGGATTTGTGCCATCAGCATTCATTTCCCAAATTTGAAAAGAACCATTAGAAGCAGATAGAAAACCAATTTTTTTTCCATCGGGTCGCCAAATCGGACTATATTCATTAAAATTATTAGATGTTAACCTTGTTGTACTATTATCCTGTAAATCAATAATATAAAGCTCTCTTTTGCTTTTATTTTGCTCAATACTGTAATAACTTAAAGCATAAAGCACCTTTGTTTTATCCGGCGAAAGTTGAGTTTCGCCAATTCGACCAAAGCTCCAAAGAATTTCGGGGGTTAATACGCCTGACGAAAAATCAGGTTCGTTAGGTTTAAAAATTTCTTCTTTTAGTAATTCATTTTCGGAACACGAAAAAGATAAAATTGCTAATAATATAGCAAATAATAAATTTATTTTTTTCATTTGTAATATTTTAGGTTATGTTAGAAAACACTATTTTTTACAAATGTAAAAAAATTACATATAATCTTAAATTTTAATTAAAAAAAAAATCTTTTCAATACAATATTTCAAATTATTCGGTTGATAATAAATTTTTTTTGTACATTTGTTAAAAAAATAAAAACAAAAAAAATGAAAATAAAACCTTTAATTTTAGTCATTTTTATCGCATTAACCGGTTGTAATGAGGCACAAATACAACAATCAGATAATATTTCATCAGAAAAAATAATTAATTTAATCAATTTAAACAATGAAGTAGTTTTTGTTAACAGACAGATTGAGGGAAACTTAGATTTTACCAAAATTGATAATATTTTCACAAATACACCGGCTTTAGCCATAGCAAACGTAAATAGCTCACTTACATTTATTGAATGCACATTTACTGATTCAATTATCGGCTTTTATCCTGATAGTACTTTTGCTTATTTAACCTCCTTTAATATGCCCATCACATTTATTAAATGTAAATTTGAAAAAGATGTAAATTTTAGACAATCAATTTTTAATTCATCAGTTATGTTTGCCCAGTGCGAATTTAATGGAGAAGTACATTTTGAAGGCTCAGTTTTTTATGGAAATGTAACTGATTTTAAAGAAACAACTTATAATAAACTTGCAAAATTTACAAACGCAAGTTTTTATGGTTCAGCAAATTTCATGAATGCACAATTTAACGATAGAGTTGAATTTAACAATTGTTTTTTTAATCGGAATGCCACTTTTTCAGCTTCAAACTTTGTAAAAAGTGCAAATTTTGGAAATATTGAAGTAAGAGGATATTTTAAAGCAAATTATGCTATTTTTTCTGAAAAGGGATATTTTGACAACTGCTATTTTGGCAATATCACTGATTTTGTAAGAATAACTTCTAAAGCTAATTTTATTTTTACAAATAATTCTTTTTTTCACAACACAAATTTTAACGAAGCATATTTTGACGGAAATATTAATTTCTCAAATAATACTTTCTTTAAAAATGACAACAAATTTGATGATTTTTCCACCACTGATAGTTGTAATATCATTTTTGACAATAATAATACGTTAATCTTAGATCAACTTCAGATTGATATTTCAAAAACAAACGATTAAATTTTTTAATATTTACTTAAAATCTAATTAAAGAGAATTAAATTCACATCTAAAAAAACTTTTTGTTTTTAATTTACGTTATTCAATAATATTAAAATGCTGATGTAATATTAAAACTTACTAAACTTAATTAAACTTTTTTTATCAACCATTTAAAATAACTAAAAATAATAATTATGAGAAAGTATCACTTTATTTTTATTCTTTTTTTATCGTTCTCATTAGTGTTTCAATCGTGCGATTGGGGTACAACGCAGAACAATATTGATCAAGCCATGGGTTGGTTTGGCGACACCGAAAACACTTCAAATATTGAAGATGATGTAACATTTGGAACAACCTTTAGTTCAGGAAATCTTCCAGATGAAGTAGATTTAACCCCATATTTTCCACCAATTGGAGATCAAGGTCAATACGGAACATGCGTTGCTTGGGCTGTTGGCTATAACCATAAAAGTTTTTTACAAGCAAAACTTGGAGATTATACATACTACACAAGCGACAATCAAATGTACAGTCCTAAAGATTTATTCTGGGCAATCTCAAGCTCCGACAAAGGTTCTGATTGTAACGGAACGTCTTTTGAAGCTGCTTACGATGTTCTATTAAACAGAGGAATTGCTCATTTAAGTGTTGTTCCTTATACTGATTTAGGAGACTGCTCTTCAAGTCCTCAATCAAGTTGGACAACTGATGCTGCTAATAATAAGATATATAGCTATCGAGAAATTGGCTTAGATGTTGATGTTATTAAAACCTACCTTGCCGATGGAAAAGCTGTTGTTTTTGGAGCAAAACTCGGAGACGAATTTTTTGACTATTCAAGCGGTGTTTTAGATTATCAATCGTATGGTTATTCCGGCGATCATGCTTATCATGCAATGATACTTAGCGGATATGATGACAACATGGGTGCAAATGGTGCTTTTAGAGTTGTTAATTCTTGGGGAAGTAATTGGGGTGATAACGGTGGAATTTGGGTTGACCAAAATTACTTTGTTACCAGCGATTTCGGATTTTGTGCTTTTGTAGCTACTGATACTCAAGTTGATCCTGACCAAGATGATGATAATCAAGTAGATGACCCTACATCTGGATACGATTTAATTGCGTGGGAACTTAATGATATTCAATATCCCGGAGAAACAGATCCTCGTTGGAGACAAGCTATTTACAATGTGTATAATGCTGGTGAAAATACTCTTTCAGCTACCGACGACTGGTGTATTGTTTATTTACTTTACAATGCTTATGATGGTGATGATTACCAAGTTGTACTCTTTGACTATTATAGTAATGACTTTGGATCGTACGGAAATAATGGTAACATTGAAGACGAAACTTATGGTTCTGATATAACCGACAATATTCCTGCTCAAGGATATTGGTGGAATTACGTTGATGTTCTTACAGGACAAAGTGTTTCAAGTGCCGTTTTTGGTAACGACGATCCTTTTAACTGGGGATATTATATGCCCAATGTAACAGGTGATTATTATTTAGTTATTTTTGCCGATGGTTTTGACAATTACGCTGAATTTGACGAATCAAATAATTATACTTATTTTACTGATGATTACGGTGATCCTTTACACATTGTAAACGGAGTTATTCAAAATGCTCCTACTAAAAGCTATGTTGCAAAAACTGGTGTTCCTGTGAAAGGACAAAATGCTGATATACAAACAGTTAGAACTCAACGCAATTTAAATGCTTATTCTACAAGCGAAATTTCTGCTATGCTTATGAGAGATGTACAAAACGGAAACATTCAGAAAAAGGTATTTGAATATATTCAAAACTCTTCTAAATCAAAAGGTAGTTTCTCAAATTAAAAAAAAATCAATTTAATGAAAAAATTAAAACTTAAATTTGTAGGGATTTTTTTGTTATTCTTTGTAGCTGCTGTAACTCCTTCGTGCGAAACTCTAATACAAATTTTAGATGCTGCTGCTCAAGTTGATAACAACAATACAAATAATGATAATAACAATAACAATGACCAAAATAATTCCGACGATGACGGTAATACATCAAAAGGAAAAGGACAAGGTTAGTAATTAATTTTAACATAAAAAAAACAATTATTGAACATTCAATAATTGTTTTTTTTTCTTTTATTTATTGTAAGAATAATTTTCGGCCTAAAAATATTTAGAATAACAATAATACTCAAAATTATTTTTTAATTAACTTGAAATCAATCGTTTAATATATATCACAACTGCAAAATCCTTACACAACACAGAAAATTAACTTTTTTAACAGCAGACTTTAACTAATTTTGAATATTATTTTAAAAAAAACACTTATTCTTGAAAAATATTCACAATTATAAACAATGAAAATCAAAATCATGAAACAAATTGCTATAATATTTACTTTTTTATTACTAACAATTTTTCAACTAAATTCAGCCGAAAATGTTAAAGTAGGCACAAATTCAATAGGTTATACAATTGATAAACAGGATTATACACACCCAGCACTAATTCAAAAAACAAAAGGACTAATTACAATTTTTGCCGCATTATTTTTAATTGGAGCCGGAATTTATAGTTTGTTTGGAAATTTTTTAGTTGGGCTGATATTAATTGGCTTAGGTGTTGGAATTTTAGTGTTAGAATTTTATACTGTTAAACAAACTTTACCCCCACCAAACAACAACAACAACAATAATAACAAAAGTAAAGGTAAAACAAACGGAAGAAGTTCAAGTACATCAAAAGGAAAAACAAACGGATAATACATATCAGTTTTTGATTTGCAATTGTTTTTTATATTTGCAAAAATTTAAAAAAACAAATTATGAAAGCATACGTTTTTCCCGGACAAGGAGCTCAATATATTGGAATGGGCAAAGAATTGTATGAAAAATCCAATCGTTCGAAAGAATTATTTGAAAAAGCTAATGAAATTTTAGGCTTTAGAATTACAGATATTATGTTTGACGGTACACCCGAAGAATTAAAACAAACTAAAGTTACTCAACCTGCTATTTTTTTACATTCAGTAATTTGGGCAGATTATCTTGGAGATGACTTTAAACCCGAAATGGTTGCCGGTCATTCATTAGGCGAATTTTCGGCTTTAGTAGCAAACAAAGTACTTAGTTTTGAAGATGGATTACGTTTAGTTTCTAAACGAGCAATGGCAATGCAAGAAGCCTGCGATTTAGACGCTTCAACAATGGCTGCTATTTTGGGTTTAGACGACGAATTGGTAGTAAAAACTTGTAGTGAAATTAATGAAACTGAAATTTTAGTTGCAGCTAATTTTAACTGTCCCGGACAGCTTGTTATTTCCGGTTCGGAAAAAGGAATTGATATTGCTATCGAAAAATTTAAAGAACTTGGAGCAAAAAGAGCTTTAAAATTGCAGGTTAGCGGAGCCTTTCATTCCCCATTTATGAAACCGGCCCAAGAAAAACTTGAAAAAGCAATTTCCGAAACTAATTTTAATAATCCGATATGCCCTGTGTATCAAAATGCTACCGGAAAATCATGTAGTTTACCTGAAAAAATAAAACAAAACTTAATTGATCAATTAACAGCTCCCGTATTATGGACTCAGTCTGCAAAAAATATGATTGCAGACGGTGCTTCTGAATTTATTGAACTTGGACCGGGTAAAGTTTTACAAGGTTTAGTGAAAAAAATTGACCGAAATATTACAGTATCCGGCTTTGATAAACTATAATTTTTTTTCATTTTCATGTTTCGTAAATTTTTTTGTTTTTTAAATATTTAATAATATCTTTGATTAAACTTTTAAAAACTAAATCATGAAAAAATTAAGTGTTTTATTTATTGCTTCACTATTTGTAAGTTTAATAGTTAGCTGCGGTGGTGATGGTGTAAAACTTTCTGATACAGGAGAATTACTTATCAGCCATCAATGGAAGCTTCAACCAAATGCAACATTAGACGCAGCTGCCGACTCTTTACAAGACGCTACCGGCTTAGACGCTCACATTGAACTTGACGGAGATGTTGGCGATTTTGTTGACTTTTTAGCAGAAACTTTAACTTTTGCAAGAGATAATAGCGACAAAACTAAACTTGCTTATTCAAGCACTATTGGAGAAGGTCTTTTTTCTGCAGAAGTACTTGGTTATTGGGAAATTAATGACGACGACACTGAACTTACTTTATATGAATGGGACAGTCAAGCAGGACAACAAAAAGAAGGTATTGTTTATAAAATTGTTGAAATTTCTGACGAAAAACTTGTACTTGAAAATAAATCTACAGGCGGAATTAAAATTTACGCTGTAAAATAACTTTCTATTAATATTTCAAAAAAAGGTTGCCTGATAAATTAGGCAACCTTTTTTTATCTTCAATTAATTACAAAAGATATTTATTTAAACTGTTTACTTATTCTGTCTAAAGCCTCAGCAATAACACTTTTGGGAGAAGGAATACAAATTCGTTGAAAATATGAACTATTTTGACCAAAAGCTTTTCCATCTTGCAAAACCACATTGGCATCAGTATAAATACGTTTATGAATTTCTGATGGAGTTAAATTATAATCGCTAAAATCTAACCATGTTAAATAAGTACCTTCAGGCTTCCAAAATTTTACAGTAGGCATATTTTCTTTCAAAAAATTTTCAATAAAATTAAAAGTTTCGTCTAAATAAACCTTTAATTGTTCGAGCCACTCATCTCCATAATTATATGCTGCTATTAATGCGTTAATTTCAAAAGGTGAAGGAGATTTTACACCTAATTCTGTTTGAAATTTTTCGCGAAGATTTTTATTCTTAATAACAATATTTGAACAATGTAAACCCGCTAAATTAAATGTTTTATTTATGGCTGTACAAATAACAACATTTTCTAAATCAGAAACGTGAGCAACCGAATAAAATGTTTTATCAGAGCGAATTAAATCAGCATGAATTTCATCGGAAACAAGCACAACATCATTCTCTGTGCAAATTTTAGCTATCTGAGTCAACTCATCTGTTGTCCAAATTCTTCCAACAGGATTATGAGGACTGCACAAAAACATCATTTTTGCTTCGGGATCTTTAGCTTTTTTTTCTAAATCCTCAAAATCAATTGTATAATAGCCATTGTTATTAACTAATTCATTATTAGAAACAACTCTACCATTATTTACTACAGTAGAATTAAATGGAGCATAAACAGGTTGTTGAATAATAACTTTTTGGTTTGGTTTGGTGTAAGCTTGAATTGCAATATTTAAAGCATGCACAGTACCGGGACAATAAACTACATCTTGTTTGTTAATTTGCCAATTTTGTTTTCGTTTAAACCATGATATCAATGCCTCAAAATAATCATCACTAAAAATATGTGTAGTATATCCAAAAATATTTTGATCAACTGTTTTTTTTAGTGCCTCAAGCACAGGCTCAGAACTTTCAAAGTCCATATCTGCAACAAATAGCGAAATTGTTTCGTTATCGAACCTATCAGCGTATCCCATTTTTACAAGTAAGTCGCCAGCGTCCCATTTAAAAGAGTTTGTACCTTTTCTGTCTATTATTTTATCAAAGTTATATTTTTTCATAATA
>JAFGXO010000110.1 GCA_016936595.1 Bacteroidales bacterium | reverse complement strand
CATTATTCTAAACAAAAACATGCTATAAAACACATCTTGCAATTTTGATATGATTGTTTTTTTTTTCTTTTGCAGAGTAAACGTTTACTGTTTTTTTAAATACATTTAATTAATATTACAACAAGTAAAAATCAAAATCATGAAAAACAAATACACAATTTATATTTTACTAGTGTTTTTTAGTTTAAGTTTTGTTTTTTCAGCATGCGAAAAACAAGTATTAACAACTGACGAAGACATGTATGGTGTTACAGAATTTAAACAAAAAATTCAAAATGGAATTTTGGTTGAAGTAAAAGAAAAAAGCACAACTCTTTACGATTCTTTAGAAATTGATGGTGTTTTGTATTATTACTATCCAGACCCTAATAATTTGAACGAAAAACAAGAAATATTTTTCACAAATGAAGAAGGAAAGAACATTGTATTAGGGGTTTTCCCAAATATAAGTACCGGAACTTATAGTTATAGTTCAAGTGTTTCGTGTTCCGGTCTTTCACGAAATTGTATAGCTATTGCATACAATAACGGTTTAGTTATTTATCATTAAAAAAAACTATTAAACACACGCAAAATTTATGCGTGTGTTTACTTAACAAATGAAAGAATGAATGCTTTTAAACCATTATTAATATTAACTTTACTATATTTTTTAATTGGTTGTAAAAATAATAACATTGACAATACTCAATTTATTATAGATAATAAGTTAATAGACAATCCATTTATAGTAAACGAAATAAATAATAGACAATTAATAACTTTTGAGCATATTAAAGATGTTTCATTAGTTGCAATTCAGTCAAAAACCGGACATCCATACATAAATCAGTTTTTAGATACAGATTCCGGTTTATATTTAGTATCATATTTTAAGTTTGATTCTGTTTTAAACTTTTATAATGTTTCAACTAAAAAAAAATTAGAAATACCACTTAATCAAACAGGAGATATTTTTGGGTTAAATTATGTTAAAGATGATTCTATTTTTTTAATATATAATCCGCTTTATTTCAATAATTATTACAATCACGACAGTTCATTAATAATGATAAATAAATCCGGCGAAATTATTAAAAACTTTTTGTATGATGAGGCACATGTTTCTGGAACGAAAAACGGATTATTATATAATAATACGAATATTGCAGAAATAAATGACTCATTAACCTTTCTAAACACATTTTACAAAGTTTTAGATTATGAAAATCAGAAGTTGTTTTTTACAGTGGAAAGATTTACAATGCCAGCCGATTATATTGGCGGAGAGGATTATTTTATTGTAGATTTACCTTTTATAGGATATGAAGATTTAAACAATGAGAAATTTATTGGTCTAAATAAATTAAAACACCCTTTTTTATCTGACCATCTTTATTATCCAAAAGCATTTTATTATACTGATTATGAACTTTTACATGATGGACATAATATTTTAATATCGTTTCAATACACCGATTTAATCTTTAAACATAATTACATTACAAACGAAATTCAAAAAATCACAAAATTTAATTCATTTTTTTTGGATACCATAAAAGCGTCAATTGATCAACCAACTAATAGTGATTTTTCAAATCGGTTCAAATACAGTAATATTTATTTCGACAAAAAAAACAATAGATTTTTTCGATGGTTTAATTTTCCTCTTAAGTTCAAGAAAACGTCAATAATTACGGCAGATAAAAACTATAATGTAACGGGTGAGGGAATTTTACCCGACGGTTGTTTTAAAGATTTTTATCCAATTTCAGAAGACACGTTAGTATTTATTAACTATATCAAAACTGATCAAAGTAGCGATAGTATTTATTTATCTTATTACAAAATAAATTATAGCGATAAAGGCATTATTGATTTAACGAATAAATTAAGAATTGAATTTGAAGAATCTCAAACAGATAATATTACTATAAAAGATTATATTGAAAAAGTAACAGACATTTCAGATATTACATATTCGGTTATTATTATTCCTACAAGCATGAGTTGTGTTGGTTGTGCAGATTACACAACTAATTATTATTCAGCAAATTACAAAGTTTTAGCAGATAAGCCCGCTTATTTATTAATAGCAGATGCAAATACTTCAAACGGCAAAAACATTTTAAGGAAATACAATTTATATATGAGTTTTAACAATATTTATTTTGATAGTACGAATACTTATATAAACTACCATTCAAACAATATGAGTCATAATCCAAGATTGGTTTTAATAGAAAACAACAAAATTATTCTTGATAAAATATATGATGCTTTTGACATAAAACAACTTCAAGAAGACAATACAGAATTTTTATTACGTAATGGCTTTATAAATGGCACTAATTAATATCTCTCAAACTTTAAAAACGTGAATATCAATCACTTACATTACATTTTCACAAAAAAATAATAACAACCTATAAATGTAGTTTTTTAAAGCTCAATAAAATTTATTTAAGACAAAAACGATACAAAACAATAATAAATTTACATCTAATATTTTTTCAAAATACCCTATTTGAATGATTTTTTCTTAAATTTTTCATATCATAGACTCACAAAATAGCTTCATATAAAATTTCTGCAGGATGTTTTGCGTTTTTGTCAGTTCCATGTTTAATGTGATGGCGACAGCTTGTGCCAAGAGCAACAATTTCTTCGTCGACTCCGGAATTTCTAACAGCCGGAAATAAAACCAATTCGCCAACCTTCATCGAAAGTTCATAGTGTTCTTTTTCGTACCCAAAAGACCCTGCCATACCACAGCAGCCGCTTTTAATTTCTTCAACTACGTAATTTTTAGGCAAACTAAGAATTTTTTTTGTAACATCTGTAGATGCCAAAGCTTTTTGATAACAATGACCATGAAATTTAATTTTTTTGGCTTCAGTGGTAAATTGTTCCGATTTTATATTACCTGCATCAATCTCATTAGACAAAAATTCATCAAATAGCAGCGAATTCTTTGCTATTTTTTCAGCATCTGGTTTTAATTCAGGATAAGCTAAATCAATGCTTTCATCTCTAAAAGTTAAAATTGCCGAAGGTTCAATACCAATTATTGGAGTTTTATCAGAAACAATATCTTTTAAATAAACGATATTTTGATTGATTACTTTTTTGGCTTTTCTTACAAAACCTTTAGATAAATAAGTTCTTCCGCTTTCGATGTGTTTTGGAATAATAACTTCGTAACCCAATTTGTTTAATAAAATTATCGCTTTAATTCCAATGTCAGGGTCGTTCAAATTAGTAAATTCATCATTAAATAAATAAACTTTTTGTTTGTAATTTTTATAATCATTTAGTTTTTTATATCTTTTATTTAAAGATTTTTTAACAGCCGGAATTTCACGCTCTTTAGCAAACCCTATTTTTGAAGTAAAAACTTTAGAAAAAGAAGTATTTAAAATCCACGATGAAAAATTAGGCATAATTGCCATTAATTTATTTAATATAGGAAAATTAGCTATCATTCGAGAGCGTAACGAAACCCCATTTTGGTCATAATAATGTTGTAAAAATTCGGCTTTAAGTTTTGTTATATCAACATTTGATGGGCATTCGCTTTTACACGCCTTACATGACAAGCAAGTATCTAAAACATCGTATATTTCTTTGTAATTAAGCGAATTAGTTTTAGTGCCATAAGTAATAAATTCACGCAAAATATTTGCTCTCGCACGCGTTGAATTCCATTCATTTTTTGTTGCCTGAAAAGAAGGACACATTGCCCCGCCGGCATTTTCAGTTTTTCTACAATCACCAGAACCATTACATTTTTCGGCAGCCCGTAAAAAACCTCCAGTATTGCTAAAATCAAACAAAGTTTTAATTTTCGGAGTTTCTTTTTCGGCAACAAAACGCAAAGAACTGTTCATAGGCGGCGTATCAACAATTTTTCCGGGATTAAAAACATTTTCAGGGTCAAAAGTTTGTTTAATTTGTTTAAAAAAGTCATATATTTTATCACCATACATTAAAGGAATAAATTCACCTCTTAATCTTCCGTCGCCGTGCTCGCCACTTAGCGAACCGTTATATTTTTTTACCAATTTTGCTACTTCATAACCAATTGTATGAAAAAGTTCAACATCAGAAGATTTTTTAAGGTTCAATAAAGGGCGTAAATGTAATTCACCACTTCCAATATGTGCGTGATAAACACACGAAAGGTTATATTTTTGCATTATTTCATCAAATTCTTCAAGATATTGAGGCAAAACATTTACGTCAACAGCAGTATCTTCAACTAAACTAACCGGGCGTTCATCTCCAGGTATATTAGATAATACTCCAAGTCCGGCACGACGCAAATCCCATACTTTTTTAATATTATTTTCCCATATTACCGGGAAGGCATAACCTAAAGAATTATCTCGCATTTGCTGTTCCATTTGCTCAACTTTTTCGAGTATTTCATCTTTAGAATCGCTATTAAACTCAACAATTAATATTGCTTCAGGTTCATCTTGAACAAAAAATCTATTTTTTCGCTGTTCGGTATTATCTTTAGTTAAATCAAGAATTTTTTTATCCATTAATTCAACAGCAGAAGGATTATATTTAAGAGCAATTAAATTGGCATAAAAAGCCTGTTGAAGTTTATTAAAATGAACACAAACTAAGGCTTTGTTTTTGGGAGGCAAAGGGACTATATTTAATTTTATTTCGTAAATAAAAGCCAATGTTCCTTCCGAACCGGCAATCAATTTTGATAAATTTATTTTTTTATCCGACTTAGAAAATATTTCTGTATTAGCAATAAAATCAAGAGCATAACCTGTATTTCGTCGTTTTAGGTTTTTTGAGGGATAATTTTCATTAATGAGATTTAAATTTTCATCGTTGGATAAAACTTCGTAAAATTTCCTGTAAATATCTCCTTCTAAAGATTTTAATTTTAACTTTTGTTCAAACTGCTGTTTAGATAGTTCGCCAAAAACCACTTTAGAACCATCACTTAAAACTACCTTAACTTCAAGTAAATGATCACGTGTGCTACCATAAACCAAAGAATGCAATCCACAAGCATTGTTTCCTACCATTCCGCCTAAAGTAACACGATTAGCAGTTGAAGTTTCGGGACCGAAAAATAAACCATGTTGAAATAAATAACGATTAAGTTCAGATAAAATAACTCCGGGTTGAACACGTACCCATTTATCTTTAGTGTTAATTTCTAATATTTTAGTCATTGTTTTTGAAATGTCAACAACTATACCTGAACCAACAACCTGTCCGGCAAGAGAAGTTCCAGCGCCTCGTGGAATCAAACTTGTTTTATCATTTTTAGCCTGTTGTATAAGTTGAATTAAATCGTTTTCATTTTCGGGAAACGCAACAGCAACAGGAATTTCTCTATATGCCGACGCATCTGTAGCGTATATTGATTTATAGAAATGATCTGAATATATTTTCATGAATTTATGTTTAGATAATAAGCAGCAAAAGTAACAAAAAACAAAAGATCCTAACAAGCTCAAGTTTTAAAAAATCAAATTAATTTAAACATCTTAGTGCCGACTAATCTGGAATTTAGTATGCGACTAATTTGGAATTTTTATACCGACTAATTTAGAATTTAGTATGCGACTAATTTGGAATTTTTATACCGACTAATTTGGAATTTAGCATGCGACAAATTTGGAATTTTTATACCGACTAATTTGGAATTTAGTATGCGACTAATTTGGAATTTTTATACCGACTAATTTGGAATTATTAAAACAATTTATTTATATTTGCAAAAAAAATGCTTACAAGAAATCTTGAAAACACAATATTAGAAGACCTTAAAGCTTTCAGAATAATAAATTTAAAAGGGTCGAGACAATGCGGGAAAACCACTATGGTTAAAAATTTGGCAAAAAAAAACAATTTTCATTATTTTACATTTGATAATCCCAATGATGTGAATTTTGCAAAAAAAATGCCTCAAGAATTTGTAGCAAAAGCCAATGAAAATACAGTTATTTTAGACGAAATTCAAAAATATCCTGAAATAATTCAGCATATAAAAATGCAAGTTGACAACAATAATAAACCGGGGCAATTTATTTTAACAGGATCAGCAGATTTATTAAAAATGAAAAAAGTAAACGAAAGTTTAGCCGGTAGAACTGTGGACTTTGAACTAATGACTTTTTCGCTTTCTGAATTACATAACATAAATAAAAACATAATAGATTTACTTATTGATGGGCAAATAATAAATCAAAAAATTGAACTTAAAGACCTTAATAAAACTATATGGGAATTTGCAATAAAAGGAGGTTATCCCGAAACACAAAATTTATCAATTCGACAAAGAAAAAACTGGTATAAATCGTATATTGATTCAAGAATAATTAAAGACCTTGACGATATAGCTTTAGGAGGATTACAAAAATTAGATTTATTGCCAAAAATGCTAAAATTTTTATCGTGGCAAACCGGAGATTTATTAAATTACTCATCTGCCGCCGGAGAGTTAGGTATTGATGTTAAAACTTTAAAATCTTACATTAATTTTTTCGACACCTTGTTTTTAACTAAGATTCTGATTCCATATTTTAAAAACATAGGGAAAAGACAAGTTAAAACAGCAAAATTTTATTTTTCTGATAGTGGTTTACTTTCATATTTTTTAAATGTTGATACTCTACCAGATCTAAATTTTACAGGGAAAATAATTGAAAACTTCATATATAACGAAATAATGAAACATAACTCTACAGCCATAAATAAAGCAGACTTTTATTTTTACAGAGATAAAGAACAATACGAAGTAGATTTAATTATGGAATATAATTTTAACGATATTATAGCAATAGAAATAAAGGCAAAAGAAATATTAAAAACTTCTGATTTTAAAGGAATAAGAAAACTAAAACGCATATTAGGGAAACAGGTAAAAAGAGCATACGTTTTTTATGCGGGAAATTATATTTACCCAACAAAAACCGAAGAAGGAATAGATATTTGGGCTTTGCCTTTTAGTGTATTATTAACATAAATTTTTACTACATATAAAAAATGAAAAACATAAGAAACATTGCTTTTTTTGCACATGTAGATGCCGGAAAAACAACTATTACAGAAAATTTACTGTATTCTACAGGAAGCATTAAAAAAAAGGGAAACGTAGATAAAGGAACAAGTCAAACTGATTTTTTAGATATTGAAAAAGAAAAAGGGATATCAATCAGAGTAGCATGTGTATCGATGATAAAAGATGACGTAACAATAAATCTAATCGACACACCCGGACACGTTGATTTTTCGTCGGAAACAGAAAGAACAATGCTTGCTATTGACGGAGCTGTTTTAATAATTTCGGCGGTTGAGGGCGTACAAGCTCATACAGAAACTTTATGCGATTTACTGCAATCATTAAAAATTCCAACAATAATATTTATAAATAAAATAGATCGTCAAGGAGCAGACATAGAGCAAGTAATTGACGAAATCAATAAAATATTGACAAAAAAAACAATAATTTTACAAAAAGCAGATAGCGAAGCAACTAATGATGCTGAAATATTAAATATTTTCATAAAAAATAAAGATATAGATACTGATTTTATTGAAAAAATTATTGAACAGAATGAAATTTTACTCGAAAAATATTTTGATGATCAAGAATTATCTTTTCCCGAACTAAAATTAGAATTAAAGAAAAACATTAAAAATTGCGATCTTTATCCAATTTTATTTGGATCAGCAAAAAATGGGATCGGAACAACCGAACTTTTAGATGCAATAATCGAATATTTACCTGAACCACAAACCCAAAACGATAAATTATCAGGATTTATTTACAAAATTGAACACGATAAAACACTTGGAAAAATATCACATATTCGCTTATTTTCAGGCATGATAAGAAATAGAGAAACAGTGATAAATTCAACACAAAAAATTGAGGAAAAAATAACACAAATTAAAAAAATATACACACAAAAATTAGTTGACATTGAAAAAATAGAAGCAGGTAATATTGCTGCTGTAACCGGTTTATCAAAAGCTCAAGCCGGAGATTTAATTGGAGAAATATCATCTGAAAATCAAAAAATTTTAGAACATGAAATCCCTCTTTTAACTGTAAAAGTTTTACCAAAAGATGAAATAGAAACCACAAAATTATTAGAAGCTTTTGAGCAACTTACAGACGAAGATCCAAATCTTAACATGCAATGGTTAAATGATTTAAGAGAGTTACATATTAACATAAAAGGCGAAATTCAAATTGAAATTTTAACAGAAATACTTAAAAAAAGATTTGGAATTAACGTTGAATTTGATGAACCGGTAATAATTTACAAAGAAACACCTTTAAAAATTGCCGAAGGTTATGTTAAATATTGGATGCCAAAACCTTGTTGGGCAACTCTGCGTTTTAAAATTGAACCGGCAAAAACTGGTTCGGGCGTTGAATATAAATCGGAAGTAAGTTTTGATAAAATAAAACAAAAATATCAAAATCAAGTGCAAGAAGCTATTACCATATCGTTAAAACAAGGCATAAAAGGTTGGGAAGTTACCGATATAAAAATCACTTTAATTGATGGCGAAGATCACGAACAACACACTCACCCACACGACTTTACAGTTGCAACGCCAATGGGAATAATGAACGGCTTAAAAAACAGCGACACAAGCCTACTTGAACCCATTTTAAATTTTAGAATTACCATACCCGAAGAATTTTTAGGCTCAATTGCAGGAGATTTAACAAAAATGCGAGCTACTTTTAAAAACCCTCAATTTGAAAACGGTAAAGCTACTTTAACTGGAAAAATACCAGCATCAACTTCATTAGATTATTCAATAAAATTAGCTTCAAAAACGGGGGGCAAAGGCAAAATAAGCACAAAATTTGATTCTTATCAAAAATGCACATTAGAAGAAGGAAAAACAACCCCATTTAGAGGAATTTCGCCATTAGATACAGCAAAATATATTTTACATATAAGAAACGCCTTATAAATATGCACAAAAAAAGCTCATCAATATTGATGAGCTTATAGTTTAATAAAGGATTTTATTAGTTAGTAACTTTTACGTTTACTGCGTTTAATCCTTTTTTTCCTTGTTCAACATCATAACTTACTTTATCTCCTTCGGTGATATTATCGATTAATCCATTTAAATGCACAAATACATCTTTTCCTCCGTCGTCTGGTGTAATAAAACCAAAACCTTTTGAATTGTTGAAAAACTTAACTGTTCCGTTGTTCATAATAAAAATTTAAATTAAATAATTGTGCAAATATAGGATAATTTTTTTTAGCATAATAAAAAAAATAACAATAATTTAAGTTGAGCTCTAATTTGCAAGTTTTTTGTACTATTAATTAATTAAATATCAGCAAATTAGATGCGAAAAAAAAATCAAAAAAAAAATCAAAAATTTATTTTTAAGGCAAAAAAAATCAGGAAAAAGAATCTTTCCCATAAAACACTTTTCTTTTTTAAAAAGATTATTAAACTTATTGATTTTTTTTTTAAGCAAAAATATATTCATAAGAAATTAAGTGTTTTATTATCTTTGCAAAAAAAATTGAATACTACAAATCTGAATATAACAAATTGGTTACCAACAACGGCAAAAGAAGTAAAAGAAAGAGGCTGGGACGAACTCGACATTATCCTTTTTACAGGCGATGCCTACGTTGATCACCCTGCATTTGGAGCAGCAGTAATTGGCAGAAGCTTAGAGGCAGAAGGCTATAAAGTAGCAATTGTGCCTCAACCTAACTGGCAAGATGATTTGCGAGATTTTAAAAAACTTGGAAAACCTAGATTATTTTTTGCTGTTACTTCGGGCAATATGGACAGCATGATAAACCATTACACATCAAATAGACGTTTACGTTCCGATGATGCATATTCTGCCGGAGGCAAAGCCGGATTTAGGCCTGATTATGCTACTTATGTTTATTCACAAAATATAAAAGAAATTTACCCCGATATTCCGGTGGTTATTGGAGGAATAGAAGCTTCTTTAAGAAGATTTACTCATTACGATTATTGGCAAAACAAGTTAAAACCAAGCATTTTAGCACAAAGCAAAGCAGATTTACTCATTTATGGAAACGGAGAGCATGCTATTATTGAACTTGCTAACTTATTAGACAAAGGGGTTCCTTTTAATTCAATAAAAAATTTATCTCAATCGGCAATTTTATCAGAAAATTATAAAATAAATAAAGAAGAAACAATTGTTTTACATTCGCATGAAGAGTGTTTAAAAGACAAAAAAAAATTTGCCGAAAATTTTAAACTTATTGAAATTGAAAGCAATTCGATGACACCAAAAATAATTGTTCAACAAAACCGAAAAAAATTATTAGTTGTAAATCCGCCTGTTTTGAGCGTTTTACAAAAAGAAATAGACAAAAGTTTTGACTTACCATATACCAGATTACCGCACCCAAAATATCAAAAAAGAGGAGCTATTCCTGCATTTGAGATGATCAAATTTTCGATAAATATACATCGAGGCTGTTTTGGTGGTTGTAGTTTTTGCACAATATCCGCACATCAAGGAAAATTTGTTTTAAGCAGATCTGAAAAATCAATTTTAAAAGAAGCAAAAAAAATAACACAAATGCCTGATTTTAAGGGACATATATCTGATTTAGGTGGTCCATCGGCAAATATGTATATGATGCAGGGAGTAGATATAGAAAAATGCAAAAAATGCAAACGTTCATCTTGTATTTATCCATCTGTTTGTTCAAATTTAAATACTAATCATACTCCTTTAATTGAAATATACAAAAAAGTAAGAGAACACGATAAAGTGAAACAAGTTACTATTGGAAGCGGTATCAGATACGATTTATTATTTGATGAAAACACTGAAATAAGAGGCGATAAACTAAAATACACTCAGGATTTAATAAAGCATCATATTTCCGGCAGATTAAAGGTTGCCCCCGAACACACCTCAGAAAAAGTTTTAAAAATAATGCGAAAACCAAGTTTTAAGTTGTTTCACAGATTTAAAAAATATTTTGATGGAATTAACAACAAAACAGGATTAAATCAACAACTTATACCATATTTTATATCAAGTCACCCCGGAAGCACAGATGCAGACATGGCAGATTTAGCCATTGAAACCAAAAGCTTAAATTTTAAACTTGAACAAGTGCAAGATTTAACCCCTACTCCTTTAACAGCAGCAGCAGTTATGTTTTATACGGGTTTTCACCCTTATACATTAGAAAAAATCCACGTTGCCAAATCAAAACAAGAAAAACTTGATCAAAAAATGTTCTTTTTTTGGTACAAACCTGAATTTAGAGATCAAATAAAAGCCAAGTTGCGAAAAATTGGCAAAACTGATATGATAGACAAATTATTTGGCAAAAAGAAATAAACACTTGATTTTAAACAAATTAAATTAAGCCGGATTTATTTCTCCAAATTTAAAATAATGTTTTTGTAAAAAATCATGTGCATTTTCGAACATTATTTTTCGTGCAACTTGCTGAGCTGTAAGTTCAAAATTATTTTGCTTAAAAATAACATCTTTTTCCAAAGAAATAATTAAATATTTTTCAAGTTCGCTATAATCATTTGTTGTAATAAAAGCATCAACAGGATTTATAAAACCATCATAATCAGAACCTATAGCAAAAGTGTTCCAAACATTGTGTTTTTCTTTAGCATGAATATCTTCAAAAATAACTTTAGCCATAGAACTAATATTTCTTACAATTTGTTCAGCCCAAAACATTTTTAGCTCGTTAGTAGGTTTGTGATTAAATTGACCATCAGCTAAATCTATTATTTTTTTGCTACTTAAAATCCTTTCGTCAATATTTATACCAATCAATCCTTGAGTGTGATAAATTAACTTTATATCTTGATCACACAAATTAATTTTAGCTTGATTAAAATAATCATCACTTTGGGCAAAATATTTATTGTCGAGTGCGTCTTGTTTTTGCAATTCGGCAAAAGTTTTTATACCCGAATATGCAGAATGACTTGCAATTAGCGGAATAATGTCATCAGGATTAGCTTCGTTATGTTGTAACACGATTTGATAAAATTTGCTTCGAGCACGAGAATTCATGTGCTTAGTATCTATCAAAATTCGTTTACTTTTATTGTTAAATTCGCCAATTTCTAATAATGATTTAATAACAGTTTCACCCTTTAAAGTAATACCAACATCTATACCTTCGGCTTGTTGAATAAGAATTTTTTGGACAAATTCCTGTATTTTTCCTTTTGGATAAATGCTTTTAACATGACCACAAATTCCATTATAAAAATGATGAGCTAAAGTTATAAAAATAGGTGGGGTTGGCCATTGTTTAATAAGTTGAATGTTACGCAAAGTTTGCTCAAGATTAAAATCAGCCATATTTTTGCCGTTTCCACTAATAAGACTATTTGCACCTTCAATTGTAGGAATAATTATTAAAGTATTTTCCTCTTCCAAAAATTGTTCAAATTCCTTTTTTGAACGAGGAAATTTTGCTTGAATTTCTCTATCTTCGCCATTTATCTTAATAGATCTTGGGTTTTGGGTTTCTTTTTTCAAAAAAGAATATTCTTTTTGAAGTTCATTAAAATAATTATAACTTTCTTTTTGAATCTGATTTATTCTGGCAAAAGGGAATTTAGTATATAAATGAACAATAGCATCAACAACAACACCCGTATCAAAAGAATTAACCCACCCTTGTTCCATAGGATATAACGCAATAAAAATGAGCTTCATACCGCTTTGAGCCATAGTTGTAAAGTCGGCTTGAGTAAAGTTAACTAAATCATTGTCGCGCTCACGTTTATGCGGCAAATCCTGATACCAAATACTTCCTCTAACATCTTTAGGATCAGCCGAAAAATAAGAAAAAGGTTTAAGAGTAGAATGTATGTGTAGATCTGCAAATTTCATAAATATTTTTTTTCAAATTAATATTTTTTTTTATAAAAGATGTTTAATCGGGAATAATTTGTCCGTCTTTGTCAATTTTAACCATCACCCCATTTTGAACAACAAGAGCCTCTCCGTTTGAAAAAGCAAAAGCTCTATCATACATAATATTTATAACAACTTTGCCGGAAATGTCAATATATCCCCATTTTTTATCTTTAACAACAACAGCTCTTTCGTCGGAAAAGAAGAAAATTCGTTCATACCAATCGGTAATAAGACGTCCGTTTAGATCAATAAAAGCAAACAAACCATCTTTTTCTACTTTAGCAATATTATTTTGATAATTCCAAACATTATCATAAACAGTTCTAACAATTAGTTCACCACGTCGGTTAATAAATCCCCATTTGTCATATATTTTTACTTTAGCCATTCCGCCATTAAAATCGTCGGCATCAGTAAACCATTCATTGAATTGCCCCCCCTTTGAATTTATAAAAGTATATTTGTCGGCATTTTTAACTAAAGCAAATCCTTCGGAAAAACTTTCAATTTTATCGTACCATTGAGCAATTTCGTACCCCGAAGTATCTATAACAGAATATTTTGAGTTTAATTTTACGATGGCTATTCCGTTATCAAAATCGGATATTTCGTCGTACATTTTGGTAACAAATTCACCGGAACGATTAATATACCCATACTTTCCATCGGTGCGACTGCCTACCCTAACTTGAGCCAAACCACCCGAAAAATCTTTTGCACGGTTAAATTTATAATCAATAACAAGGTCTCCATTTTTATTTATAAAACCAAATTTTCCATTTTTAAAATCTGCATTAAAATCGTCAGGGAAATCAGTCCAGTTTCCAATAATTTTACCCGACAAGTCAATATAATTATACTTTTCACCATTAACAACCATTGCTTTACCGCTTTTAAAAGAAAAGGCATCAGTAATATTTTGCAAATTAAAAACAATATCTCCGTTATAATCAATAAAAGCACAATCCCATACTTTTATTTTAATTGGCTGATTAGTATGCTGATAACCAACATCTAACCTTAAAGTTGTATCATTAGGATAAGCAGATAAAGGTTTAAGTTCGCCGGCTCTATTGATGTACATATCTCTGGGATTATTTTTGATAAGAGCCAAACCGTCGCTAAAGTTTTCAGCGTAGTCAAATTTTGCGGGAATAACTCTGCGTCCATTAATTGTTTGAAAACCGTATTTTGCACCAAATCTAAGAGCAACAAGCCCTCTTGGAGGTTCATTAAAAATATAAGTTTTACTTTCGTACCAACCTAAAACAACTTCGCCCGAAGTATTAACATAAGCCGCTTTGTTATCTTTTTCTATTTGAGCAATTCCTCCGTTAAAATCGGAAACGTTGCTGTATTCTATCGGAAAAACAAGCACACAATTTTTGTCGATATAACCAAATTTATCGCCTTGTTTTACAACCGCTAAGCCATCATAAAAGTTGCCAATATAGTCGTAAAATTCACTTGTGATAAATTTCTCAACGTTATAAAATGCGTGTTTATTATTATTAGAAATCCTCACAATTCCATTATTAACTTCATCAATTTTATCATACCAACCAATAACAATAGCGCCAATTTTATTCAAATAAGCAAATTTATCGTCTTTTTTAACTTTTACATATCCGTTTTTATAGTCGTAAATTTCCTGAAACCATTGAGTTACTAAAAACCCTTCGTTATTAACAATAGCAAATTGATCGTATTTTTCAACTTTAAAAAGTCCATAATCTAAAGGAACTATACTATTGTACCATTGTCCCATAAAACGTCCGTTTTTATTTATAAACCCAATATTTCCAATTTTTTCCACAATAGCTAAATCGCTTTCAAAGGGATGAATAACTTCGTACCAATCAGAAATTTTACGACCTTGTTTATCAATTACAGCCCAATAAGTTCCGTTATTAATTTGAGCGTATCCATTTTGAAAATCTGTTGCTTTTAAAAACTCGTAGTCAATAACAAGTTTTCCGTTTCTGTCTATATATCCAAACTTGTCTCCATTTTTAATGGCATGGTAATTATCTTCTATCAACGTCCAATCATCAAGCAATAGTCCATTTTTACTGATGTAATTATACTTATCACCGTCAATAACTTTAGCTTTACCGGCATTAAAAGAAAACGCATCTTGATAGGGGATTTCAAGATAAACATCGCCGCTGGAACTAATATACGAACAATCCCATTCTTTAACAATAACAGGTAAGCCCGAATGAAATTCGCCCATATCATGTCTGTACACCGCCGAGCCGTCATAGTCGGCTAAATCATGCAAATTACCGGCAGTATCAACAATCTTGTATCGTAAATTATTTTTAACTAAAGCCAATCCACCGTAAAAATCTTCGGCATAGTCGTAACTGCAATCTATTATGGTATCACCAAATTTATCCACAAAACCATATTTACCTTGTGAATTTCGGACAACTCTAATATCCTGAGCCATTAATATGACCGGATAAAATATCAGAATAAGTATTGACAACTTTTTTAACATAAGTTCCAATTTTTTTATTTTTTTTGCTAAAAATATTTTTTCAAATTTACAAAACTTATAAACATTACAAAAATGAAAATATTAAAACTCACTACTTTTATTGTTATTTTTTTTGCAAGTTTTTTTTTAAACAGTTGTAACGAAAACAATGATGTTTCAAATAATCAAACCGACACAAATACTCAAACGGTTAATCATCAAGCATTAAATTTCAATTTTTCTTTTGAATTTATCAATCAGAAACAATATAAATGTGGTGATAGTGTTTCTATAAGTTTTGATATTACTGATACTATCAAAATAGATACCATTGTTTTGTTTGTGAATGATATTTTAGAAAAAAAATTCACAAACAATTTTGACTATACTTTTAACACTGAAAATTTTAGGGTTGGAGTTCAAAAAATAAAAATAATTGTTTATTCTGATGATAAACAAAAAACAATTGATAAAACGGTTACGCTTTTTTCTGATATTACACCAAAAAATGTTGGATATAAAGTAATTAATAGTTACAACCATGATCCTGAAGCATACACACAAGGACTATTTTATCATGAAGGAACTTTATATGAATCAACGGGTTTAGAAACAAGATCTTCGTTACGAAAAACAAAAGTAGAAACCGGCGAAATATTGAATAGTATAATAATTCCTAACAACTTTTTTGGAGAAGGAATTGCTCTTTTTAACAACAAAATATACCAAATAACATGGCAAGACCATGTTGCTTATGTTCTTGATAAAGAAACACTTAGCATTATCGCCGAATTTAATTACAGCACCGAAGGTTGGGGAATAACTAACGATGATACACACCTTTACATGTCTGATGGAACAAATAATATTTACATTATTGAGCCTACCAATTTTAGTATTGTTGATAAAATTCAGGTTTTCGATAATGAAAAAAAGATAATGTACTTAAATGAACTTGAGATGATAAACGGCTTGATATATGCAAATGTTTATACTACTGATTTTATTGTAGTTATAGATCCTGCCACAGGAAAAGTTTTAGAAAAAATTAATTTAAGCGGAATACTTCCAAATTCGCTAAAAACTCCCTCAACCGACGTACTTAATGGAATTGCTTACGACAAACAAAACGAACGTATTTTTATAACCGGAAAAAATTGGGCACGACTTTTTGAAGTTGAATTTAAGTAATAATTTTATTTAAAAAATCGCACAAAAATGCATGTTAAATTTTAATACCAACAATTAAAATATCGTCAACTTGCTTAAAATTATTTTGCCACTGAATTAGAGTTCTATCAATAATATTTTTTTGTTCGGTCATTGGTTTATCTGAAATATCTGTTATCATTTTCTTGAAATTAATAACTTTAAATTTCTCCATATTTTCACCATTAAATTGATCAATGTAACCATCGGAAAAAAGATAAATTTGATCATCTTTTTCAAGCTCAATGGTATTATTTACAAAAGGTTTTTCTTTAACATAGATCCCTATTGGATTTCGAGTTGACTTATATTCAATAAGTTCATTTTTTCTTGTGATGTACAAGGGATTATTAGCCCCGGCATATTGCATTGATTTTAAATTTTTATCAATTGCAACAAAAGCCATGTCCATTCCATCTTTTTGTTCATCTTCGTTGCCGGTTTGTTTTAAAGCCAGTTTTACATTTTTACGCAAAAACTCCAAAGTTTCGGCAGCAGTAAAAATATCCTCGCGACGCAATATTTCATTTAATAATGAAATCCCAAGTACGCTCATAAATGCACCCGGAACTCCGTGTCCTGTGCAATCGGCTACGGCAAGCAAAATATGTTTTTCGGTTTGTTTTAACCAATAAAAATCGCCACTTACAATATCTCTTGGTTTTAAAAAGATAAAATAATCTGAAAAAAAATCACTAAAAAAATAATCATCAGTAAAAATCGCATTCTGTATTCGGCTTGCATAATTGATACTATCGGTAACGTGTTTATGACTTAATTCTAATGCCTGTTTTTGTTTAGTAATCTCAACATTTGCAATCTCAATACTTTCAGATTGAGCCATTATTTCTTCTTTTTGCTGTTCCAATTCAACATTTTTTTGCTCAATTTCATTATTTTGTTCTCTTATTAAAATATTAGACTTCCTTTTGATAAGATAAGCTCGATAAACAAAAAACAAAAGGAAAAACAACAACATAAAACCAATAATAAATGCAGTTTTAATTACATTTTGACGTTTTAATTCAGCTTGATGCAATTGTTTCAGCCGTTTTTGCTCAATTCGTTGTATTTTAATCTTAGAATCATACTCAAATTTTACTTCTTGTTGGGTTAATTTTTTCTGATTTTCTTCATTATAAATACTATCGTGTAATTCCTTAAATCTTTTCTCATATATAAATGCATTTTTAAAATCGCCATTTAACGAATAAGCATCAGCCAAAACTTCAACTGCTTCACGCTGACGACTTAACGATTCTATTTGTTTAGCCATTTCATAAGATTTTAGACTATACTTAATTGCAAGAGAATAATTTCCCATATCTTTATAGGTGCTTCCCATTGAATTGTATATTATCAATAAACCTTCATTGTCTTGTTGATCAATTTTTAATTGTTCAGCCTCATTAAAGTAGTAAAATGCAGAATCGTAATTACCATCTTGAGCAAAACATGTTGCTATGTTTGAATAAGTATGTGCTACTCCATAAATATCATTTGCTTGAGTATAATATTCAAGTGTTTTTAAGTAATATCCAAACGCAGTTTTATAATTTCCGGAATGATCTAAAACCGTACCTATATTATTGTAACACACAGCTATAGACTGCAGGTTATTCATTTTTTTATAAATAACTAAACCTGCAATGTAAGAAGAAAGAGCCTTTTTAAATTCATTTTGATCAAGATAAACATTGCCGATATTCAAATAGCAAGTAGCAATACCATATCTATATCTGATGTCTTGCATCATTTTTAAAGACGTTTGATAAGCTTCGAGGGCAAGAATATAATAAGCCCTACGAATATGAACATTACCAATTACAATATAATATCTTGCAGAATCTCGTTTTGAAGGCGTAATTTCTAAAGCTTGCAAATAATATTCATTTGCTTCGGTATATTCTCCCTTATAATCATGAATTATTCCTTTTGAATAAATTGACTCCGCTTGCCCTTTTTTAAAATTAGAGTTTATTGCAATATTATTTGCTAAATCAAATAAACTATCGGCAGAAGAATACTGTCCCTGATATATGTAAACGTAACCTAAATTTATATAAGCCAAAACCTCCGATCTGAAAATTTGCAAATCCTTAGCTAATTTTATTGCCTGTTTAAAATATTTAATCGAACTATCAGCATTTTGATAAGAATACATATAACCGATTTGTGACAAAGTTTTAATTTTTAAAGAATCAATAGAAATTGTATCAACAACTTTTTTTAGACTATCTATTTCAGATGTTTGACTATGTACAAATCCAAAATTAAAAATTAACAATATAATTAGATAAATTTTGCTATTCATAAGTTTATTTTAAAATGTAAAAATAATTATTTCTTGCATAAACGAATAATATTTTTTTTATTTTTGCACTACACAAAAACAACGAAATGGAAAGCAAATTAAAAAAAAACGAATTTTTATTCAAATCTAACGTAAAAATATCACTGTATTTTTTACTTCTTGTGTTGTTTTTTATGATAATAATATTAACTACATCTTTGGGTTCTTTTTTAACAATAAAAGCTTGGGTATTAGTTTTTATATATTTAGCTATAGTAATTTTTGTATTAACAACGCTAAAAACAATCAGAGTTTTTGTCAATGGCATTGAAGTAAAATATATTTTAAATCAAAAGACAAAATTTTATAAATACGAACAAATTAAAGACTATGATTTTGGCGAGATAAAGGAAAATTTCATCAAAATGAAAAATTTAAAACTTATATTCGACGGAAAAACAATAACTATAAGTTCATTGATTTACACAAAACTTGATTTAATTTATGAACAAATAAAAATAAATGCTTCAAAATTGCCAAAAAATGAATAAAACACATATATAAAAGTGAATAAAAAAATCATAAATACACACGATAAATTCTTCAAAGAAGTTTTTTCGAGAAAAGAAGAAGCAAAAGAGTTTGTGGAAAAAAATCTTTCAGAAAAATTAGTTAAAAACTTAAAATTAGACACCCTACAATTAGATACAACCGAATATTCTAATAAAAATTTAAAAACAACATTTTCTGATATTGTATATAATTGCGAATATAAAAACAACAAAACAATAAAAATAACACTTCTTTTTGAACATAAAAGTTATTCGGTTACAAACCCTTACATTCAACTAATGGAATATATTCTAAGGATTTGGAAAATGCAAATAAAACAAAAACAAAAACTAAGCCCAATTATTCCTATAATTTTTTATCACGGCAGAGAAAAATGGATTAAAAATTCTATGGAAAACATTATTGAAGGAGTAGATGATAATTTAATAAAATATATTCCAAAATTTGAATACGAATTAGTTGACACAAACACTCTTACAGACTCACAAATAAAAACAATTTATGACAGTTTTGAACTTAAAGCAAGTATTTTGCTTTTTAAAAATATTTTTAGTAATTTTGAAAATAAAATACGCGACATTTTAATTGAACTAAATTCAATTACCGATCCTCAGAAAAGGGATTATTTTTCTGAAACGGTTGCAACTTACATTTATTCAAATATTAACACAGAATTATTTCAAAAAATAATTGAAGCCATGAAAAATGACACTATACAAATAAATAAAAAATTTGTTTCCATTGCCGATTTTTTAGAGACAAGAGGAATTGAAAAAGGAATTG
>JAFGXO010000109.1 GCA_016936595.1 Bacteroidales bacterium | reverse complement strand
ATCTTTAATTATTGGATATCCTAAATATAAATACAAAAAAGCTATAAAACACCCCAAAAATAACATCAATTGGATAAATTAATAAAATTATTTGTAAATATTTTAATAAAACAAATACTTTTTTTTGAAATAATAATAAAATTATAAAACAGGGAGCATCATTTAAAATTATAAAAAAACATAATAAAAAAAACAACAAAAGAATACAAAAAGTGCATTAAAATAAATAATGTTAAAATTCAACAAAATTTATTTTATTTGCAAAACTAAATACTGCACAATGAACCAAATTAAACGAATATTTGATATTTTTGATAGATTTGAAAAAAATCCTGACACTATTGGAAAAATGTTTCTATCAGAAAAAATAGGTAAAGAATGGATAAAATATGAGGCAAAACAATACAAAGAATTTTCATATAATATTGCTTCGGCATTTATAGAATTAGGCATAAAAAAAGACGACAAAATTGCAACTGTAACAAATAATCGACCTCAATGGAATTTTGTTGATATGGCTATTTCTATGGTTGGAGCTGTGCATGTAACTGTATATCCAACAATTGGCGACGAAGAATTTGAATACATATTTAAACATTCCGAATCAAAAATTATTTTTGTTTCAAACAAAACTATTCTAAACAGAATAAAAGATATTGCATCTAAAATAAAAACCATAGAAAAAATTTATTCCTTCGACGATATTGAAGGGACACCAAAATGTATAAGTTTAGCAGAAGAAGGTGCTAAATATTTTGGAAAAAACAAACAAGAAATAGAAAACAGAAAAGCATCGGTTCACGAAGACGACGTAGCTACACTCATATACACCTCCGGCACAACCGGCGTTCCAAAAGGTGTTATGCTTTCTCATAAAAATATATTAAGTAACTCTAATGCAAGCGTTCAACGTCTTCATTTGAACCACAACCATACAGTTTTAAGCTTTTTGCCCCTTTCTCACGTTTTTGCTCACATGACAAATTACATGTATCAACTTAAAGGTATAAGCATATATTACGCCGAAGGAGTAGCAAAAGTTGCCGATAATTTACACGAACTACAAGTTGACGGTTTTATTACAGTACCAAGACTTTTAGAAGCAATATTTGAAAAAATAACAGCCAAAGCTAAAAAACTGCCGGCAGTAAAACGTAAAATGTTTGAACTCTCACTAAAGGTAGCCGAAGACTTTCACCCTTACAAAAAAATGAACCCGGTTTTTAAAGCAAAATACAATCTTGTTAACAAATTAGTTTTTTCGCAATGGAGAAACGCTTTAAGCCCTAATATTCAATTTTTAGGTTGTGGAGGTTCAGCTCTTTCGCCGCGTTTAGCCCGAATTTTTTGGGCTGCCGGATTTAAAGTTTTTGAAGGTTATGGACTAACTGAAACCTCACCAATTCTTGCAGTAAATTATAACAAAAAAGACAAAATTAAAATTGGCACAGTAGGAACAATTTTAGAAAATGTTGAAATTAAAATAGCCCAAGACGGCGAAATTCTGGCAAAAGGACCAAATGTAATGATAGGCTACTATAAAGAACCCGAAAAAACAGCCGAAGTTTTTACTGATGATGGTTGGTTTAAAACAGGCGATATTGGCGAAATTGACGAACAGGGTTTTTTGAAAATTACCGACAGAAAAAAAGAAATCTTTAAACTTTCGAGCGGAAAATATATTGCACCACAAGTAATTGAAAACAAACTTAAAGAATCATTTTTAATAAAACAAGCTGTGGTTGTTGGCGAAAATCAAAAATTCCCAAGTGCTCTTATTTCACCAAATTTTGAATTTTTTGAAGATTGGGCTAAAAATGAAAAAATTGAAGTTAAAGATACATCTGAACTCGCAAATTTACCAAAAGTTAAAGAAGCTATTCACAAAGAAATTCAAAAAATAAACAAAAAACTCGGAGAACACGAAAAAATTAGAAAATTTCAACTTATTTATCATGACTTTTCTATTAAAACCGGTGAACTTTCAAACACTTTAAAATTAAAAAGAAAAGTTATTTCAGAAAAATATCAAGAATTTATTGAAAAACTTTATCCTAATAAAGAACAATAATGAAAATTATAGCTTTTTTTTTAATTTTATATTTTTTTAGCAGTTGCGATAACCCCAAAAACACTTCAAGTATAATGAATGATACAATTATTCTTAATAATATTTCAGATAAAGTTATTGTTGAAAAAGGAAATATTTTAACATATTCATTTGAAACTATCCCATCTGCTGATTTGAATTTTGATTATTCTATTACAAATCCCGGAGTTATAAAATTTATTAAAACTGAATCTCAATATGCAAATAAAAATTATAACCCAAATGATGATGGAGGCGACAGATTGATCGGAAAACATATTTTTATAGCAAATAAAAAAGGAGAAAGCTCTATAACATTCACATCTTTTCTGCATGGACAAATTGAATTTCAAGATACAATTAAAATCAGTGTTCAATAAATTACTAAAATACAGACCTCTTAACAAATTTCACTTAACTAAAAATAAATTAAAAAAACAACAATACTTATACTAATTATTATTATATCATTTCAAATTAATCAGATAATTTCATCAATATTTGAAATTATTTTTTCAAAAAGAAATAATATTATATATTTGTAAATTGCATTAAAAATTGCAACAAATCTATAAAAAATAATATCTTGATAGAAGAAAAAGAAATGTTTGTAGTTGGTATCCGTGAACACCATTTATTTGGTTATATAGCTATTCCATTAATTGTTGGCAACTGTAACGAAGAGTTTTGTAAAATTATTAGAAGTGTTGTTTTTCAAGACATTATAGACGAACCAGACGGATACACAGAAATTCAAAAAAAGATAGTTACCGTAATTGATAATTTTTCGGACGATAAAATATATGCTTTTTTTAATAAAAATAAAAAATTATCAATTACCGATTTTTTCTCCTCACTCGATGATGATTATATTACAAAAAGAATTAGACCTTATATAGAAAAACACATAAAACATCTATTAGAGCTATTAAAAAAAAATACAATTAATTTATATTATAAACCATACAGATACGAACATATTTATAAATCAGATAAAATTTCAATAGACTCTACCCCCGGAAAAGCAATTTTCAATTTTGAAAGAACAGAAGAAGGAATAAAATATTATCTTACAGTTTTGTTTGGCGAAAAAGAAATTTCAATTTTTAAAAAGAAACCAATAATTCTTTTAAATAAACCCGCTCTAATAGAACTTGAACATATTTTAATGATTATTGAAGAAATAGACGCTAAAAAACTCAGACCTTTTTACGACAAACAATTTGTTCAAGTGCCAAAAGAAATGGAAATGAAATATTTTCAAAATTTTATTCTAAAAACTGTTAGAGACCACAATGTTAAAACCAAAGGATTTGAAATTATTGAACCAAATGTTGAAAAACAAGCTGAATTATACATAGAAACAGACTGGCTCGGAGAACTTGCTTTTATACCAAAATTTATTTATGGAAATAAAATCTTTAATTTTTTTGATAAAATGCCAAATTTTGTTGAATTAGACAAAAAAACCTTTAACATTACAAAATATTCGCGCGATAAAAAATGGGAAGATAAATACATAAAATTATTGTCATCTTTCTCTGATTTAGAAATCCACGAAAATAGATTTAAAGTTAAAACAAGCAATAAAATAAAAGAATTTCAAGTTCAAACATCAATAAATTGGTTAAACGAAAATAACGAAACACTTGACAATTGGGGCTTTAAAATAAAACAACAATTTGCTCAAAAAAAATACTTTGTAAAAAATGTCAGCTTAGATTTTAAAATTGAAAATAAAATTGATTGGTTTGACATTAGTGCAATTGTAAAATTTGGAGAATACGAAATCTCATTTTATAAACTTAAAGAAAATATTTTAAACGATATACACGAAATTGTGCTACCCAACAATGAAATTGCAATTATTCCAAATGTTTGGTTTCAAAAATATAAAAACATCTTAAAATTTGCTAAAAAAACATCAAAAAGTCATTTAAAACTTAAAAAGATTCACTTTTTTGCTCTGTTAGATATAGAATTTAGTGAGGCTAAAGAACTTAACATTAGTCAATTAGAAGAATTTTTTAAAAATCCGACCGCCCATACAATTGGGCTTCCAAAAACTCTAAAAACCACACTCAGAAATTATCAAGAAATTGGCTATTCGTGGCTAAACCAACTACGAACAAATAATTTTGGAGGCTGCCTTGCTGATGATATGGGGCTTGGAAAAACTGTTCAAATTCTGTCGGGTGTTTTAAAAAGCCTTGAAGAAGATCCAAATAAATTTGACAAAAAAACATCTGAAAAACAAAAAAGTACTAATCTTAATATAGTAATTGTACCACGCTCTTTGCTCCATAACTGGTATAACGAAGTTAAAAAAAATACACCTAAAATTAATGCCGTAATTTATGCCGGTAACGAACGCAGTAAATTAATTGACAAAATTGAAACTGCCGACTTAATAATTACATCATACGGGATAGCAAGAAACGACCTTGACATTTTTCTTGAAATAAACTTTAATTATATTATTTTAGATGAAAGTCAGTACATTAAAAATCACACATCTAAAACTTATCAAGCAATAAAATTACTTAACGGAAAAAACAAAATTGTTTTAACCGGAACACCAATAGAAAATTCGTTAAGAGATTTATGGACTCAACTAAATTTTGTAAATCCGGGGTTATTAGGAAGTTACAAATTTTTTAGAGAAAATTATATTACTCCAATAGAAAAAACAAGCAACGAAAAAACAAAGATTGAATTAAAAAGAATAATTGCACCTTTTATTTTAAGAAGAACAAAAGAAGAAGTTGGAAAAGACTTACCCGAAATTGAAGAACAAACCATTTTGTGCGAAATGACCGAAGAGCAAGAAAAATTATACGAACAAGAAAAATCGAAAATAAGAAATAAAATAATAGAATTTTATAATAACGGAACACTTAAAAAATCAAGCTTTTATATTTTACAAGCCTTAACAAAACTCCGACAAATAGCCTGTCATCCATCAATGATTGACGAAAACTCTTCATCGGGTAAGTTTGACGAAGTTTGTGACCGTTTACAAGAAATTACCAATAAAGGACACAAAGTTTTAATTTTTTCAAGCTTTGTAAAACATCTTAAAGTATTTGAAAATAAATTTATTAAACAAAAAATTCCTTTTGAAATTTTAACAGGAGAAACATCAAACCGACAAAAAATAATAAATAAATTTGAAAAAACCGACAAAATAAAAATATTTTTAATTTCAATTAAAGCAGGAGGAGTTGGACTAAATTTAACATCTGCCGACTACGTTTTTATTCTTGATCCGTGGTGGAATCCGGCAATTGAACGCCAAGCTATTGCTCGTTCGCACAGAATTGGACAAACAAAAAATGTTTTTGCTCTTAAATTTATTACCTTTGGTACTGTTGAAGAAAAAATTCAAAAACTTCAAGAAAAAAAATTACAACTTGCCAATGAATTTATCGATGCAAATAATTATTTTAATTATTTTGAAGACGAAACTATTGTTAAATTATTTGATTAATAACCGTAATGAAAAAAACTATTGCATGGATTTTAGCTGTTCTAATAACCTTATTTGCAGCTGTTTATCAACATAAAACAGGACCAACTTATCCTAAACGCCTTCAAATTAGTATTGATAATACTATTTATAAGTTTAAATTAATTAGAAGCAGCGAACAAAAAGATGCCGAAATTTTTTTGAAGTTACCCCAAAATATTTCCGGCACAATAAATTACAAAAAATATCCTACAACTAACGCCTGGACAACACTCTCATTTACCAAAACAGACTCCGGATTAGTATCAAAGCTCCCGGTTCAGCCTCCGGCTGGTAAACTCGAATATTTTATAACTATTTATCAAAATAATGAAGTAATTTTTGACAACAGTGCAACACCTATAATTATCAGATTTAAAGGAGACGTTCCGGCATATATTTTAATGCCACATATTTTATTTATGTTTTTAGCAATGTTACTTTCAAATTTATCAGGTATTTTTGCAACACTAAAAGAGCAAAAACATAAATTTTATGGAATTATTACGTTTATTTTACTATTTATTGGAGGAGGAATATTAGGACCTATTGTTCAAAAATACGCATTTGGTGATTTATGGACAGGAATACCTTTTGGCTGGGATTTAACTGATAATAAAACACTTATAGCTTTAGTAGCATGGGGAATTGCCGTTGGCTTAAACATAAAGAAAAATCGACCAACTTTAACACTTTTAGCATCAATCATTTTATTGTTAATTTATTCAATTCCTCATAGCATGTTTGGTTCTGAATTAGACCCTGAAACCGGTGAAATTATACAAGGTTTTGTAATAAACTTCTTTCATCTATTTTAAAATATTTTTAAGCAAAAAAAAACTGTTCGCCTATCGAACAGTTTTTTGTAAAAATTCAAACCAATTTAGTGATTAAAAATATCTGATAATTCAGAACCTAAAGAAGCACCTCTTAAATTTTTTGCAACAATTTTACCGTCAGGACCTATTAAAAAATTAGCAGGAATAGAATTAATTCCGTATAATTGACCAGCAGAACTTTGCCAACCTTTTAAATCGCTAACATGGTACCATGCTCCTATACCGTCATCATCAATTGCCTTTAACCAAGCATCTTTAGTTTGATCTAATGAAACACTATAAATAGTAAAACCATCATCATGATACTTATTGTAAGCCGAAACTAAAGTAGGACTTTCGCCTCTACAAGGACGACACCATGCAGCCCAAAAATCAAGCAAAACATACTGACCACGTAGGGAATATAAAGTAACAATATTTCCGTCTTTATCCTCAAGCTCAATATCAGGAGGAATTGAACCAATTGCTGTTGCATTGGCAGAATTAAACTCTGAAACATAATCCAGATAAATTGCATTATCTGAAAATTCAGTAGCTAACCCATCTATTAATTTTTTATGAGTATCAACATTCCCGTCAAAACCAAGATTAAATCCAAACAATAACGAAATAAGCTTATCAGAATTTGCATTTATTAAACTATCAGTAAAAACAACCTTTTCATCTAAATCAGTCATTGCTCTTACTGTTTTAATGTAATACATATAAAGTTCTGTGCTTTCAGAACCATCAATTGTAATAGCATCAAAATCATTTAAATCATAATAAACTTCAATTTTATCACCTGGTTTTAAGTCTATTAGCATATAGTTATCGTTATCTAAAAACAACGCATATATATCTTCTTTATCAAGATCAAATTTAAAGTCAAATTTTTTATCTTTAACTTCGGTTGTTTGAACTACATCGCCGGTTAATACGTCTTTTATTTGAATTTCGGTAAAATTTCCACCCGAAATTTCACCTGATAATTTTACTTTCTGAGCAAGCAAAGAACTTCCTGAAAATAATAAAACGAATAATAAGATTTTAATTTTCATCATTTTGTTTTTTTTATTTTTAAATTCATGTTTAATTTTTAACTGTAATTATTAACTCTTCAAAACATCACCCTACTCTATCTGAAAAATCGAAAAAGTTTTTTTTTAAAAGGTTAAATTGTAATTGTTAACTCATACCCCACATTTTTCATAAATAATATAAAGTCAAAAGTTTATGTTGATTTTTTATTCAAATTTAATAGCTGAAATTTGAGCTATTAAAAAAAATATTAATTCTATGTAACTTAATGAACTTTAAACATTTAACTTAAAAACTAACGATTTATGTATATAATTCGGCTTAGTTCTTTAGAACGTTTTTGACAATAATATTTATTAGCTAATTTATTTTGCAAAATACATTTTTTAAAAAAATAATCTCAATAAAAAATTGAGCTGGAGTATATAACGTATTTTGACTCTTTTTATTATTACCATAAATTTATTTGTGCAAATATAACGAATTTGAACAGTTCCAAATTGCAAATTAAGTTTTTTTAATATGTTAAACTTAGCATGTATTTAAATTATTAAATTGTTTTATATTATATTTTTTTTGAAAAAAATTCAATAGCTTCGGCTACAATAAAGGTGCTGCCGCCAATAAAAATCAAATCACCTTTATTATAATTTTTTATAGCTTCGTGAATTGCAAGATCAACAGATGTGTAGCTTTGTCCAACAAGTTGAAATGAATTTGCCGAATTTTTCAAAATTTTTTCATCTAATGCTCTAACTATTTGTGCTTTAGTGAAATAATATTTTGCATCAGAAGGTAAAAGTTTAAATATTTTTGACATATCCTTATCATTTACCGAACCAAAAATAAAGTGCAAATTAGCATAATTTAAAGAATGTATCTGATTTATAACCATAGATATACCATCAAAATTATGCCCGGCATCACAAATAATGTACGGATTTGTGCTTAAAATTTGCCATCTACCCATTATTCCCGTATTTTTAACTACATTTTTTAAACCATCGTACACAGATTTTTCAGTAATACTAATATTTTTTTGCAACACATCAATAGCTTGCACAACAGTTAAAATATTAGAAAGTTGATACAAGCCCGATAAACCAAAAATCAGATTACTAAAAGCTATTTTTTGATGTTTATTTATATTTATAACAATCTGATTATCAGAATTATAAAAATAATTTTGCACGAAATAATTATGATCAGTAAAAAAAACAGGAGCATCAACTTGTTGAGCTTTATTAGAAAAAACAGACTTTAAATTTGTGAGCTTTTCGCTAATGATAGCCGGAACATCTTTTTTAATAATTTCAGCTTTTTCTTTAGCAATTAGGCTTAACTCATTCCCCAAAAATTGCGTATGATCAAAACCAATATTTGTAATAATTGATAAAATAGGAGTAATAATATTCGTAGAATCTAATCTTCCGCCCATACCAACTTCAATAACAGCAAAATCAACTTGCTGATTAGCAAAATAGTCGAAAGCCATTGCCACCGTAATTTCAAAAAAAGAAGGTTTTAGAGCAGAAAAAAAAGGACTATGCTTTTGCACAAAATCAACCACATAATCTTTGGAAATCAATTTACCGTTTATTTTAATTCTTTCTCTAAAATCCAAATAATGTGGCGAAGTATATAAACCAACTTTATAGCCGTTTTCGTGCAAAACCGACGCTATACTATGAGCAACAGAACCCTTTCCGTTTGTTCCGGCAATGTGTATTGATTTGAATTTTTTATGCGGGTTATTTAAATAATTATCAAGTTTTACTGTATTATCGAGATTAGCCTTATACGCAGCTTCACCAACTCGCTGATACATAGGCAATTGCTTAAATAAAAAATCTAAAGTTTCGTTGTAATTCATTTTAAAAAAATTATCTGCAAACTTAAAAATTTTTGACAAACATTTGTTTTAGACTAAAATGTTTATTTTATTGCTTAAAAAAATGAAATTCATTAAAATGTTTTTTTATTCGTTTTATAAAATTTTAACTTTGTAAAAATTAAAACTTAAAAAATCATGAACATAAAATTTTATTTTTCAATTATTTTTTTGCTCTTAGCAAGTCAATTTGTGAGTTCACAAAACAGGTGCGAACGATTATTTCCTTCAGTAAAAAATAACGATTCATTAACATTAGTTAATTTACTTGATAGCGGTGCAAATATCAATCAGATTGATGAAAATGGAGCAACACCGCTTATGTGGGCTACTTACAATAAAAACATGAATATTGTAAAACTTTTGATTGATCGGAACGCCGACTTTACAATAAGAGGTGCGATATATGAAGAAAATGATGATTTTTATTATGGAAGTTTACTTGCAATTTCAGCAGGAAAAAACGATTTTGAATTAACAAAATATTTTGTTGAAAATTTAAAATTAGATATAAACCAACACGAATATTCATTATTTTATAAAAGTGATACAGGCTGGACACCTTTACAATGGGCTGTTTCAAGAGAAAACGAAGAAATTACAAACTATTTACTTTTGCACGGAGCTGATGTTAATATATGCGATCATAACGGATATGCTCCTTTATTTTTATCCTTAATAAAAAACAATTATGAGCTTACAAAATTGCTTATTGACAACGGAGCCGATTTAAATTATTTAGTTCCTTCAAAAAATGAAGACTACGGAGGTTTTGGTGCTATGCATTTTGCGAGCATCGTTGATAGTGCAGAAAATATTATTCAATTACTACTTGATAATGATGTGGATATAAACCAAAAAATAGTTGATTCTGTTTATTATGGGGGATATACAGCTTTGCATTTTTCAATTTTAATTGAAAACATTGACAATTTTAAATTTTTAATTTTAAAAGGAGCAGATGTAAACATTAAAAATGCCGACGGATACACCCCCTTGCTTTATGCAATTGATTATGAGTTAGATGATTTTATTACAGAACTGCTTAAAAATGAGGCAGATGTAAATATTACAGGAGCAAATAATATTTCGCCCTTACTATTAGCAAGTCAATTAGATTTAGATTTTAATATTTACGAAAAACTAATTGATTTAGGAGCAGATATTAACGCCACAATTGCCGACACGGCTGATTACTGGGACAATCCGGGTTATACAGCTTTACATTTTACATGTTCGGAAATGGATAAGTACCGATTAGCAGAACTGTTATTACACAAGGGTGCAGATGTAAACGCTAAAGATGTTTATAGCAATACCCCCTTACAATTGTCTGTTTCAGATGATCATAACTTTGCATTATCAAAATTACTTATTGAAAATGGAGCATTAGTTACTGATAAAAATATAGATGGACAAACCCCGCTTCACCTTGCTTGTATGTATAACGAAGACACTAAAACAGTTGATTTACTTATCCAAAATGGAGCCGAACTAAATGTTAAAGATAACAATGGTTGGACACCGGTTATGTATGCTGCATTTTATGGAAATATTGAAATCATGAAATTTTTAATGGACAAAGGCGCCGATATTGAACTTAAAAACGATGATGATTTTGCAATATGGGATCTTAGAAGAGCAGACGGTTCAACCGTGCTTTTTAATTTAGTAAAAGAGGGAGATTTTGATTTGGTTAAACTTTTTGTTAAAAAAGGAGCTGATATTAATGCCGTAAATTCTTATGGCGAAACTCCAATTATTATTGCAAAAGAATATGAACATAAAAAAATAGAAAAATATTTAAAAAGAAAAGGAGCTAAATTAACAGGAACAAATATTAAACAATAATTTGTTCAAAAAAAACTTTATTAATTTAATATAATTTTTGTATCTATGCATAATTGTTGAACTAAACTGTTTTAAGAATGAAACAATGTCCTAATTGTAAATCAGAAGATTTCTGTTAAGATGTTATAATTAAAGGAAAGCAAAGATTCAAATGTAAAAAATGTAATTATCGCTTTACAGTTGAAAATATTGGCAAACTTAATAAATTAAAGCGAGATGCTCTGATTTTATATCTTGAAGGATTAGGTTTTCGTTCTATTGGTCGTTTTCTAAATGTTAGTCATGCTACAGTATTTAATTGGATTAAGTCATTTGGAGAACATCTTGATGAAATACGTAGCACGGAAGATATTGAAGTCGTAGAAATTGATGAAATGCACACGTATGTCGGTTCAAAAAAAACTACTGTTGGATTTGGATTGCTGTTGATAGAAACGGGAAAAAATTCATCAATTGTGAAATTGACACCAGAGGTACTAAAACAGGAGAAAAGCTTTGGTAAAAAATTGAAGACAAAGTATGCACAGATTATTGGAAGCCTTACGAAAATTTTGTTCCTAATGATATGCATATTAAGTCTAAAAAAGAAATTTTTACAGTTGAACAATGCAATAGTCTTTTTCGCCATTTTTTGCACAATTGAGTAGAAAATCAAAATGTTACTCAAAAGCTGTAAATATGTTAGTTTACTCTGTGAAACCTTTAATGCTTAAAAGGAATGGAAATATAGCTATATTAATTTAACAATGCCGAAATTCAAAAACAAAATTTTAACTTTGAAACCTAACTTTTAAAACAAATCGTCATAAACAACATTGTGAAACTTGACAAATAATAAAATTAAACTCAAGCCATGATAAAACTAACCTTTAAAAACAGAGAATACACATTATCGGGCTATAATGCCGAAGCCAGCGTTGATGACGGAATGATATACATCAACGGAAACCAAAACTACTATCACTTTGCTTTGAACTGCTGGGCAATTCGCCAAAAACATTCACAAAGAATGACGAAAATGCTTCTATTTCTTTAACATTGCCCGATGACGGCAAATCTTTTGGTGCTTATTGGAAAGACGGAATGAATGAAAGTTCGTTAAATATCAATCTTACTTGCTGCAACAGTGTTATTGAAGGAACATTCGATGCGATATTGGCAGGCGAAAATTCTTACGAACAAGTTTCTGGTAGTTTTTCAATACCTGTTTCTAATTAAAATATTAAATCATAAAAAAATTGAACTTACTGCTATCATTTACATTTATTGCTACAATTCTGCTCGTTATGGTGAATTTTTAAAATGATAAAAACAAACTCAAAAATACGATTAATAGTAATTTCGATAGTAGGAATTCTAATTGCATTATTAACTATTCGATT
>JAFGXO010000017.1 GCA_016936595.1 Bacteroidales bacterium | reverse complement strand
TTAATAAGTGAAATGAGTATGATAAAAAGTAATTTTGGAAATATATAGGTGTGATGCTTTTTCTGATTAAAAATTAAAAAAAATGTTAATTTATTAGTTCGGGGTATTTTTTTAAAAATTGTTCGGTATAATATGTTTGTCCATTAAAATTCAAGTGAGATTCGTCTCCGAAAAGAGAGTCAGGAAAAGAATATAAATTCGGATTAATATCAAACAACGGAAAAATTATTTGTTGTGAATTAATATATGTACTGTATTGATTTACAAATTTTTTATTTAATTTTTCATAAGAACTTTGGTTCATGGGCATAGAATAAAAAACGCAAAATATATCATTTTCTAAGCATGTTTCAAATATTTTTGTAAAGTAAAAATCGTAAATTGGCGATATTGGAAAACTATCTATCGAGGCTTCAAAGTTTAAATCCGAGCAATAATTTTTTAAATCGGGGTGAGGTCTTTTCCCTTTATTATTCATGATAAAATTTATTAACTTTAGATTTTTACTTTTAGAAAAAAACACTAAACTTTTGCGTATGTCATCTTGATAATATTTTATAAAATTAATATTGTACAAAAAAAACTTAATTTTTTTTGCTTTATTTAACAAGGTGTCGCTCGTTATTTTATTATAATAAAATATTTCTTTAAAATCGTTTTTTGAGAAAAATTTATTTCTTACTGCCATATCCCAAAAAGCAAATTGAGTTGTTAAAAATCTTGGAGAAATAGATAAAAATAAGGTTTCGGGTTTGTTATAGGTGTTTAAATATTTTTGTAGAATATAATAATTTTCTATAGGACTGGCTCCTCCAACGCAAAACGACCATGAATTTTTTATTTTATTAAAATTTATTCCGGCATTTGGTCTGGAATCACCTAAAAATAAAATTTTTATTGTTGAATCCTGTAAATTATATGTTTTATCTAATGTTTTGTTTATCAGCCACCAACGTGTGTTATTAGGTGAATTATAATTTAAAGGAAAAAGCCAAATATAAAATGAGGTTATCAAATATAGTGTTGCAAAAACAATTACTGTATTTGCAAAAAATTTTATGTTTCTATTTTTTATCTTCAATATTAAATCTTATAATTTAGTAACAAATTCTCCAATATTTTTTCTTGTACGTTCGGCAAATTCAATTATACGTTCACTTTCGGATAATTCTTCGGGTTTTAACTCATATCCTACAGCAATAAATGTAATAGGTTCAAGTTTTTTATCGTCTAAATTTAGTAATTCAATAGCTTTTTGAGCATAAAAACCAGCCATTTGATGAACCTGAAAACCAAGTTTAGCAGCCTGAAGTGCTAAATAAGCATTAGCTGCTCCAACATCATGCTTATAATAAACATTTGGAGTTTCATTTTTAGAATATATTTTACTCCCCACACTTAAAATAATAACTTCTGCATTTTTTGCCCACTCCTTATTTGCAGGCACTAAACAATCAATCATTTTGTTAAATAAATCAGTGTTTTTTTTAGGTGCATAATAATAATGCCATGGTTGTTCATTTCTGGCAGATGGAGCCCATCTGGCTGCTTCAAAAAGTAGATTTATTTGTTTTTCTGTTATTTTTTTATCAGAAAATTTGCGAGGACTTCTTCTAATGTATATAGATTTAATTTTTTTCATTTATTTAGTTTTTATTTCTACAAATTTGAACATTTTTTTTAATATCTAATTATTTTTACAAAAGTTTTTTTAATTTAAGTTAAAGAATAATACTCTAATATTTTGTACAAGAATTTTAATATTTGTGTTTTTAATGTTAAAATAAAATTAATATTGTTTTACAATTTCTTAAATATCAAATATTGGTGAATGTACTTAATTACTCTAAAATTGCAAAATAATTATTAAACCAAAAATATGAAAAAGTTTAGTTTTTTACTATTTTGTATGGTACTTTTGTTTAGTGCAAATACTTATGCTCAAACTATTAAAGGACAAGTAGTTGACCAAGTAAGCAGTCAATCTATTGCCGGGGCAATGGTTTACATAAAAGGCACCAGCATAGGTACAGTAACAGATTTGGACGGTTTTTTTGAATTTAACACTAATAAAAGTGTTACAACAATAAAGGTATCGTCAATAGGATATAATGACGTAGAACAAAACATTAGTTTTAATGACGATGCTGTTATTGATTTAAATCAAATTCTTCTTTCCCCTGTTCAGAATAACACGAACAATTCCTACAATAATAAATAATATTGATATTGTTACTATTAACGAGCAAACCATAACTTTTTAATTTTAAATCAATAATATAAATATTGAAAATTATATTTTTTGTTATTGTTTTTTTAAAAAAATTGTTTTCTATTTGGCATAAATATTTTTTTGTAAGCTACTATAATTGTTTTATAATATGTAAAGAAAGAATATTTTGGTATATTATTAAAAAACTTTAAAATTGCACATTAACTTAAAACCCTAAAACATGAAGAAATTTAGTTTTTTACTGCTAAGTATTTTTTTTCTGTTTGGTGTAAATACTTATGCTCAAACAGTTAAAGGACAAGTAGTTGACGAGGAGAATAATCAAAGTATTCCCGGCGCAACAGTTTACATCAAAGGTACAAATATTGGAACAATTACCGATTTGGACGGTAATTTTGAACTTATTGTTGAAGAAGGTATCAATACACTTAAAATAGCTTCTATTGGCTATATCGACATTGAACAAGACATTAATGTTGATGGAGGTGATGTGCTTGATTTAGAAAAAGTTTATTTATCGGCAGATGCAATAGGTATTGAAGAAATTAAAGTATTTGCTTCGTTTGCCGTTGACCGCAAAACCCCTATTGCTGTTTCTACAATCGATCCTGTTTTTATTACCGAAAAACTTGGTTCGCAAGAATTTCCCGAAATATTAAAAACAACTCCCAGTGTTTATGTTACAAAACAGGGTGGAGGTTACGGTGATAGCCGTATTAATCTTCGGGGTTTTGACTCTCGTAATGTTGGTATTCTTATTAATGGAGTTCCTGTTAACGACATGGAAACTGGGCATGTTTACTGGTCTAATTGGGCAGGGCTTTCAGACGTTACCAGAACAATGCAGGTACAACGCGGTATTGGAGCTTCTAAACTTGCTATTTCATCGGTTGGAGGAACAATTAACATTCTTACCAAAACTACCGACATGGAAAAAGGAGGAAGCGTTTATTATGGTATAGGTAATAATGGTTATTCAAAACTTGGATTTACTGTTTCTACCGGAATGTACGATAATGGTTGGGCTGTTACTATGAGCGGAAGCCATACTAAAGCTGATGGTTATGTTAAAGGCACAAATTTTGACGCTTGGAGTTACTATTTTAATGTTTCAAAAAGACTTTCTGACAAAAGCCAAATTTCATTTAACATTTTTGGTGCTCCTCAATGGCATAACCAAAGATCTAATATGAAACCTATTCAAATGTACAGAAATTCACCCGACGGAGTACAATCTAACTGGGATTATGGTTACAGAAATGGTCAGATTTATGGAGGAAGTTATGCTTATAACTTTTATCACAAACCGGTTATTTCATTAAATCATTTTTGGCAAATTAGTAGTTCGGTTCAGTTAAATACAGTTATTTATTCTTCGAACGGAAAAGGTGGTGGACGTAGAATTTATGGAGAAACTGCTTTACTTACTTACGATAGAAACAACGGATACCCAACGGCTTCTACTCTTTTAACTAATGATGGATACCTTGATTTTAATGCTGCAGAAGATATTAATGCTCAAAATTTAACAGGTTCTAAAGTAATTATTGCTAATTCTAATAATTCACACGATTGGTATGGAGTTCTTTCTACGTTAAAAGCTGACTTTAATAATGTTACTTTTACAGGTGGTGTTGATGCTCGTTATTATAAAGGATATCACTTTTATACTATAGATGATTTATTGGGTGGAAATTATTTTCTTAATTCTGATAATGTAAACAGAGATCCTTCAACCCCTCTCTACGAAGGCGATATTATTAATTATAATAGTTTAGGCGAAGTTCTTTGGTTAGGTTTATTTGCTCAAATTGAATATTCTTCTGATAATTTTGCTTCATTTATTTCAGTTTCAGCTTCAAATACCGGATACAGAAGAACAGATTTTTTCTTATATACTCCCGAAGAAGGACAAGTTACAGATTGGTTTAACTTACTTACTTACAGCGTAAAAGGTGGTGCTAATTATAATATCACCGATCAATTTAATGTTTTTGTTAATGGTGGATATTTTACTCGTCCTCCTTATTTTAAATATGTTTATTTAAACAATAAAAATATTTTAAATCCTGATGTACAAACCGAAAAAGTTATTACCGGTGAAGCTGGTCTTGGTTATAAATCTACTTTTTTTCAATCAAGCCTCTACGCATATTACACTCTTTGGTTAGATAAATCTTATACAATTACCTCCGGAAATTCAATTGCTAATTTACTTGGCATAGATGCCAATCACAAAGGAATTGAGTATGTTGCCAAAATTTATCCAGTTCATAAACTTAATTTTGGTGTAATGGTTTCGGTTGGAGATTGGCAATGGATTAACGATGCCGAAGCAATTTATTACGACATTGAAACAGGACAATCTTCGGGTTTAGATCCTGTAACAATTTATGCTTCCGGTATTCACGTATCTGATGCTGCTCAAACTACCGGTGCTTTAACTTTTGATTGGGAAGTTCTTCCAAGATTTAAAATTGGTGGCGAATGGGTTTATTACGACAGATTATATGCAAAATTTGACGTAGAAGGTCGTCAAGCTACCGATGATATTGGTATTGACGCTTGGAAAATGCCTTCTTACAATTTACTCGACTTAAATTTTCGTCACGATTTTAACTTTGCAGGTTTTGACGCTACAATTTATGGTAATATAAATAATGCTTTAAATACCGAATATATTGCCGATGCTAAAGATGGAAATAACCACGATGCAGCTTCTGCTTTAGTATATTATGGCTTTGGACGTACTTGGAATCTTGGTTTAAGATTTAGATTTTAATAAATCGTTTTATTATAAATTTTAAAAATTTAAAATATGAAAAAAATAAATTTTTTAATATTTGGGGTAATTGCAATTATACTATATTCTTGTAACCCAAATCAAAGTATATATGAAGAACTTGACGCAACTCAGGTTCCCTATAACGAAACTTTTACTTACGAACTTACACCCGAAGACTATGAAACAATAGCAGATTTAGCTCTTGACATTGCTGTTACTGCCGAGGATTCTGCAATTGCAGAAGGCGTTGCTTCGTTCAAGTCATTTTCTGAAGATCGCATTGCTGCTTTATTAGTTCCTGCTTTTATTGAAAAAACTTTTATAGTTCTTGATTCTGCTTCTGCAATTTCAATTGTTTATAAATATGACGATTCCTACGCTTTTGATGACGAGCATCATTTAATTTCAACTGATACTTTTAGTTTAGGTAGCACTGATTTTGATACTTTTATTAAAGATAACATTGCAAGTGCTGAAATAGATGAAAAAGTTTTTGTTGAATATGTTGGGGCTAATTATAATTCTGATACAACTTACGAAAGAGCTTTTGCTTTTTTTACTTTTGATGGAACAAATTGGCAACATCCTGATAATGCTTATGAATTAACTATTGATGATTATATTGCTATGGGAATAACCGCTTATTACAAAAACTTTTCTTATAGTAGAGTTCCCGAAGATTATTTGCCTGTCTTTTTTGAATTAACTTTTCCCTATGCTAAAGCTGGCGACCAATATGAAGTATTTTATGAATATTATGACGGTTCTAACACGTTTGGTGTTATAAATACAATAACTTTTGATGGAAACGAATGGTTGTTGTTTGAAACTAATTCAGATCAATTTGTACACTTTGGTGCTGAACTTGGCTGGTTATTTGACCCTACGGTTTCTTATTCCTTAGAACCAACTGATTTCCAAATTTTAGTTGATTGGATTGCTGCAAGTAGCCAATTAAGTGGATACTTAGATCTCTCTTATCCTGCAAATACTGAAGTTTATTTTGGAGCTTCTGCTTGGTACGGAAACTTCGATATGCGTCAATCTGTTCGTATAGGAAACGACCCTCTTGGATATTTAACTGATTTGAGCGAAAAAGAAATCGACGAGGTAATTTTTAATCGTTTAGTAGATGGTGTACTTATTATTATTGAAACTATTTTCCCAAATGCTCAACCATTTTCAAATGGCGTGCCTGTTTATTATGAAATAACTTTTGATTGTTATAACGGAAAACACATTAATTATACAATCAGATATTTATGCACAGGTGTTGGTACTTTTGAATATGTTGAAGGTCCTTATGTAGCTGAATAATTGCAAATAATTTTTTAAAGCCGCCTTTGGGCGGTTTTTTTTGTTATTTTTTTATATACTTCGCCACAAAAGATTGGACAACTTTTCTTTAGAAATATTATGTTTTTTTGTTGATGTGTTTTTGTGCTTTAGTGTTTTTTTATTCAGTTACTTCAAGCGTTTTTTTTATTTGCCACGATAATCTTTCTCGTGAACCTATGTCAAGAGCTCGTTGACCACTCAACATACCGGAAAAAAAAACAGGAGTATTTGCAAGAGGAGATTCTTTTAAAAATCTATATGTTCCTATTTGGTTGTCCCAGGATAAAGAATAACCACACCACATTGGATTTCGCAATAATTCCTTTGATAATGTATTTACAACTACAATTATTTTGGGATTGCTTTTTTTAATAATATATATAGATAGTTCCAAATTCTTTTTTATAAACTCTCGAACATCTCGTTTTGAGCTCAATTTTTTAACTACAGCCTGCTTAGTTTCACGTAGTATCAATAAATCAAAGTGTGTCCAGTTTATATCGTGCTTAATTGTATTATGAAATTGTTCTATTTGTTTAAAGTAAGCATGATGTGTTTGTTGATATTCATCATAAAAAAGTCTCTCTGACATTTGATAATCTAAATGAGGATACGATGGGTTTAACCCAATATACATTATTGAATTGTTTTGTGTTTCCTTTGTAATCCAATACCCTCTTTTAGCGTAATGCTCTATTGTTTCAGATGGGTTTTCAAATAATTCGTCAAATTTACTTTTTAAGATTTCTAAATTCATATATTTTATTTTCCGATGCAAAAATTAGCAAAAATATTTCCAAGTATCTCATTATTAGAAACTTCGCCTGTTATTTCTCCTAAATAGTTTAACATTGCTCTAATATCAACTGATAAAAAATCGCTTGTTAAGCCACGTTTTAATGCCGAAATAACATGCTCTGAGGCTTCATAAGTTTTTTGTAATGCTACATAGTGTCGGGCATTTGTTATAATAATATCATTTTCGTCAAAATTGGCAAAATTTGTTGCGTCAATTAGTGATTTTTCAAGATTTTTAATATTTGTTTTATGTTTAGCCGAAATTTCGAGTATTTCAGCATTATTAAAATCAGACGAATCTAACTTTAGAACAGCTTTATCAATTTTATTTAAAACAATTATTAGTTTTTTATTACTAAGGTGCATTTTAATTTTGTTGTAAAGTTCAGGTTTTCGTTCAACAGAAGCATCAATTAAATAGAGAATAATTTCGGCTTTTTTAACTTTTTCGATTGTTCGTTCTATGCCTAAATTTTCTATCGTATCGGTAGTATGTCGTAAACCGGCAGTATCAATAAATCTAAATAGAACTCCTTCAATAGTTATCACGTCTTCTATTGAATCTCTGGTAGTTCCGGCAATATCAGAAACTATTGCTTTATCTTCTTTTAAAAGTGTGTTTAAAAGAGTAGATTTTCCAACATTCGGCTGCCCTACAATAGCAACAGGAATACCGTTTTTTATAGCGTTTCCGTAGCTAAATGAATTTGTGAGCGATTTTACTTTTGTTCTTATAATATTTATTAAATTTTCAAGTTCATCACGATTAGCAAATTCCACATCTTCTTCGCTAAAATCAAGTTCAAGTTCAATTAAAGAAACAAAATTAAGTAGCTCATTTCTAAGTATTTGCAGTTCGTCAGAAAAACCACCTTTAAGTTGATTCATTGCAACTCTTCTGGCAGCTTCAGATTTTGAGGCAATTAAATCGGCAACTGCTTCAGCTTGCGACAAATCAAGTTTTCCGTTCATAAATGCACGCATAGTATATTCGCCGGGATCGGCTAAACGGGCACCGTTTTTAATTATAATTTCTAAAATTTTTTGTTGAATGAACAATGAACCATGACACGAAATTTCAACCGAATTTTCGCCTGTGTATGAATGAGGAGCATGAAAAATTGAAACAAGCACTTCGTCTATAATTGTCTCATTTTCAATTACTTCGCTAAAATGAATAGTGTTTGGTTTTTGGTCAGATAATTTTTTGCCGGATTTTGTTTTTATTATTTTTTCGGTTATTTCAAAGGCGTTATTTCCTGATAATCTGATTATTGCAATTGCTCCTGCTCCGGGGGCAGTAGCTATCGCTGCAACGGTATCGTCTCTTAACATTTGGTTATTTGTCTTTATTAATAAAATTTTCTATTTTTTGATAAGAGGCAAAATAATAAAGAAAATCCCAATTTTAAAAATTGTACATTAAAAACATCTCAATTCTGTTTGATTTATAAGTAAGAGGATTTGCTGCACCAATTTTTCCGGTATAATTTTTTATTAAAATATATTTTTCTTCATCATGAATATTGTCCCAATTTTCGGGTATTGGTAAATCCAAATTCAATTTTTGTTTTAATTTTTCAAGTTCATTTTTTGAAGATGCGGCTAATCGTTCATCTATTTGTTTTAAAGGTAATTCAAAATGCTCGGCAAGATAAGCTGCTACAGTTTTTCCTTCCCATTTAAATTTATTTTTTTGATATAAATCAGATGAAAAAAAGTTTATATATGTATTATAAAAATTTGACACAAACTGACTTCTTTCAATTTCTGCTTCAAATAAAACTTGTTGATTAGAAGATTTTTTTATTCTAAAAATATTTTTTTTATCGGTGCTAAAACTTATTTCATCTCCTTCGGGATTATACAAAAAATATGTTTCTTTATCGGTTAAAACTTTTTCTAACCATTTTATAAAATCTTTTAAAGGGTCAAGATATTGTAAAAAAAATCCCTTAAATTCGTTTGTGTCATCAAAAATTTTAAAATTTATCCAGCCATAATCTATCGACGAAAATTCTATATTTATATTTTTTTTCATTTTATTGGTGTTTATTTATAATCTTTGCATAAAAATATTTCTGATTGTAAATTTAAAACAAACTGAATAGAATCCAAAAACAAAACAATATTTTTTATACAAAAACATGAAAATTACTTTTCTCGGAACCGGACCCTCACTTGGAACGCCAATTATTGGCTGTAATTGTCCGGTTTGTACAAGCACAAATCCAAAAGACAAACGTTTGCGATCTTCTGTAATGATTGATATTGACCGGAAGCGTTTTATTATTGATGCCGGACCTGATTTTAGAGAACAGATGTTAAAGTATAATGCTGAGTTCAAGCTTGATGCGGTATTAATAACTCATGCTCATCGCGACCATATTGCAGGGCTAGATGATGTAAGACCATTTAATTTTTTGCAGGGTAAGGATACAAAAATTTATGCCGAAAAAAACGTTCTTGAGGCTGTTAAAAATATGTTTTTCTACAGTTTTGAAGAGTCTATAAATAAAGGTGTTCCAAAATTTGACTTAAAAGAAATATCAACTGAAGTATTTGATATTGAAGGTGTTAAGATTACTCCAATTCGTGTTTACCATAGCATGGAAATGTTGGCTTTTAGGATAAAAGATTTTACTTATATCACTGACGCTAAGAGTATTGAGCCTGCTGAGATTAAAAAAATTGAAGGAAGCCGAATTTTAGTTGTTAATGCTATTAGATTTGAGGAGCATTATTCACATTTTAATCTTAACGAAGCCTTAGATCTAATAGAAAAAATAAAACCCGAACAAGCATATATTACTCACATGGCTCACAAACTCGGAAAACACGATGATTTATGCAAGTTATTGCCCAAAAATGTTCAACCTGCTTACGACGGTTTAATTATTAAATGAAAAAAATTTTGTGTTTTTTCAGAATAAAATTATTTTTATAAAAAATTTTAAAAACTATTTTTTATGGATGCAAATACTTTATCAGCTGAAGAAAAAACCAAAATTGTTCAGGTTTTTGGTGAATTACGTCAAAATTTAACAAATTATATGAACGATAGAGACTTTCAAATGAGTAATCCTCAGGTCTTTACGTTTTTGATATATGCACCGGTTTGTCTTGCTGTTGCAAGTGATCGCGAAGTTGACGAACAAGAAATTAAATTGCTCGACAAAATAACTCATAATATTGACGTTAACACTGCTGTTAATATTGATTTAATGGAAGTTATCGCTATTGCTTCTGAACCTGCAGAAACTATGTTGAACGAAGAATTTAATATGAGAGTAGATGCAGAACTTTTATTTTTAAGCAAAAATATCGACAAATACGAAGACGATATTATCAATTCAGTTAAATCTATGCTTAAAATGGATAAAGACCCTACTGCTGAAACTTCTCTTAAAAATACTTTTAGCAAATGGTTTGAGTTTGTTATCGAAAAAAATACCAGCAAAAATAAAGCTGCTGAACTTGAAAAAATTAAAAATTACAAAGAAAAAATTGGTTTGTAAAAAAAACTCGGTTATTTTAACCGAGTTTTATTATTATTATTATTGTTCGTCTTTTAAATATACGTAAGCCTTATAAAAATCAGGTATTCCGTAACCGTATTTATCATCAGGATCTTTTGCCTGATTGGAACACATTCTGATAACATCAAGTATTTTCATATAGTTCGTGTCGGGGAAAGCCTGAACTAAACAAGCAACTGCACCGGCCATTATAGGACCAGAAAATGAGGTTCCGCTTGCAGTTTCAACATTTTTGCGACCCTGAACATACACAGAGTAACCTTGAGCTGTTACATCTGGTTTTACTCTACCATCATACGAAGGTCCTAAAGAACTAAAGTAGGCATAGCTTCCTTTGTAATTTACTGCACCAACTGCTAAAACACTATCGCCGTCTGCCGGAGCACTAATATAAGTCCATGGATCATTACCTTCATTTCCGGCACTTGATGTTACAATTATTCCTTTTGAGGCAGCAATATCTGCACCTATTGTTGAAATTGCAGTATTTCCGTTAAGTTGACTGTAAGTGTAGCTTGTTTCCTCAACGTCAAATTCGCTGTATCCAAGCGAAGCGTGAATAATATCAACTCCAACGCTATCAGCCATTTCACAGGCAATAACAAAATTATATTCTTCAAGTTGGGTTTCTGAACTGCCGTCTTCTGTTCTAAATAACCAAAAATCAGCTTTTGGAGCTGTACCTAAATAACCTGTCTTGTTTCCGCCTATGGTCGATAATACCATTAAACCATGGTCTCCAACGTTAAAAACTGAGGTATCCATATCAACAAAATCGAAGTATCCTTTTATTTGGTTGTTCGCCCAAAGACTATCAAACATTTCTAATTCATCTACTTTAATAAAACCTGCATCAAGAATAGCCATTGTAACACCTTTGCCGGTGTAGCCCATGTTGTGTAACTTGTTTACATTCAGCATTGTAACTTGATTTGTTGCAACTCCATAGTCAAACATATCTGTTGTTGTATCGGCTTTTACTTGTCCTCTATAATTATCTGCAGGCTCATATTGATAATTTTTTGGCTGTGGTTGAGGTTTGGGTCTCACAAAATCTAAATTTCGCACATCTGCCATTATTGAAGTATCTTGCGTTGTTACAATTGCACAGTTTAACCATTTTGACCATTTTGTTACCGTTAATCCCATATCACGTAGTCTTTGCAAATATGATGAGTTAACAGGAAAATCTTGACTTGTAATTGGTATATTAAACTTGTTACGCCTATCAATTGCTTTTTGACTCAAAAATTCTTCGGGCTTTGTAATTGAAAAAGGAGAATTTGCTTTGTCTTTAAAATATACAACAAATTCGTAATCGTATATGTACCGAACACTTGTTTTTATATATTGTTGAGCTTCTAAACATGAAAAGCTAATAACTAAAAAGGTTAAAATAATTGCAAGTTTTTTCATAATTAAAATGTTTATTTTTTAATTTCAAAAATACATTTTTTTTATTATTTTAAACTTTATTTTGCAAAACATTTTTTGTAGTGCTTTTTTTTATGATTTTTATCAAATTAAAAATATTAAGTTTTTATAATGTAACTTGTTGATAATTAGTATATTATATGTTAACTGATATGTCTAATAATTTGCAAATCATTATTTATACAACCAATAATTAATATGGAACAGATAATTTTTTCGGTTACAGTGGCAATAGCTTTAGGATTATTATTTTTTAGCTTTATTAAAGTATTTAAAATAATGAAAGCTTTAAAGCCGTTTAAAATAACTAATTTAAGCAAACGGATAAACAAAATGTTAAATGTAGCTATTGGTCAAACAAAAATTTTAAAACGACCTATTGGAATACTTCATGCAATATTATTTTGGGGATTTTTAGTTATTCTAATCGGCACAATTGAAATGTTTATTGATGGAATAGCCGGAACTGAAAGAGTTCTACGCTTTTTAGGAGGTTTTTATAATATTATAGTTGCAAGCGGCGATGTTTTTGCCTTTTTAATTGCTGTTTTTGTTTTAATTTTCATTCTCCGAAGAACGGTAATTCCTGTAAAACGATACGAAGGTGTTGAAATGAAAAAAAAATCTCATCTTGATGCTTTATTAGCCCTTTTACTTATTTTTTTATTGATGATTAGTTTACTTGGCATCAATACTTTTTATATTATCTCTGTTAATTATTCCGGCGAAAATTTAATTGGTAACTATCCGATAAGTGAATTTTTAGTTAAAATATTTGATGGAATGAGTGAACAAAATGCACATTTCTGGTATAAATTTAATTGGTGGTTTCATATTCAAACTATTTTTATTTTTGCTAATATTTTACCTTATTCCAAACACTTCCACGTTTTTATGTCGGTGCCTAATGTGTTTTTAAGTAGAATTGAACCTTTGGGAAAAATTGATACAATGGAAAACATTAAGGCAGAAGTAAAATCAATGCTTAATCCCGAAATTGATTTAGATGAAACAACCGGCAATGACGAAGAAATTGAGCGATTTGGTGTTCTTGATGCTAATGATACAACTTGGAAAAATTATCTTGACTCTTTAGCTTGCACACAATGCGGACGATGTACAGCTGTTTGTCCGGCTAATAATACCGGCAAATTATTATCTCCTCGAAAAATAATGATAGATTTGCGTCAACGAATCAATGATTCTGCTGAAGGTATTTTAAAAGGAGAAAAAGAAATTTCTGATGGAAAAAAATTATTGGCAGATTATATTTCCGAAGAAGAACTTTGGGCTTGTACTACTTGTAATGCCTGTGCTTATGAATGCCCAATTTCAATTAATCACCCTTCGCTTATTATAGATATGCGTAGATATTTGGTTATGGAAAAAAGCTCGGCTCCTTCTGGCTTAATTACTGCTTTTCAGAATATTGAAAATAATGGTGCTCCTTGGCAGTTTAATTATCAGGATAGACTTAAATGGGCTGAAAATATTTCCCTAAATAACCAACCTGTTAAATTACCATTATTAAGCGAATGCAGAGCTGAACAAAAAAATCCCGAATATCTATTATGGGTTGGCAGTGCCGGTGCTTTTGACGATCGATATAAAAAAGTAATGCAGCATTTTGTTAAAATTTTACACCATTTGAATATTGATTACGCTGTTCTTGGAACCGAAGAAGCTGATTCAGGCGATTTAGCAAGAAGAGCCGGAAACGAAATGCTTTTTCAAATGCAAGCAATGATGAATATCGAAATTTTGAATGGTTACGACGTTAAAAAAATTATCACCTGCGATCCGCATGATTATAACACTCTTAAACATGAGTATCCTGATTTTGACGGAAAATATGAAGTAATACATCACACCGTTTTTTTGCAGGATTTAATTCAATCGGAAAAATTAAAATTGAACTCTCAGGAATTTAAAAATAAAACTGTAACCTTTCACGATCCATGTTACCTCGGACGAATAAATGATGAAATTGAAGCTCCGCGTTTTTTAATTAATCAACTTAGCAGCAATTTAGTAGAGATGAAACGACACGGAAAAGATTCATTTTGCTGTGGTGCCGGTGGAGGGCAAATGTTTAAGGAAGCCGAAAAAGGAACAAAAGAAGTATTTATTGAACGAACCGAAGAAGCTATTGAAACAAAAGCCGAAATTATTGTAACTGCTTGTCCATTCTGTATGACTATGTTAACAGACGGAATTAAATATAAAGATAAAGAAGATGAGATGAAAAACTATGACATCGCCGAGTTGATTTCTATTGATTTAGGATTGTAAAAACTAACAATAATTTATTCAATTTACAAATAAAAAATTTAATATAATAAAGCTATGAGAAAAAACACATTCACATTCATTTTTATGTTGTTATTTTTTAGTTCATTTTCACAAAACGACCAATATCTTTTTCAGCAAGAAAAAATTTTTGGTGGGGCTCAAAATGATGTAGCATATTCTCTAATAAGTTGCACTGATGGAAATATTGTAATAGCAGCAACAACAGCCTCAAAGGGGCAAGGGGGAACTGATGCATGGATAATTAAAACTAATGCAGATGGAAACTTAATTTGGGATAAAAATTTTGGGTCTGCTAAAAATGAACATGTTTATGATATTATAGAAACTTCTGATAACGGATATATATTTGTTGGGCAAAAATATACAAGCTCAACAAATAGATTTGATGCTTGGGTTGTTAAAATTGATAAAAACGGCACTCAAATTTGGGAAAAATTTTATGGACAAGGAAAAATTGAAACTGCAATGGCAATAACTCTTGCTCACGATGGTGGTTTTGTTATAGCCGGAAAAACAGCTTCTTTTGGGAATGGGTTATACGATGCATGGATACTTAAAATTGACAATTCCGGCAACTTAGAATGGAACAAAACTTTAGGTGCTCAAAACGATGAACTTGCAAATGACATTATACAAACTTCCGACAGAAATTATGCTGTTGTAGGGTACACAAAATCTGCCGGAAATGGTGCTAAAGATGCTTGGATTGCTAAAATAGATTTACAAGGAAACTTAGTTTGGGAAAAGTTTTTTGGCAAAGCAGAAGACGATGAAGCTTTTTCAGTTATAGAATCTACCCAAAACAATTTTATACTTTCAGGATATACAAAAAATGTTTCAACCCTTAAAAAAGATTTTTGGGCTGCAAGTATTGACATTTATGGAAATATAAATTGGGATAGAAGCTATAGTTCCGGAAATAATTCAATTGCATATTCGTTGGTCGAAAATTCTGATAATACTTTTACTTATGTTGGATATTCTGATATTGACAATGGCAAAGATATTTGGCTGGCAAACATTGGTAAAAACGGAAACAAAATCTCAGAATATTATATAGATAACAGCCCTTGGGATATTATCCGTTATATTTCAGTAATTGCAAGTAATCAGTTTATTGTATGTGGCGAAAAAACAGGAAATACAGGTTCTGAGGTTGATGTTTATTTTTCAAAATTAACATACTCCGTTGCCGGACAAAGTAGTTATTACGTTTCTGATGTCGACGAAAATATCCCCACAAATGATCCTAAAAATAATCATTATGCCTTAATTATTGGTAATGCAAACTATAACAACATACCATCTTTAAAATACACTGTTAATGATGCAAATACGTTTAAAAATTATGCAATTACGGCTTTAGGTGTTCCAAACGACGATTTACATCTGTTTTATGCCGAAAATTTATCCGGAAATGACTTTAATACTCTAATTTCTAATTTCCAAATGCTAATTCAGGACAAAACAAACTCAAAGTTTTATGTATATTACAGCGGACACGGAGCTCAAGACAATGACAGTGTTCCATATTTAATACCGGTTGATTTAAGCCCTAATTATATTTCAACTCAGGGAATAAAATTGCAAACATTTATTAATTTTTTAACACCACCTCCTTATAATAATGATACAGTACTTTTCTTTTTCGACGCATGTTTTAGCTCTCCGGCAAATTCATCGCTAAATAAAGATGTGGTTGGAACTAGACCCAAAACCACCAAAACAAGTTCTAATATCATTATTTTCTCTGCTTCTGACGAAAACGAACGCTCACAAGAAGATACAGTAAATTATCATGGAGTATTCTCTTATTATCTTTTTAAAACTATTAAAGAAAATGACGGAAATATTACTTTATACAATCTGTCAAATACTGTTGAGCAAAAAGTTCGTGATGCAACCTTAAATGCCCGATTTAATCATCAAAATCCAAAAACAAAACCAAGCAATACAATTGGCGATAAATGGAAAAATTGGACACTTTACTAAAAAAATTATCAACCTTCAAAAAAAATGACTTTGCACAAAAAAAGAAACTTTTTACTTTTGCAAAAAAATTTATAATGAGTGGAGAAGTAGAACAAAATCATAAATTTATTGTTATTGAAGGAAATATTGGTGCCGGAAAAACATCTTTAAGTAACAGAATATCAAATGAATATAATGCTAATTTAGTTCTTGAACAATTTGCAGATAATCCATTTTTGCCAAAATTTTACAAAGAACCTGACAAATATGCTTTTCAACTCGAAACATCTTTTTTAATTGATAGATACGATCAACTTAAAAAACAACTTCAAACTTTAGATTTATTCAAATCATTTGTTGTTTCGGATTATTATTTTGCAAAATCGTTAATATTTGCCGGAAATACTTTAAAATCTGATGAATTTGCTCTATACCGTAAAATATTTAACGCAATATATAATAACGTTCCTCGTCCCGATTTATATGTATATTTAAATTTACCAATAGAAAAATTATTGAAAAATATAAAAAACAGAGGTAGAGATTACGAAAAACATATTACTTTTGAATATTTAGAGAAAATTCAAAACGCATACTTTGAATATTTTAAAAAGCAAAAAGATTTTAAATTTTTGATAATTAACACTCAAAATATAGATTTTGTTAATTCTGAAGCCCACTATCAACTTATTAAAAAAACTATTTTTAAGAAAGGCTACCAAAAAGGAGTAAATAAAGTTACATTATAACACTTTAGTTTAATTTATAAACTAATAAGCAAAAGTTAATGATATTTTTATTTGCGTTTTACTTAAAATAAGATGATTATTAAAAAAAATGAAAAAATATTGATACAACACTCACAAATTAAAGTCTAAAAACTAAGTAATTACAAATAGTTTTACAAATTGTTTTTAATACAATTTTAGCTCAATAAATAAAGAATGTAATAGTAAATGCTAAAAATTATAGTCATTAATCATAAAATCAAAGTTTAACTAAAAACTTTACTAATCAAAAAAATGAATTATAAACAGCAATAATTAAAAAAAACAATAAAAACTTTTGTATTATAAAAAATAAATTTAATTTTGTGTAAAATTTTGAATTATAGAAAATTAATAATTATAAAAATTTAAAGAAAATTATGAAAAAATTAACACTTCAATTATTAGCAGTAGTCCTATTTCTTGCTATTAGTGGCTGCGGGTTAAATAAAATGGTTGATGATGCTAGTTTAATAAACTATCAAGTTGATCCCGATCCATTGGAACTAAAAGACGGACGTGTACCTGTGTCTATATCAGTTACTTTCCCTGACAAGTATTTTAACAAAAAGGCATATCTAACAGTAACGCCTACGTTAGCATCTAAAGATGGATCAAGCGAAATTGAAATGCACGCTCAAACTCTACAAGGAGAAAAAGTTGCAGATAACAATCCTGTTATTCCTTACGACGGTGGCGGATCTTACACTTACATTGACACTGTTGATTATTCTGACGTTTATAGAATGTCTGATCTTCAGTTAAAAATTAGTGCCAACAAAGGTGGCAACGGTAAATCTTATTCTTTTGCAACAATAACTATTGCTAATGGTATTATTACTACACCACTATTAGTTGATGAAGGTTTAAAAATTGACAACGGAACAGTTGGTAATACAGGAAATGGTTTAATGCACGCAATTACTCCTTCTGTTACTCTTCCTTCGTCGTCAACTCAAAAACAAACATTAGTACTATACTATCCGGTACAAAAAGCTCAATTAACTACAACTGAAAAAAGAAAAGCTGAAGTTGATGCTTTCTTAAACAGTGTTATTGATTTAAACAACAACGCAGATATCAATTTCCAAGATATCACTGTAGCTTCTTATGCTTCACCTGACGGACCTATTGATCTTAACGCTGACTTAGTTGATGGTCGTGGAGATAACTCTTCTTCATTTTTGGCAAACAAATTTGATGCTGCTAATTTTGACCAAGGTACTCAAAATGACTTTTTAACAAGAACAACTACTTCTGATGAAGATTGGGACGGATTTAAAAAAGCCGTTCAAGCCTCTAACATGGCCGACAAAGATCTTATCTTAAGAGTTCTTCAAATGTACAGCGATCCTAATGTACGTGAAGTTGAAATTAAAAAACTTGCTGCTGTTTATGACGAATTAAGAAACGAAATTCTTCCTCAGCTTAGACGTTCGGAAATTGTTGCAACTTATCAAACACGTCAACGTACTTCTGCTGAATTAATTAATATTGGTAAAACTAATCCTTCTTCGTTAGCACAAGTTGAGTTATTCTATGCTGCTAACAATGCTACCGGAGCCGATAAAGAAACTATTCTTAAAAACTACACTACAAGTTATAACGATGATTGGAAAGGTTTTAATAACTTAGGTGTTTATTATATCCAAAACAATCAACTTGATGATGCTGAATTACAATTACAAAAAGCTGAAACTATTGACGCTAATAATGCTACTGTATTAAACAATATGGGTGTTCTTTATTGGGCAAAAGGTGATGTAGATAAAGCAGGAACTTATTTCAAAAGAGCTGCTCAAATTGATCCTAACGATGACATTAACTATAACTTAGGTGTTATTTGCATCAAAAAAGGAAATTACGAAACCGCTGTACAAAAATTCGGCTCAACTCCTTCTTACAATAAATCTTTAGCTCAAACTTTAGCCGGTAATACTTCCGATGCAATTGCTACTCTTGCAAGTATTAACTCTGATGAGGCATTTTATTTCTATCTTAAAGCAATTGAAGCTGCAAGAAGTGGAAATGAATTAGATGTTTTCTCTAATCTACAAAAAGCCGTTGCTAAAAATTCTGCAATTAAAGATTATGCTTTAAATGATATGGAATTTAGATTATATTTTGAAGATGATACTTTTAAAAGTATTGTTCAATAATTTATTAAATTATATTTTAAAAAATCGACCTTAATTGGTCGATTTTTTTTTGCCCACTATTAAATGAAGTATAAAATTTATTTTACTCAACTATTTTTTATACTGAAAAATATAATTCTCAAGACGTTTTAATATAACATATTAAATATTTTTGTTTAACTTGTTAAAATTTAAAAATATTCATTATTTTTGTTAAAAAAATAATTGAATGAAATTTAAACACTTTATATTCATTTTTCTATTCCTTACTTCAATATTTACTTTTGCTCAAACATCAACCGATAGGCAAATAATTCAGGAATTAAAAGTTGAATTAGACACAACCGTAATTGTTACTGATCAAATTAAAATAAACCTACAATTAGCTAAAATATATCTTAATTATAATGCAGATACTTCAATTAAATATTGTAAAGAAATAAAAAAATTAATGCGCAGAACTACACCTCCTCCAATTTTATTAGCTGATATTAATAAAACTTGGGGAGATGCTCTATATAAAAGTGGAGATAAAAATAATGCTATAAAAAAATACACAGAACAACTCGAAGTATTAAATGATGCAAATATAAATGCTGATAGTGTTCTGTTTAATTTAGCAACAATAGAGTATGAACGTAAAGATTACGCTAATGCAGCAACTCACTACGAGCAACTTATTGATGCAACAACCGATGAAAATTTGAAGGCAAGATTATACCAATCGTTATATAAAGTGCAAAAAGATGCCAAAAACTATGAACAAGCATTAAATGCGTTAAATTCATATCTCGAAATTGTTGATAAAAAGTTTTATGATGCAACTCAAAAAATTTCTATTTTAAGTAATCAAGTTACAGTTACTAAAACAAACCTTTACACTAAACAGGTGGAATTAAATCAAACTCAGAATGTTTTAAATATCACCGCTGATTCATTGTCTTTTACGTCAGATTCTTTGGTTAGAGTATCAGATATTAATGACTCTTTGTCAATTCAGCAGAAAATTATTATTGAAAAAAAAGCACGACATGGTTTAGTTCTAAAACATAAAACAACAGAGTTGAATCATAATCAAGTAAAATTTGACAGACAAGAAACTGAATTAGCTGCAAGAAAGAAAATTATTTCGTTGTTAATTATAATTATTTTTATTATCATCGCTGCCGGTAGTTTTATTTTTATTTTATACCAAAGAATTATTAAGAAAAATATAATACTAAAACAACAAAAAATTGAAATTCAAAAACAAAGTGCTTTAATTAAAGATAAAAATAGATTAATAACTGAAAGTATCTTATACGCATCACGTATTCAACAATCAATATTACCACCAACTATAAATATATACAAATACTTACCCGAAACATTCATATATTACAGACCTCGAGATATTGTTAGTGGCGATTTTTATTGGTTTTCAAAAATAGACAATAAAATTTTAATTTCAGCTATCGACTGTACAGGGCATGGTGTGCCCGGTGCATTTATTTCCATGATAGGTAATACTTTACTAAACCAAATTGTAAAAGAGAATAAGGTAGCAAAACCATCAGAGGTGTTACTAAATTTGCACGAAGAAATGAAAAAAGCCCTTCAGCAAACCGGAAGCAACGTTGAATCAGAAGATGGTATGGATATGGTGTTTTGCTCTATTGAACCTTTAACAAAAACATTGACTTTTGCCGGAGCTAAAAATAGTTTATTGATTTATGACGGTGAGCAATTTAACAGTCTAAAAGCTGATTTTATATCTATTGGCTAAAAACCTCTGCGACAGGGCATGAAAGTTAAATTTAAAGATCAAACTATTGATTACAACGATTCAACTCAAATTTTTCTCATGTCGGACGGATTAGTTGACCAATTTGGCATGGGCGAAAAAGGCATGGAAAAATTCAACAATAACAGATTAAAAAATTTAATAGAAACAAATAAAAATACCCCAAGAAATAAAATGACAGAAGTATTTGAAACCACAATAAAAAATTGGATAAAAAATAACGAGCAAACCGACGATATACTCGTTATTGGAATAAATTTATCTACTGTTAATTTAGATTAATTATGCTTGAACATTACCCCCAAAATTTATAGGAACTATAGGATTTTGAGCATTCATGCTTTTAATTTTTCCAAAATTATTCTCGTATTTTTTGATATTATCAGCAAGTGCTTCAAATAATGCTTTTGCTCGTTCGGGCGACAATATTATTCTCGATTTTACTTTTGCTTTTGGGGCACCGGGTACTATTCTAACAAAATCTAATACAAATTCACTTGGAGAATGCGAAATTATAGCTAAATTTGAATAAATTCCTTGTGCTATTTCGTCTGATAATTCAATTTCAATTCTGTTTTGTTGGTTCTTTTCCATAATTTTTTTTTTTTCAAAAGTAATAATTTTTCTGAAAATTGCCACATTTTTCTTTTATGATCATTATTTATATAATATTTATGCTTTATTTTTGTATAATTTTCGCCTATACAATTGGCTGGTTTTTTAATGAAACCGTATTTACTAAATCAATAAAACAAAACTTTTTATCCGTTATTATTGCATATAGAAATGAAAAAGAAAATTTACCTGTATTGTTTAAAAGTCTTGAAAATCAGAGTTATAAAAAAGAAAATTTTGAAATAATTTTAGTAAACGATAATTCAACAGATAACAGTAAACTAATATGTTTGGAGTTTTCTGAAAAATCAGACAACATATTTTTATGTGATTTAGAAGGATTAACCGGAAAAAAAAACGCAATAAAAAAAGGAATTCTTCATGCAAAAGGTAATTTAATTATTCTAACCGATGCCGATTGTGAACATAAATTTGAATGGTTAGAAACAATAAACAATTTTTATAATCAATCAAAAGCAAAAATGATAATTGCTCCGGTAATTTATAAAACCAATCCAAAATTATTTTCTTTTGAAAATTTTCAAGCACTCGAATTTTTGAGTTTAATTGGTACTACGGCTGGTTCAGCTGGAATAAACAAGCCAATAATGTGTAATGGTGCTAATTTAACATTCGAAAAAAATATTTATAATAGCTTATCTGACCCATTAAATGATAAAATTACATCTGGCGATGACACATTTTTAATGCTTAATATTTTAAAAAAACATCCAAAATCAATAAAATTTTTAAAAAACCCCAAAGCAATAGTAAAAACTTATGCTCAACCCAATCTTAAATCATTTTACAATCAAAGAATTAGGTGGTCTTCTAAAACAAAATACTACAAAAATTTTAATATCTATTTTACTGGAATTTCAGTGCTTCTGTTAAATATTATGCTATTTATTTTGTTTATTTTAACAATAAGTGGCGTATTTTCTGTTTTGAAATTTATTTTATTGATATTATTTAAACTAATAATTGATTTCCCTTTGTTATTTATAACTTCTAAGTTTGCTGACAACAGAAAACTCCTTTTATTAAGCCCCTTTTTACAACTATTTTATTTTATGTACATAACATTAATTGGAATTTTTTCGTTCTTTTCAAAATACAACTGGAAAAATAGAACTGTTTGAATTACCATATTAAATAATTTATTCCAATTTTAATATACTCAAACACAAACTTTATAGAGTAATACATAGAATTTCAATGTTTTTTTGATCAATCAATTTTTTGCACTATATTTGTAAGTTAGATGAAAAAATTAACAAAACTAATGCGACATACTATACTCATAGCCGACGACGAAAAAATTTCTTTGCATTTATTAGAAAAATATCTACTTATAGAAAATAATAATTACTCTATAACAAAAGCTTTTGATGGAAAACAAGCATTTGATCAGGCGTTGAAATTTTTACCTGATTTAATTCTTTTAGATTGGAATATGCCCTTAATGAACGGAGAAGAAGTTCTGCGAAAATTAAAATCTCAACCAAGTACTCGTAATATATCCGTTATTATTGTTTCGGCAGCTATTAGCGACATTGAATTAGAAAAAGCAATTGACGCAGGAGCTTTTGATTTTGTAAAAAAACCCATTAAAAGATTAGATTTAAAAGCCAGAATAAACAACGCATTAATCCTTCATGAAGCTTTAAATGATATCGAATTTCAAAAACAAAGAATTGATACTCATATTGATGAACTTAATAAATTATCGCTAATTGTTAAAGAAACTGATAATTCCGTATTGATTATTAGCCCCGAAGGTGAAATAGAATGGGCAAATGAAGGTTTTAAAAGGATGTACGGATTATCTCTCGAAGAATTTTCAAGCAGATACGGAAACAACATTTACGAAGCTTCTTTTAGCAAAGATACAATAAGAAATAAAATTGAAGAACTGTTAGAAACCTCTAAGTCTGTTAGTTATATATCTTATATTCAAGGATTTAATGCTATTGTTGACAAATGGATACACACTACTCTAACTCCAATTTTTGACGACAATCAGGAAATTGATAAAATTGTTGCAATCGAAACTGATATTACTAACAGTAAAAGATATGAACTAAATCTTGAAAAAAAGAACAAAGAAATGCTTGAGCTTACCGATAAGCTCCAAAAAACCAACGATGAACTTCATTTGCAAAAAAATCTAATTCAAGAAGAACGACAAAAAACAGACGAACTATTAGAAAGTATATTGCCTCACCATGTTGCTTCACAATTAAAAACCATTGGCTATGCTCGCCCAAGAGATTATCGTAGAGCTACAATAATGTTTACCGATTTTAAAGGATTTACAAAATCATGCGAGCATTTAAAACCCGATGAAATTGTTAAATTTTTACATGGCTATTTTACAGTTTTTGATGATATTGTTGTTGAACATTTTATCGAAAAAATCAAAACAATTGGTGATGCTTATATGTGCGTTGGAGGTATTCCATTGCGTAACAGAAGCAACCCCTTTGATGTTACAATAGCTGCTTTAAAAGTTCAAAATTACATGACTAATCTTGATAAATATGACCCCGATGGAGAACTTCCTCGATGGAATATTAGGTTAGGCATACACACAGGCTCGCTTACTGCCGGAGTTGTAGGCAAAATTAAATTTGCTTATGATGTTTGGGGGGATTCGGTTAATATCGCAAGCCGAATGGAATCAAATGGCGAAGTTGGTAGAGTTAATATTTCCGGTTCTACTTATAAATACATAAAAGAATTTTTTGAATGTGAATATCGTGGCGAAATTGATATGAAAAACAGAGGTAAAATGGCTATGTACTTTGTTAATAGAATTTTACCTGAATATTCTGAAGACATTGACGGCATGCTTCCAAACGAAAAATTTAAAAAATTTTTACACAGTTTATAACCAAATCTTTTAAAAAAACATATTATGAAAAAAATAATAATTTTAGCTTTAGTATCACTTTTTAGTTTAAGTATTTTGGCTCAAAATAATGACAACGTTCTTATATGGGCAGAAACAATGCCCGAATACCCGGGTGGTAGTGATGCTCTTAGAACTTATATTGCACAAAATGTTGTATATCCACAAGCTGCTGTTGATGATAATATTTCAGGTACTGTTTATGTAAGATTTGTTGTTTCAAAAACAGGAGAAGTTATTAACCCCGTGGTTATGAGAGGTGCAGATCCTCTGTTAGATGCCGCTGCTCTTGACGTATGTGAAACTATACCTAATTTTACACCAGGACAACAAAATGGTTAAAATGTTAACGTTTGGTACACCGTGCCCATTGTTTTTCAACTAAATAACAATAACGACAACAACAAAGGTAAAAAAAGTGGCGGTGATGATGATGATAACGACCACGGCAAACATTAAAACTTGTATTTTTATAATTATTTTAAAATTTTAATCAACTAAAATGCAACTTTAATAAACTTTATTAAATTTCTTGTGAAAAAATAAAATATAATTATAAGAATTTTGTGAATATTTAACATAATATAGAAGATTTTTTGTTTATTGCATGAATACAATGCGGTATTTATTTTTTTCTTTTGCCTCATTACTGTTGTAGCTTGTAAAAAGGATCAGCTTGATGAAGAAATGTCAATTCTAACAGGCTCGTAGAACTGGACAGAAACGTATGAGGTTAACAACTTTTGTGAACCCGATTTGCGTTGAATTTATCAGTTGGGAGCTTCGGATAGTACAGACAATAAATACGCATCATAATTTCTTGAAATGGGAAAGGTATTCTTTTACAATAACGATACGATTCTTTGGAATGAGAGAGTTATCTTAGGAAGCAATAAACGAGGTTGGAAATGGTCAATATAAGTATCATTTTGTTATTTTGTTAAACAATATGGACAATAATAAAATAGATATTTGGGTAAGTCAAGATTTTTTATTATTGAATAATTTCCAAAAAGATACAGACGACAATTGTTCCGAAATGTTTAATCATTTCATTAAACAGTAATTTGTTATTACCAGTTATTTTACCTTTGTTTTTTTAAAATAAATTGTAGGAAATTTTTATATTTCCTTAGTTATAAATACTGTCGTTGATAATTTCATTAATTTATATTTTAATTTTTATTTATGAAGTTAGCTATCTAACCGATACTAAAACTAAAAAAACAAAGTAAAAGAAAATAAAAAGGGCAGGAAACTTATGCTAAGTTGAATTTTTTCGGATTGCAAATAATTAATTGTTACTTTTTTCTGTTTTATAATCTTGTGTTACTATTCATAAAAAGTATACCACTATTATTCATCAAAAGTATACCAGTCTTTGAGAGCTTCATTTATTCCATTTCGCTACGCTCCATTACATAAATGAAGCTCTCAAAGACATATTTATTAACCCGTCTTGATTATATTGCAAAAAAATCGAGACACAATGTATGGTATAGAGATGAAATTTACAGTAAAAACTTTGTCAGACAAAGGATACAGTCAGCGAGTTGTATCACGAAAATTGGGAATAAGTCGCACAACAGTAAAAAAAGTTATAATTCCCCCCAAAAACTGGACAACAAATTTAAATAAAATAAAAACATTAAATTTGTACTTATGAGTAAACGAAGAAATTTTTC
>JAFGXO010000108.1 GCA_016936595.1 Bacteroidales bacterium | reverse complement strand
ATAATTATATATTAAAATTGCTTTATTTAAAGCAGTATCCGATGAGTTTTTAAGAGCTAAATCTAATTCCGGCCTAAATTGCCAAGCTTTTAAGAGTTGTAAGCCAAAATTAGGATTCTTTTTTAATTTTTCATCAACATCATTCCAATCGGTTATTTGAAATACTATATATCCGGAAGGATTATTTGTTTGTACTGTATTAAATTTATTCTTAACAACATAATTTTCTTTTGTTGATTGAAAAATTCGTTGAGTTAAAATATCCCAGGCAAATAAATCAAACCTGCTTGTTAAACTGTTTTTTTGGTCAATTCTGTTTAAATTAAGAGTTAAATTTCGCAAATAATTACAATCACAATCGGTAAATTTTTGTGGTTTGTAAGCCGGAATATTTATCATAGTTCTTGTAAATATCCATGATAGAAACGAAAAATGAACCGGAGCAATAAAACTTTTTGATCTATAATATGCTCCACTCGGAATAGGGGCATTGTAGTGAAGCGTAAACTCTATGTTTGTATATGCTTCTTCTTTTGTGTTTTCTGTTAGAAAATCGGCTCCAACTGTTCGTATTTGATAAGCAATAAATTCCGGTAATTTAATTTGAAAAGAACTATATAAACACGGTATTTGATGCTGAAAATACCAAACCGGTGGTTCAACAATATCTAAACCGGCTATAATATATCTGTATTCAATTACACTTCCGGGTTGTATATCAGTTAAATCCAATATTCGTTTTGAATAAAATTCATCTATTTCAACTTCTTTTATGTCTCTGTTTTTTACTTTATGTTTTTTTATTTTTCCATTTTCAAGAGTGTAAAAATATGCCTGAAATGATACAAATTCATCGTAATCATTATTTGACAGGTATGGAACTTCTATTTTTGCATATTTTAGCCCATTTTTATCAATAATCAGTATTCTTTTTCGTACTTCAATAAACAATTTTAGTTCTTCGTTCCAAGCACCAAAATAATAATTACCTACTTCAAAATTAATTACGGCATGAACTGAGGTATCTGAATTAGTGTATTTAAAATCATCTGTTGTTACATTTTTCCAATTTTTAGGGTTTTGGGCTAAAAAAATTAAATTTGCACATAATATTAACAATAACAGAAATGTTTTTTTCATATAAAATTTATTAAAATGGACAATTTATTAAAAAAAATTGAAACAAAATTCCTTAGTTTTTCTTCAAACAAAGTTAATAAAATTATTTTACTACAACAATCCGGTTCGTATCGAAAATATTTTAGAATTTCAACGCAAAATGGTTCAATATTAGGTGTTTATAATCCGGATTTAAACGAGAATAAGGCTTTCTTAAATTTCACTAAACATTTTGCTCAAAAGGGTTTTAATGTTCCCAAAATTATTAAAAGTTTTGAAGCCGAAAATATATATTTTATTCAGGATCTAGGCAATATAACTCTTTTTGATTTTATTCAAACTAATAATGATGAAAAACTTATTTTATCTACTTATAAAAAAGTTGTTGATGAATTAATAAATTTACAAACAGAAGGCATAAAAGACTTAGATTTAGCTTATGCTTATCCTCGTCAAAGTTTTGATAATCAGTCTATTATTTGGGATTTAAACTATTTTAAATATTTTGTTTTAAAAATAGCAAAAGTACCATTTAATGAACAAAAATTAGAAGATGATTTTAATATTTTTGCAAAATTGCTTACAAATATTGATATGAATTATTTTTTGTTTCGCGATTTTCAATCAAAAAATATAATGTTACATGATAATAAAATTTATTTTATAGATTATCAAGGTGGTAGAAAAGGTGCGTTTTATTATGATTTAGCTTCACTAATAAACGATAGTAAGGCAAATCTTTCTGATAATATTAAACAACAAATTTTATCTTATTATTTTACAAAAATAAGCTTAAAAGTAAACATTAATAGTGATGAATTTTACTCAAATTATTATTCGTTTGCCCTAATAAGATTAATGCAAGCTTTTGGTGCTTACGGTTTTAGAGGTTTAGTTGAACATAAATTAAGCTTTATTAAAAGCATTCCGAACGCTTTAAACAACATAAAAATAATTCTAAAGCAAGCTATTGTCTTGCAAAATTTACCTGAGTTAAAAAAATCGTTGACATTTTTGATTGAAAACTCTGAATTATCTGAAAAATTTAACTCTATTTCTAATGTAAATATAGAAATAAATAGTTTTTCTTATAAAAAAACAGGTTATTTAAATGATGCTGCCGGAAATGGCGGTGGTTTTGTTTTTGATTGCAGATTTTTACCTAACCCCGGAAAAGAACAAGAATATAAAAACTTGACAGGAAAACACATTAAAGTAATTAAGTATTTAGAAGGCTACCCTGAAGTTGAAACTTTTATATCTCAATCAGTTGAAATGATTCGTAAAGCTGTTATTCGTTATCAAAAGTTGGGATACAAAAACTTGCAAGTTAATTTTGGTTGCACCGGAGGGCAACACAGATCTGTTTATTGTGCCGAAAAAACTGCAGAAATTTTAAAATATTTATATAATTATAATATAAATATTTTTCATAAACAATTTCCGGGTATTTAATTAAACAAGTAATTAATAATTTTTTTCTTAATATTTATTAATTATAAAACTGATATAAATCAAAATATTTAAGCATTATAAGGTTTTTTTAAACATAGTTTATGGTTTACTATATTTTACATAAAGTCTAAAAAGATTAACAAAATTTTTCAAAGTTTTAAAATTTTAATGCTTGTACTATGTGATAATTTAAAAAAATAAATTGCTCAGATTCAATTTCTTTTCATTATTTTACTTAATTTTTAAAAATGGATTAATTTTTGATTTAATTAAAAAATTATCTTATTTTTGTATACAATAAGAACTATAGCATGATTAGAACGCAACAACAATGAATAAATCAATTGTACAACTTCAGGAAACAACAGAAAATGGAAAAAAAATTGCCGAAATATACTTAAATTCGCAATTAACCATTCAGTCTGATTTGGATAACGTCATATCAACTCTTATTCCTTTGTTTGATACAAATGATGAAATCAATATTTTTTCGAATAAAGATTCAGAAATTGACATTAGTTTCATTCAAATAGTAGTAGCAGCTAAAAAATATTCAGTAATAAAAAATGTACCGGTACATCTAAATTTGCATTTGAGCCAAACATCTAAAGATTTGCTTAAAATATCGGGTTTAGAAAAAAATTTTAAATAAAATCTAATTGTTATGTCTAAAACAATTTTAATAGTTGATGATTCTGAAAGCATAAGAGAATTTTTGCATTTTACATTGGCAACTGATGGTTACAAAGTTTTTGTTGGAACTAACGGAAAAGACGCACTTAAATTTTTTGGAGCAGAAAGTGAACCAATAGACCTTGTTATTACCGATTTGCACATGCCTGAAATGGACGGGATTCAGTTACTTCAGGAAATAAGAAAAATGGACAAATTTAAACATTTACCTATCTTGTTTTTAACTACAGAATCAGGAATTGAACAAAAAATGCAGGCAAAAAAAGCAGGCGCTACCGGTTGGATTGTAAAACCAATTACACCCGACAAATTACTTGCTGTTCTAACAAAATGTTTAAGATAAATACGGCACAAATGGATCAATTTGCACAAAAATACATCGAAGAGGCTACCGAAATTATCGCTAAACTTGAACAACTTATTTTGGAGGTTGAAAAACAACCCCAAAATTTGGATATGATTAATGAAATTTTTAGGCTCATGCACACTCTTAAGGGTGGGGGAGCTATGTTCGGGTTTAGTAAAGTTACTGATGTTACTCATGAACTTGAAAGCATTTATGACTATATACGAAACGGTAAAGCTAAAATTGATAATGAATTATTAAACATTAGTTTAGACATAGTTGATTACGTTAAAGTTTTAATTAATCCTAATGCTCAAATAGATGAACATGAGCACGAACTTAAGGTTAATAGTTTAACTGCTCTAAAAGAAAAATTTAAAAAAAATTGTTCGTCTAAAAATACTGAAAATTCAGATTCTAATTCTAAAATAAAAGATAAAAACGTAAAAGTAGATAAGGATAAGGACGTTTCAAATGAACAAAAAATTACTATTGATGAAAGTCAAAATAACAAAATAATTGAAGACGAAACCAATAGTATTGATGAAAAACAAAACGATGAAATAATTGAAGACGAAATTGAAAAATTAATTGAACTCAATAACTCTGATGAATTAATAAAAAATTTTAATCAAAAAGTTGAAAATAAGGTTGCAGACAAACCAATTAATACAATTGTTCAAACACCCGAAGAAATTAAGAAAATACAAAATATTGAAAACAAAAAATCAGTTAAAACTTATAAAGTATTTTTTAAACCTCATATTGATATTCTGAAAAATGGTACAGATCCTTTGCTTTTACTCAGAGAGTTATATGAATTAGGTTTGTCCAAAGTGTTTACCGTTACAGACACTGTTCCCGTTTTGGATAAGCTTACTTATGATAATACTTATTTGTGTTGGTTGGTTTTGTTAGTTACCGATAATAAAAACGCAATAGATGATGTTTTTATTTTTGTTGAAGATGATGCTTTTATTGATATTGAAGTTTTATACGAAGGAAATGCTTTTGACGATGAGGATTTTGTTTTAAATATTGATAAATTTGTCAACTATCAAATAAAAAAATATAAAAAAAATTGCGTAATTGAAGAATTTATTCCGAGCACTTCCACTAAAATTACACCCGAAAGCAATAATACTGATGCTGAACCAATTAAAAATGAGAAAAAAGTTGACAATCTTGATGATAAAAATAAAGAAACCGAACAATCTCAAAATGTTGTAGTTAAAGACAAAGAAAAAATTTTGCATGAGAAAATTTTAGAACTAGAAAAAGTTACCAAAGAAACTCAACTTAAAGAAAAACAAAAAGAACATAATAATAATAACTCCGAAAAAAATATAACTGATGAAAAAATAAAACCTGAAAATATTTCTGAAAAAGTTGAAAAAATTGATATTTTTGATGAACAAGAAAAAGAAGAAAACAAATTTATTGAAACTGAAGTTGAGAAAAACTTAAATTCTGATAAATTATCCAAACAGGTAACTACAATTTCAAGTTTAAGAGTATCTGCCGAAAAAGTTGATACTTTAATGAATCTTGTTAGCGAACTAATTACAACTCAAGCTCGATTAAGTGTTTTTGTTGAATCTAATACTAATCCCGAACTTGAATATATTGCCGAGAATATACAAAAACTCTCTCGTCAACTTCGCGATAATGCATTTGAACTTTCTATGGTGCCGCTCCAGTCTGTAGTGTTAAGATTCCAACGTTTAGTTAGAGATTTATCTGCTCAATTAAATAAAAATATTGAATTTAAAACCGAAGGTTCCTCAACCGAACTCGACAAACGTATTATAGAAAATTTAATTGACCCTATTATGCACCTGTTGCGTAATTCACTCGACCACGGAATTGAACATAAAAGCACAAGAAAAAAACTGGGTAAACCCGAACGTGCTTCTGTTTTCTTAAATGCTTTTTACTCCGGAACAAATGTATTTATTCAAGTTGGCGACGATGGTAGAGGTATAAATGCTGAAGAAATAAAATCTATAGCTATAAAAAAAGGTTTATTAAAACCTAATGTCGAATATAAAGTTGACGAAATATTAAACGTTATTTTTGAACCCGGATTTTCTACCTCTTTTGAAGTATCCGAAGTTTCAGGAAGAGGGGTTGGTTTGGACGTTGTTAAACGAAAAGTTTCTGAACTTAGAGGCGAAATAAAAGTTGAAACCGAATTAAATTTTGGAACAGTTTTTACCATTAAATTACCTCTAACTCTTTCAATTATAGATGGATTACTTGTTCTTATTGGTAACACAAGATATGTAATACCGATGAGTGTAGTTCACAAAATATATGCTATAGACCACATTGATTTGAAAAAGTCTCATTATAATTTATTAGTTCTTGATAATCAGCAAGTTCCATATTACTATTTACGTGAAGAATTTGATGAAAAAAGCAAAATACTTGAAAAAGAACAGGTATTGGTGATAAATCATGAAGATAAAATGGTGGCTATTATCGTTGATAAAGTTATTGGAGAATATCAAGCTGTAATAAAAACTTTAGGAAAATTATATCATGACCAACAAATATTCTCTGGTGCTACAATTCTTGGCGACGGAACTGTGGCTTTAGTAATGGATGTTCGCAAAATTATCGACAAATTTTCTGTTATCGAAAAATAATTTTTTCTCTAAATTGAAAAAAACTCTATCTATGGAAAAAGATACAATATATCAAAGCGACTCTTATTTAACATTTAAAGTTGGTGGCGAAAATTTTGCCGCAAGCGTTAATAAAGTGTTAAATATACTCGAAATGTCTAAAATAACTAAAGTTCCTCAGGCTCCTGAATACATGCTTGGAGTTATTAATTTGCGAGGTCAAGTTCTTCCGGTTATAGACAGCCGTATTAAATTCGGAATGCCGGTTTCGGAAATAACAAAAAATAGTTTTATAATTGTTATTGAAGTACTTATAGACGAAAAAATTGTTCAACTTGGGGCTCTTGTTGACTCTGTTAATGAAGTCCTTGAAGTTACCCAAGACACAATTTTACCTCCTCCAAGTATAGGAAATAGGTATAAAACCGATTTTATAAGCGGTGTTCTTAACGTAAATGATGAATTTATTATGGTTTTGGACATCGATAAAGCTTTTTCTACTGATGAAATTATTCAGTTTCAAACCAACAATGAAATAATTAACAACAAATAAATCAGGAGGATTATTTATGAATATAGAAAATAATAATGACTCAAACAAAAAGAGTATAAAAAAATCCTTAGAGATTGAAAAAGACCTTATTAGTTTTGAAGACAATCAACAAGAATTAGAAAATTGTCAACAGGAACTCGAAAAAAATAAAGTTGAAATTGATTTTTTAAAAGGAGTTTTTGAAGCCATTCCTACTCCGGTAATGGCTATTGACAAAGACTATAACGTAATATTTATTAACAACGCAGGTGCTAAAATTGCCGGTAGCACTCCCGAAGCTCTTATTAGCCGAAAATGTTATAGTATTATGAATACCGGCCACTGTAATAACTCCGAATGTAGATTAAAACAAGCTATGCTCAGAGACCAAGCTCTAACCGGAGAAACAATAGCTAACACCAATACCGGAAAAATACCAATAAGATACACCGGTTCAACTTTAAAAAATGAAAAAGGTGAAATTGTTGGTGCCGTTGAATATGTTTTAGACATTTCTGAAGAACTCCAAGTAACAAATGAAGTAGTCAAAATTTCAGAAGAAATTTACAACGGACGCTTAGATAAAAGGACAGACACAAGTAAGTTTGAGGGTAATTACAAAATGATAGTTGAAGGAGTAAATACAACACTCGACAACGTTGTTAAACCGCTAAACGTAGCAGCAGAATATATAGACAGAGTTTCTAAGGGAGATATTCCTGACAAAATAACAGACGAATATAAAGGAGACTTTAACGAAATCAAAAAAAATATCAATGTAATGATTGATATTATGAACCAATTATTAGACGAAACGACTAATTTAACAAAAGCTGCTCAAAAAGATAAACTTGAAACAAGAGGAGATGCAAATAAATTTGAAGGTGAATGGAAAAATCTGGTTGCCGGATTTAATAAAGTTCTTGAAGTAATTACAGACAAAGTTTTTTGGTTTGAACAAATTCTTGACGCTGTTCCATTCCCGGTTTCTGTAACGGATATGGATATGAATTGGACTTTCTTCAATAATGCCACCGAAAAAATCACCGGCTTAACCAGAGGAAAAATGGTAGGCGAACAATGTAATAATTGGGGGGCAGATATTTGCAAAACAGAAAGGTGTGGTATTGAAATGTTAAGAAAAGGAAATCTAACATCATATTTCGAACAACCTGGAATGGATAAAAATTTCCAAGTTGATACTGCATACATAAAAAACGCTAAAGGAAAACAAATTGGACATATTGAGATTATTCAAGACAATACAAAACAAAACAGAGTTGCAGAATATAATAAAGTTGAAGTTCAGCGACTATCAAATAATCTTGAAAAACTAGCCAAAGGAGAAACAGATTTTGATTTGACTATTGAAGAAGCAAATGAATACACTCAAGAAGAACATGAAAACTTCAAACAAATCAACGATAATCTAGCTAATGCTCAGAAAGTTATAGAAAGACTAATTGACGAAATGAACAAAATGTCTGCCGAACACGATGCGGGAGACATAGACTGGATGCTACCTATTGACAAATTCGATGGTGCTTTTAAAGATATGGCTGACGGTTTGAACCAAATGGTACAAGGCCACATTACAGTTAAAAGAAAAGCAATGGCGTGCGTTGATGAATTTGGAATGGGTAATTTTGATGCTACTATTGAACAATTCCCAGGTAAAAAAGCATTTATTAATGATATTATCGAAAGAATAAGAAAAAATTTAAAATCAGTAAGTGGAGAAATTAATAACTTAATTATTGATACTCAAAACGGTAGATTAAAGCAACGTGGTAATGATAAGAATTTTGAAGGTGATTGGCAAAAAATGATTGCCAGTATTAATGATTTAATCGAAGCATTTGTTAAACCAATTAATGTAACCTCCGATTATCTTGCTAAAATTTCCGTAGGTGATATGCCTGAACTTATTACTGATGAATACAAAGGAGATTTTAATATTATCATAAATAATATAAATTCTTTGGTTCTTGCTCTAAATAAAATTATCGAAAATTCAGAGAAAATTGCAGAAGGTGATTTAACTGTTCAACTTAAAAATCGTTCAGAAAATGATGCCTTAATGATTTCTCTTAATAAATTGATTGATGCTTTCAGACAAATTAAAAACATTTCTCAAACTATAGCAGCAGGAGATTTAACCGTTGAAATTACTACTCGCTCAAATAAAGACGATATTTTCTTAGCATATTCTGAAATGGTCAAAAAACTTAACGAAGTTGTAGGAGCTGTTTACAGTGTTGCCGATGGCTTGTCTTCGGCAAGTAAAGATATTAGCCAAAATTCTCAAACCGTTTCTCAAGGTGCTTCTGAACAAGCTTCATCGGTGGAGGAAGTTTCTTCTTCAATGGAACAAATGGTTTCTAACATTGAACAAAATACCGAAAACGCTCAAGAAACCGAAAAAATAGCAATTAAAGCCGCCGATGGAATACTAGAAGGAAGCAAAAACGTTGACGAAACCGTTGAGGCGATGAAAAAAATTGCCGAAAAAGTTTCTATCATTAACGACATAGCATTCCAAACTAATATTTTGGCTCTTAATGCTGCTATCGAAGCTGCTCGAGCCGGTGAACACGGAAAAGGTTTTGCCGTTGTTGCTGCCGAGGTGCGTAAACTCGCCGAAAAAACTCAAGTTGCTGCCGGTGAAATAAATGAACTTTCTAAAACCAGCGTTGAAGTTGCTCAAAAATCAGGCTCTTTATTGAAAGAAATTGTGCCGGATATTCAAAAAAATGCTAAACTCGTACAAGAAATTGCAGCTGCAAGTCTCGAACAACGTAGAGGTGCCGAACAAATAAATAAAGCAATAAATCAACTCAACGAAGTTGCGCAATCTAATGCCTCTTCATCAGAAGAAATGGCAACTGCCGCAGAAGAACTTAATGGACAATCTTATCAGTTATTAGATATTGTTTCATTTTTTCAATTGCTTGATTATAAAGGCGAAAAATCAAAAAAAAGAACCAATAAACAAGTTTCTAATCGACGAGCTTATTCAAACCCCAATAATACCGGTGTTGAAATTAACTTAGGCAAAAATTTTGAAACCGACGACGATTACGAAAGATTTTAATTGATACTTTTACTTTGCACCATTTACTCCAACATTTTTTGCGTAAATGGTGCTTAAGTAAAACATTTAGCTGATAAACAGCTTAATAAGACTATTTATGTATTAAAGAATGCAAATAAAAATTAATAAATAATTATAATTGTTTTATTTAATTGTTTTGGCAAAAAAAATGGTTTAAAAAATTTACTAAAATTGACAATACATATATCATATACTTGTTTTTTAAGGTTATTTCAAAAATAAAAAATAAATTGAAAATTATTTTTAACTAAATTCAAAAAATGATAATTGTTAAAATAAGCAAAAAAAATCACGTTATCCCGTAAACTCAACATACAACATAAATACGAATGTCAGATTACAACAATAAACAGAGAGAACCTCAAATAAGACACGAAGATTTTGTAAAAATTTCGCGATTTGTTGAAAGCACCTATGGATTAAAATTACCTGATTACAAAAAATATCTAATTCAAAGCAGATTGTTAAGAAGGTTAAATGCCTTAGGTATAGCAACTTACAGTGAATATGTTAAGTATCTTTTTGATCCAAAACATACCGATGAAATTCAAAAAATGATTGATGTTGTAACAACGCATAAAACAGATTTTTACAGAGAAAGTGATCATTTTGAATATTTAGAAAATGTTCTTTTGCCCGATCATGTTAAAAAACATGACGATATTTCTATCTGGTCGGCAGGTTGTAGTACCGGCGAAGAAGTTTATACTTTGGCTTTTGTTATTAGCGAATTTAACAGAAAAAAAAATCATAAATTAGACTATCAAATTTTCGGTTCAGATGTTTCTGTGTCATCAATTCAAGAAGCTGCAGCAGCTGTTTATCAAATGAATAAAACCGTAGGAGTTCCAATTGATATCCTTAAACGATATTTTTTAAAGAATAAAAATAAAGATAAAAAATTCGTGAAAATTGTGCCCGAAATAAGAAAAAAAACAAAATTTTTTAAATTGAATTTTTTAGATAAAGTATATAATGTTAATAAAAAATTTGACATTATTATGTGTAGAAATACGCTCATTTATTTTTCTCGCGAAACTCAACGCGAAGTTTTATCCAAACTTATCGATCATTTAAACCCCAACGGTTATTTAATAATTGGTCATTCTGAATCAATTTTTTCTATGGATTTACCCGTAAAACTTGTTAAAACAACAATATTTAAAAAAATTTAAAATGAATAATATATCAGATTATGCTTTATTAAAAGAATTGCAACGAAGGCTAAAGCGTAGCGACGACTTATCTGCTGAATTATATCATAATAAAAATGAACTTTTAGAATTAAATCAAAAACTCGAAGAATCTGAGATGTTTAAAAGTCATTTTATTTCTAATGTTACTAATGAACTTGTTAATCCTGTTTCTTCTTTACTTGCTTTGTCTAAATTTTTGAAAAACAATAATATAGAAGATAAAGAAAAAATCAAAAAGTTTTCAAGTCTTATTTTTAGTGAAGCATTTGATATTGATTTTCAGTTACGTAATGTTTTTTTTGCTGCAAAATTTGAATCCGGAAAATATATTGTGGATTATACTACTTTTAGTGTTGTTGAACTTGTTAAAAGCATTTTAAAAGATTTTGAACATCTTTTCGATAAAAAAAATGTAACTGCTGATATTGAACTCAAGAAAGATAAACTTCATGATAATATAAGTACCGATGCAGAAAAATTAAAAGTAGTTTTTGCAAATATTATAAGTAATAGTGTTAGATTTAGTAATACTAACGATAAAATTATTATAAAAATTTCAATAATTCAAGATACTCTTCAAGTTTCTATTCGTGATTTTGGAATTGGAATAAGTCCTGATTTAACCGATAAGGTTTTTGAAAGATTTTACCGTATTGATAACTCAATAAATTCCGAAAATAAAGGCTCCGGTTTAGGTTTATCTGTATCTAAACAAATTATTGAAATATTAGGTGGAAGTATCAGATTTGAAGACCACGATAATGGAGTTGAAGTTTTGTTTAATATTTCAATTAATCAAAACACTGAAAATATTGATGATTTTTCGTCAAATGGAAATGAGTTCTTTTTCGATGGCGATATGGAAGTATTTTAGATATGGAAAATGATAAAAAAACATTCTTTCTTTATCCGGGGCAATTAGTAGTTTTTAAAGAGCCTATGAATATAATGACAATTTTGGGTTCTTGCGTTGCTGTTTGCATTTGGGACGTTAAACTTCGTTTTGGGGGCATGAACCATTATTTATTACCTCTTTGGAAAGTGCAAGGTTTACGTACGCCTAAATATGGAAATGTAGCAATCGAAACTCTTATAGAAGAAATGTTGAAAAACGGTTCGTCGGCTAAAAATTTAGTAGCTAAAGTATTTGGAGGTGCTAAAGTTCTTGAAACCGGTGAAGGTAATATTTTTGAAATTGGCAGAAAAAATTATGAAATTGCTCAGGAAGTGTTAAGTAAGTATAATATTCGAACTGCTGTCGAAAATGTTGGCGGGCTTAGAGGTAGAAAAATTTTATTTAAAACAAATACAGGTGAAGTTTTAATGAAATATATAGATAAAACTATTTCTAATAATAATTAAAAAAATATAATTTTGGAAAAAATTAAAGTTTTAGTCATTGATGATTCTGCTGTTGCTCGGCAAACTTTAAGCGATATTATAAATTCCGAACCTTCTATGCATGTTGTTGCTACGGCTTCTGATCCTTATTTTGCAGTAAAAAAAATAAAAAATGAAGTGCCAGATGTGATTACTCTAGATATAGAAATGCCTCGAATGGACGGACTTACTTTTCTTAAAAAAATAATGTCTCAACACCCCATTCCGGTTGTTGTTATTTCCAGTTTAACCGAAGAAGGTAGCAAAGTTGCTATTAATGCACTGCAATATGGTGCTGTTGAGGTAATTACAAAACCAAAACTTACTACAAAAGAATTTTATCTGGAATCTAAAGTTAGAATAATTGATGCTATAAAAGCCGCAAATATTGCTTCTTTAAAAAAAATTCAAGATAAAATTGAACTAAATTTTAAAGTGGCTCCTAAAAATTCTGCCGACGCCATTCTTTCTTTTTCCGAAAAAATGAACGTTGATGTTACTACCGAAAAAGTAATCACTATAGGTGCATCTACCGGTGGAACTCAAGCCATTAAAGAAATCTTAACTAATTTACCTTACGATACTTCAGGTATTGTTATTGTTCAACACATGCCCGAAGCTTTTACTACTTCATTTGCTCAGCGTTTAGACGAAGTTTGTAAAATTACTGTTACCGAAGCTAAAAATGGAGACTCTGTACTTAGAGGTAAAGCTCTAATTGCTCCGGGAAATAAACATCTTCTTCTAAAACGCAGTGGAACAAAATATTACGTTGAAATTAAAGATGGTCCATTGGTTAACAGGCATCGCCCTTCTGTTGATGTATTATTCAGATCTGCTGCTCGTTATGCCGGAAAAAATTCTATTGGCATTATTCTTACCGGTATGGGCGACGACGGTGCGAAAGGCATGTTAGAAATGAAAGAAACCGGTGCATACACTATTGCTCAAGATGAACTTTCGAGCGTGGTTTATGGTATGCCTCTAGCTGCTGTGAAAATTAATGCTGTCGAAAAATCAATGAATCTTAAACAGATTTCTGATTACATTACCTCAATTTAACTTTATTCTTATGGAAAATGATGAAATTACTATTATCCTCGTAAACGGCAACAGAATTCAATCAAGTTATATTGAATCTTTACTCGACCCAAATAAATTCAATGTAAAAAAATTCTATGAACAAAATCCTGCATGCGAATATTTGCATAATAATACCGATTTAACTAAAGTAGTTATTGTTAGTTATCAACTTAATCAGGGTAATGGATTAGAACTTATAAAAAATCAAAAAAGCCAACACCGCGATTACCCATTTATTTTTTTAAGTTCCGACAATACTATAGAACGTGTTGTAGAAGCTATGCAAGCCGGAGCAATGGATTTCCTCTCAAAAACTTATGGACTTACCGAAAATCTAATTCCGGTTATCCAAAGAGCTTATCAAACTCAAATTAAAATTCTTGAAAGAAAAGAAATTGAAGACAAATTAGCGCATAAAAATAAAGAACTCGCAAAATTATCGGTTGTAGCAAGCGAAACAAGCAACGCAGTTACAATCTTTAATTCTCGTCTTGAACTTGAATGGGTTAATAAAGCTTTTGTTGATGTTTATGGATATAACAAAGAAGAATTTATTAGTAAAAAAGGCAACACACTCCCTCAACAATCTGATAATGAAAATATTAACAGAATTTTGCAAGAGTGTATAATGAAAAAAAAATCAATTACTTTTACCAACGCTACCCAAACAAAATATGCCGATAAAATTTGGATGCAATCTACAATTAGTCCTGTTGTAACCGAAAAAAGTATTATTGAAAAATTTGTGGTTATCGAAACAGACATCACTGAAATAAAAAAAGCCGAACGTAAAATTATTATTCAACAACGTAAAATTAACGATAGCTTAAATTACGCCGAGCGTATTCAGAGTGCAATTTTACCAACCGATGAGTTAATTTCTCATTTTTTTGATAAATATTTTATTTATTTTGCTCCAAGAGAAAAAGTAAGCGGCGATTTCCCCTGGTTTTATGAAAAAAACGGTTTAGTTTATATCGCTGCAATCGACTGCACTGGACACGGAGTTCCAGGTGCTTTTTTATCGTTTATCGGGCATTCTAATTTAATGAGTATAATTGATTCCGGTGAAACTGAAACCGATGAAATTTTATTAAAACTTAACAAAAAAGTAAGGCAACTTTTAAGCAATTCGTACAAAAATAAAAATTATACCGATGGTATGGAACTTGCCCTTTGCAGAGTTGATTTTGAAAACAAAGAAATTCAATTTACGGGTGCTTCGCGTCCTTTATTTATGATTAAAGATAAAGAACTTATTATATACAAAGGAAATATTATGCCTATTGGTGGATTTCAATTAACGCGAAAAGAGGAAAATTACACTGTTAATTCTATTAAATATAACAAAGGTGATAGAATTTATCTTTTTAGTGACGGAATTCAAGACCAATTTAAAGATGGCGATTCAAGAAAAAAATATTCAACTAAACGCCTTAAAGAATTTCTTTCAAATAGTGTAAATTTTGAAATGGAAGATGTGTATAAAGCCTTATCTGAAGATATTAAAGATTGGAAAAATGGTTCTCCTCAAACTGACGATATGCTATTAATGGGCTTCGAATTTTAATCTCTATCTGTAAAATTCTCTTTTTAATCATTAAAATATTTGTTAAATTTTTACTTTTTGAACATTTAATGTATCTTTCGTAAAATTTACTTTTATTCTTATTTATAGAAAATGGCAGATACTAATTCATTTAATCAACAGATATTTGAAAATTTTTTTCGGGATTATTTTAAACCTTTGGTTAATTTTGCTAATAAATTTTTAAATAATATTGACGACTCAAAAGAAATTGTTCACGATGTTTTTATTAACTTGTGGGAAAAACGTGATTCTATTGACGTGCAAAATTCTGTTAAATCATATTTATATGCTTCCGTAAATAATAGATGTTTAAATTTTATAAGAGATAATAAAAAATTCAATAATAATATTCAATTAGATAACATTGATTCTGTTGTTTCGCCCTCTGATACTTTAACAGAAATTGAAATTCAAAGTATTATCGAAAAAACTCTTAACACATTATCACCTAAGGTTAAAAGAGTTTTTGAGTTAAGCAGATACGAAAACCTGAAATATAAAGATATAGCCGAAAAATTAAATATCTCACAAAAAACAGTTGAATCTCATATTTCTGCAGCACTAAAATCACTAAAAGAAAATCTGAAAGAATATCTCGTTGTGTTTATTCTTATTATTTT
>JAFGXO010000107.1 GCA_016936595.1 Bacteroidales bacterium | reverse complement strand
TCAATAATTTCGGTTTCTTTTTCGCAAGCCGTAAAAATTGTTGAAGCAATAAAAATTATTGCCAAACTTAATAAAATTTTGTTTCTCGAATTAATTTTTTTTTGGTTTTATAATTAATTTTTCGCAACAAAACTGTTTTTTTTATAGCATAAAATTATTTCACATGTTTTAAAACACAATCGCATCTATTGTCTATCTTCTAAAACACAAAAGAGTAGCTTATTGAGGGCATAATGGGAAAAAAACTCATAGAAAGTAATTTTGTGTCGGAGTATACGGAATTCCCGTTTACAATGTGGTGTTCTCTGCCATAGTAATAATAATTTGAGTTGAATCTGTTGTAAACGTTATAAATACTCAAATTGAGAATTGCAATTCCGTGTTTTTTCTGTTTTGTTCTGTTAAGGCTCAAATCTAATCTGTGGTAAGGTTTCATTCGGTATGAGTTTTTGGGAGTATAAAGCTCAGCGTCGGCAAAATCAAGAATTCCTTCTTCAAAATCTACGGGAGCATTATAGATGTTTGTTGCAAGTGTCATGGGCAAGCCGCTTGCAAAAGTCCACGAAGCCGAAAACGAATATTTTTTGCTTGCTTTATAAATTGCCGTAATTATAAAATTGTGAGGTTTGTCGTATTTGTAAATAAATTTCTCTCCTAAGTTTTGTTCGTCAAACTGTCTGAAAGTTCTTGAATATGTGTAACTTACCCAGCTTTCGATTTTTTTAGAGTTATATTTCATTAATAATTCAAAACCGTATGAATATCCGGTTCCGTTTTTATCAATTATTTTTTTCCAGTCGTTTAGTCCGTTAATTGTACTTACTCCTTCTTTGTAATCTATTAAATTTTTGAAAGTTTTGTAATATATAACCGTAGAGATATCAACTTTTTTAATCTTTAATTTATCGAATCCGAGAGTGTATTGTGTGGATTTTTCAGGAATAACATCTTTATAAGATGGAACCCAAAAATCTGTAGGCATCAATACTCCGGAGCCCGATAATAAATGTATGTATTGATTCATATTTGAATAAGTTGCATTTATCTCAATTTTGTTAAGCAGAGCCGAAAAAATAAATCGCGGTTCTATTCCGTAAAATGAAGAGTCTTCACCAATAAAGTTTGAAAACCTTGCACCTGCATCAATATGCAAAATATTAAGAAATTTTATTTTTGATTGAAAAAATATTGCTTGTTCAAATGCTGTTGAATTGAAATTATTGTATGTTCTGTTGTCGGTAATAGTGTCGGAGATTTCATAATAATATGAGCTTGTGCCCGGTTTAAAATCGTGATAAATTGCTTCGTAACCGGTTTGTATTAAAACGTTCTGGTTAACATTAATATCAGTATTAATTTTGAAATTTATATCGTTTATTTCGCATTTTGTTTCGTTCAATGAATTGAAGGTGTTGTCTTCATATGTTTCGTTTTGAGAGTAGTGATAATCGGAATTTGACACAAGGGTTTTTAAAACTACGTTTTTGCTTAATTCTTTGTTGAATCTCAATGAATAGGCGTAATTTCCCCAGTTTAATTTTTCGCTGCCCTCGAATTTGTTGTCTTTGTATAGGAATTTCATATTGTCGTTCCCGCCATAATAGCTTAAATCCAGTTTTGTTTTCGGATTAATTTTATAGTTTAATTTTATATTTACATCGTAGAAAGTATATCCGAAACTGTAATTGTCGAACATTAGTTTTGAAATAGGAATTGTTATTAAATCGTACATAAATCTTCGACCCGAAACAGAAAATGTAAGTTTGTCTTTGATTATAGGTCCTTGCAGAAATAATTTTGCCGACAACATACCTATTGAAGCCGAGCCTGTGTATTTGTCGGAGTTTCCTTCAATAGTTTTAATATCGATAACAGAAGATAATCTGCCTCCGTAATATGCAGGAAAACCGCCTTTAATAAGAGTTACTTCTTCAATAATGTCGGGATTAAAGACAGATACAAACCCACCCAAATGGTTAATGTAATATAGTGGAACATTGTCCAATAAAATAAGATTTTGATCCGGACTTCCGCCTCTTACAAGTATATCGCTGCTGCCTTCACGTCCTTGTTGTACTCCGGGAGTAAGTTGCAATATTTTTATTAAATCGGCCTCGCCGCCCAATGTGGGCAGTAATTTTATTTGCCCGGAATTTATAGAGATTTTATTACCGGTATTTTGTTTTGATTGAGATAATACAGTAATCTCTTCGATAGAATTATTAGGTGTCAACAAAATAATTATGATTGTGTCATTTTGCGTGAAATATGTATGTTTTTGAGTATCATAGCCTATGTATGACACCTGAAGGTTTACATATTCGTTTTTATTGAAAGATATACTAAAATACCCTTTCGAATCTGATGAAACAGCTTTTTTGCCTCCTGCCTCAAAAATCAAACAACCCGCAACAGGTTGTTCTGTGCTTGAATCATAAACATAACCGCTTATGCTTATTTCTTGTGAATATGTTTTTATAACCGAAAAATTAAATGCTATAAAAAAAACTATGAAGAAAATTTTATTTTTCACTTTTAAATTTGTTAGATATAGATTTTGCAATACTAGAAATATTAAGCTCCAAACCTAAAGAAAATCCTCTGTAGCTTGTTTCCTGAACATAATCTGCCGTTGAATGAAGCGTAGGATAATCGGGCAAAACTATATAATTTCCGTCTGCAATATTGCTTTGAGAAAAACGTGCAATGTAGTTTAATTTCATTGTCAAATAATCATTGAATTCTAAAATGAGATACGGTTTTAACATAAAATTTATACAATTCTCATCTAAGGTTTCAACTTCATAATAAGTAGAATAGCTTGTATCTGTCAGACCTGTATATCCCCAACCTTTTGGCTGTTGAATATTTTTTGAAAAAAGAATGCTTGAATTAAAACCTAATAATATTTTTTTTAATACTTTTATTTTGAAACTTGGCCCGATTGATATAAAAATATTTTTGCTAATATTTTTATTTTCTGTATTAAAAGGTAAGATATTATAAGTGTAATTTATAGGAAAGTCTATTCTAACTTTTGTAGGAATATTTTGTGAAGTAAAACCGGCTTCGATTCCAATGTTTTTTGTAAAAAAAAATGAAATATCGCCACTGTATCCAATTCCTAAACTCTTTTCGGCAGTGTAATAATTATTCCCCGTTATGTTATAAAAATCGGGTTTCGTTATAATAGTATTTGCCGAAATATTAAGTAATATTTGAACTTTTGTGCTGTCGGCAGAAAGAACATTTTGCCCGATAACTATAATCGCAAGCAATAAAAAGTATACTTTTTTCATAAAATTAGATTATTTTTGTTTATAAGGAGAAGTATAAGAAATAGAATCTGTATAAGAGCTAAATCCGGCAAAAATTCCGTAACCGTTTTGTACGTTTGAGTATAACTGAACAGGGTTTGCAACACCGTACCAAAAATCACTGTATTGATTGTCAAGATGTTTCATCAATGATTTTTTATAGAGATAATAATTTTTGCTTACTGTTCTTAATTCAATTTTTAAAACATGGTCTAATAAAAGACTTTCATTGTTCAGATTATATGCGCTGTAATAAAATTTAATTATTTGTTTATCATTTGTAAAATTCTCGTCGCTAAAAATAGTTACATCATAAATACCGTAATAACTGTAATCTTCATTTAAAATCACATAATCGGTAGAACTTAAATAATTTTTTTTATATTTGTTGTATCTTTCTTTATAATACCATTCTCCTAAAAATGAAGAAGTGTCGGTATATTTTATATATGAGTTTATTTCGTAATAGTTATCAACATTCGGATTATCATTAATAGAAATCTCAATTTCAAAATCTATGTAACTGTCATTTTCTGTAATAAAATTCCCGGTATTTCTAAGTTCCGAAACACTAATTATTTCCGGTATAATATCTTCTGCAAAAATTATTTCATCATTGTATGTTGTTTCAATTTTATAGTTAATTCCTGTTTCTACTTTTGTAGATGAGGTTTGGTATAAACCGCTGTCGATATTATTTAATTTTTCCAGAAGGTTTCCGTTTTCGTCAAACAAATTTAATTCAGCATTTTCGATATAAAATATTCCTTTTTCTAGATATGGGTGCGTTTTACTTAAATATACTTTAAAAATACTGTCTGCAACCAAATAGCTGCTTATTACCAATTTATCTTCTTTTTCAAAATCGCTGATATCTACTTCTTTTACACAAGAAAAAAGTAAAATAACGGGTAACACTAAAATTAATAATTTGTTTTTCATAAGTTTTTGAAAAATAAGGCTTTAAAGTAACTCTCTTTAAAACCTTATTTAATATTTAATGACAACTAATTGACATAACTTTGTTATATCTGACAATCCCTTGATCAGTAATTTTAAAAGTGCCGTAAGCATGGATTTGATCCAGCCTTGTGCTACCTCTATAAATCTTAATAGTGTAGCTATTAAAGTTTGATTGAATCCCATTATTTTTAATATCAAATAGTTCATCTGTCCAGCATTTACTGTAATCTCCGCTAATATTGTAAATGTCAATTGTGACATTTGAAAAATGCTGTATTCCTTCGCCATCCCAACCATATATTAAACTATAATAAATGCCGTAACGATTATATTCGATTTCCATAAAAATATCGCCTTCATTTGTCCATTGCGTATATTCATCATCTACGTATGTGCACTGGCTACATCCTTTAGCATCAGGTTTGTCGTTATAAAGATAGTTTACAATATCATCATCAAAACCAAACTCTTCTGTAGTTTTACTGTATAAGTTTTCTGAAAAGACTTTCTTGTTTTTAAAATCTAATCTGAATAAATAATTTTCAATGATAATTTTTGAGTCAGAGTTCAAAATTAGTGCTAAAAAATTATCTTCCATTGGAAGTTTTTCTAATTCGCCTTTTTCTTTATATACTGAATACATAGATTTAAAGCCTAAATCCTTTTGCATCTCTAATACTTTTTCGATGGATAAATTACTCCAAGCATTCAATAACGCATCATAATCTTCAACAGTTTCAAAATAAAGAGTATTGTCTTCAACTGCAAGTGGTGGCATTTGAATATCAGATGATAATTTTTCTGTTTTAATCAATGCTTCATCTTTTTTACAACCCACAAAGGCAACTCCGGCAATAAAAATTATTGCCAAACTTAATAAAATTTTGTTTCTCATATTAATTTTTTTTTGGTTTTATAATTAATTTTTCGCAAAAAAACTGTTTTTTTTTTTTTTTGATAAAACAAAATTATTTTACATGTTTTAAAACACGGCATGCTTCCGTAATTACATTTACCCTGAGCGGAACCCTGAGCGG
>JAFGXO010000106.1 GCA_016936595.1 Bacteroidales bacterium | reverse complement strand
TGAGTATTATCTGAATAAAAATTTTAATTTTAATTTTGGCATAAATGGTATTTATCATACATTTAATCCGGCAACTGTAAATTATTTTAATCAAGTAGAAAATATCATTAAAACAGATACTTCTTTTTCGAGCACAAAAATTAATTCCTTAGAAACTTCGGCTTATCTCGAAGTTAATATTTTAATATCAAACCTAATAAAATCAAATATTGGCCTTAGATATAATAAATATTTTTTCAATAAAACTAATTTTCAATCTTTTGAACCAAGAATTTTAACAACTTTCAAAACAAGTAAATCATCATTCCTTAAATTATCTTATACTTATTTAGAACAAAATATACACATGTTAAGTTTTTCAGGTATGGGAGCATATTCAAATTTGTGGGTTCCTGCCACTGAAATGTGTCCACCGGAAAAAACTTGGCAAACTTCAATTGGTTTTGAACAAAATTTATTTAGCGAAAAAATTAATATTCAAATTGATGGTTACTATAAAAAAATGGCTAATTTAATAGATTTTGGATATGGTACATTTTGGAATAATGCAATTAGTTGGGAAGAAAAATCTGAAAAAAACGGCATAGGAACTTCTTATGGCTTAGAATTTTTTATTAATAAAAAAATTGGAAAACTAACAGGCTGGATTGCTTATACTTATTCAAAATCAACACGACAGTTTGAAAATATAAACTCTGGAAATGAATATGATTATGACTTTGATAGACCACATGATTTTAAAATATTTGGCACATACAAAATATCAGATAATATAAATGTATCAGCAAATTGGATTTTTCAATCAAGTCGCCCAATTAATATACCTGTTGGCTCAATGCCATTTCTTGACCCTACTCACACACTTACACATGATGAATTATTATTACAAACAGACATCGGGACTTCCTTTTTTTACAAAAAAAATGATTTGAGATTAAAACCCTATCACCGTTTGGATATCGCAATAAATTTTATAAAAGAAAAAAAACGAGGAACAAGAACATGGAGTATTTCAATTTACAATGTATATAATAGACAAAATCCGTATTATTACTATTTTGAGTATATTTTGCAACAAGATGGCACTTATCAACGAAAACTATTTCAACAAAGTCTTTTCCCTATAATTCCGTCAGTAAGTTACAACTTTAAGTTTTAAAAAAATAAAAAATATTGCTATCATTGTGTTTAATTTCATTTGCTTTTCATCGTTGTAATTAGCAAAGAACAATTCCAACAGCATTTGCAATATCTGAAATAGTAACAAATAAAAATGTTGAAAAAACGAAGAAAAAACTTTATAATTTCTGGCTCTTTTGGGCTGAACATTGGGGCAACAATTGGTTTTGTATTGTTTTTTTCGCTAGCAATTAGTGTTGCTTTTTAGGTTATAGCATTTAAGGATAATGAACAATTTAATAACTCGATAATTGCGGTGTTTATTGCAATAATTTTTGTATCAATCGAATAATATTAACGCCTTTGCTGAAATCATTTCAATGTTTTTTATTGTTAAGTTCGGCTCGTTTAGTTTTATTTCAATTTTAAATCACATTGGCTCTTCGCTATAGTATAGACATTTTTTTAAATCAAAAAGGATATTGCCTTTGATAAGTGTTATTGTTCTAAAAATCTTCAGATACAGGATTAACGATAATGGGATTTAGAGAAGAATTAATAAAACACGAAAAAGAAAAATACTTTGAAGGTTATGATAACTTAGGCACAATTTTATTTATCAATTCTCATAGTTATTAAAAAATTGAATAAGAAATTTTCAAAAAAAATATTTTTCTTTTTACTTTTCTGATTTCAAAAATAATTTTAAAATTGCAAAAAAAACATGAAAATAATAGACGGTAAATTAATTTCGACACAACTGAAAGAAGAAATAGCAAAAAAAGTAAAACATATTGTTGAAAAAGGGAAAAGACCTCCTCACCTCGCTGTTATTATTGTTGGCGAAGATGGTGGAAGCCAAGTTTATGTTAATAACAAAATTAAAGCCTGCCAATTAGTTGGTATTAAATCTACTCACATTGAACTACCTGTTGAAACAACTGAAAATGAGCTACTTAAACGCGTTTACGATTTAAATAATAATACCGAATTAGATGGTTTTATTGTTCAATTACCGCTACCAAAACACATTAATGAGCAAAAAATAATTGAAGCAATTTCACCGGAAAAAGACGTTGACGGATTTACTCCAATAAACATTGGGAAAATGGTAATTGGCTTAGATGCTTATGTTCCTGCAACTCCTTTTGGCATAACAGAATTATTACGTAGATATAAAATAGAAACTGCAGGAAAAAAGGTTGTTGTTTTGGGCAGAAGCAACATAGTTGGTCGCCCAATTTCAATTTTAATGTCGCAAAAATCTGATATAGGAAATGCAACTGTTACAGTTTGCCACAGCAAAACCCCTGATTTAATGAAAATTACAAATCAAGCTGATATTCTAATTGCCGCTATCGGTGTGCCCGAATTTGTTACTGCCGATATGGTTAAAAAAGGAGTTGTTATTATTGACGTTGGCACAACAAGAGTTAAATCAGACCAAACCAAATCAGGTTGGAAACTAAAAGGAGATGTGAAATTTGACGAAGTAGCTGAAAAAGCCGGCTTAATTACTCCTGTTCCAGGTGGTGTTGGTCCAATGACAATTGCATCATTATTATATAATACACTGTTAGCTTATAAAAAAAAGCAACTTTAATAAATATTATTAGATAATAAACTGCACTTTTTATTCTAATTTGCATAAAAAACTTTTTTTTTAAAAAAACATAAAATATTATTTAGATGTTACCATACATAGATTTACGTTCAGACACCGTAACCCAACCAACCAAAGAAATGCGCAAAGCCATGGCAAACGCAGTTGTTGGTGACGACATGATGAACGAAGACCCAACAGTAAACGAACTGCAAAACATTGCAGCTAAAATGCTTGGAAAAGAAGCGGCTTTATTTGTTCCTTCGGGAGTTTTTGGAAACCAACTTGCTTTTTTTACTCACTGCAATAGAGGCGATGAAATTATTATTTCAAACGATGCTCACCCTGTTCAGCACGAAGCCGGAGCTACAGCTATTATTTCGGGAGCAAATTCACGAATAATTACTACCGAAAAACAATGGTTTTCGTGGAAAGAAATTACTCCATTCGTAAGATTTGAAGAAGATTTACATTTTCCTAAAACAGGCTTAATTCACGTTCAAAATTCTTTGAGCAACGGAGATGTTTGGCCTTTGGAAGAAATGGAAAAAATTTATAATAATGCAAAAAAACACAATATCCCAGTACATCTCGACGGAGCAAGAATTTTTAATGCAGCTACCTATTTTGATATTGATGTGAAAAAAATTGCACAATATTCTGATAGTGTAATGTTTTGTTTATCAAAGGGTTTAGCTTCTCCCATAGGCTCTATGCTTGTAGGATCACAAAAATTTATTGATGCAGCAATAAAAAAACGCAAAATTATGGGCGGAGCAATGCGTCAAGTGGGTATTTTAGCTGCTGCCGGCATTATTTCATTAAATAAAATGACTAAAAGATTACAAGATGACCATAAAAACGCAAAAATTTTAGCTTCAGAATTTGCTAAATATCCTGATATTTTTGAAATAGACTTAAATAAAGTAAAAACTAATATGTTTTTTGTGAAATTAAAGAAAAACAATAATACTAATTTTGTGAAAATTTTAAGAGAATACGGAATATTAACTTACCCTAAAGAATTAGGCTCGTACAGATTTGTTACTCATAATGATGTGAGCACAGAAAATGTAAATTTTATAATTAAAAAATTACCTGAAATCGTAAATAAAATCAAATAAAATTTTTTAAAAGTGATTTTTTATACTATTATTGCATCATATTTTAAATAAATAAATTATGGAATTTTTCAAATGGTTAACATTCTATCAAACAGGAAATGAAGAAATTGACAATCAACACAAAAAATTAATATCACTTATTAATGAAATGTACGAAGCAATTTCTCAAAACAAAAATTTTTCAACTTCAAAAAAAATATTGATGGAACTTGTGGATTATACCGACTACCATTTTACTGAAGAAGAAGAACTTTTTATTAAATATAAATATCCGGCAGCCGAAGGACATTTATTACAACATAAAAATTTTGTTGACAAAATTTGGGAATTTAAAAACTCCATTGAAAAAGAAGATAAACTTGTAAATATGAGTATTTTTACTTTTTTAAGAGATTGGCTTCATAATCACATAGTAAAATCAGACAAAGAATATGTTAAATATTTTAAGAAAATGAAACTTGAGGGATTTTAAAATCTTTTTTCAAAAAATATAAGCCAAAAAAAATTGACACAAAAACAATTTCTTTTGGCTTTTTTTTTATATTTGAAAAAAATACAAATTAAACAACTAATCTATCAATCAACGCATTATCATGAAAAAAAATATTTTATTTGCCTCATTTTTAACAATTTTATTTATTTTATCCGGCTGTGCCGACATAAAAAATCAAAAAACAATACAGCCCAAAGCTAAATATGTGTTTTACTTTATTGGCGATGGAATGGGAATCGGACACGTTGCATTAACCGAAAGCTACTTAGCATCAGTAAATGACACTATAGGATTTAACAAACTTGCAATGAGCGATTTTCCGGTAATGGGATTATCAACAACATACGCAGAAAACAGATTAATTACAGGCTCAGCTGCTGCCGGAACGGCTCTTGCTACCGGAAGCAAAACCTCTATCGGAACAATAGGTTTAGCATCAAATCATACCGATACACTTTGGTCGGTTGCTCATTACGCTAAATTAGCAGGTTACAAAGTTGGAATTTTATCAAGCGTTAGCATAAATCACGCTACACCTGCCGCTTTTTATGCACATCAACCCAAAAGAAGTATGTATTATGAAATAGCCTCAGAAATGATTGCAAGCAATTTTGACGTTTTTGGAGGCGGAGGTATTGATTTTTATACCGGTAGAAACAATGATACTACTGATATTTATTTATTACTTGAAAACGCTGGTTACTCTTCAACAAAAAACAGAACTCAACTGAACAAACTTACCACAAATAATAACAAAGTAATTTTCACATCCAACGAACTTACTAATAGTGCTGCTCTGCCCTACTCTATTGACCAATCAGACACCTCTTTAAACCTTGCCGATTTCACTCAAAAAGCAATTGAATTACTTGATAATCCTAATGGATTTTTTATGATGATTGAAGGCGGAAAAATTGACTGGGCTGCTCATAATAACGATGGAGCAACTGTTATTCAGGAAGTTATTGATTTTGACAAGGCTATAAAAATTGCTCTTGAATTTTACAAACTTCACCCAAACGAAACTCTTATTGTTATCACAGCCGATCACGAAACAGGTGGATTATCAGTAGGTTACGATGATACTCATTACTCATCAAATCTGAAAATTTTACAAAATCAAAAAACATCGGTGGAATTTTTTTCTGATTTTTTAAATAACCTAATCGACAGTATTTCTGTTGATAAATTTAATATTGATATTGCTCTTAAAACAGGACAAGATTTTTTTGGAATCGATAGCCTAAAACCTGATGAATTTGAAGCTCTTAATAATGCGATTTTAGATTTAAAAACGGCTCACAACAATCAAAACCAGTATGCAAATCTTAATCCGATAGCGGTATTTTGGTTAGAAACAATAAATAATCGTGCCGGAATTGGCTGGACAACTCATTCGCATTCTGCTAATCCTGTTCCGGTTAGGGCATTAGGTGCTTGGCAAGAATTGTTTGATGGATATTATGACAATACTGATATTCCGAAAAAAATAGCACAAGCAATGAAAGTTAATATGCTATAATTACAAACATTCAAATAAATAAAATATCAATAAGATTTTTTTAACAAGAATGAAAAACGAAAATGATTTTTAACTCACAAGAATTTATTATTTTCTTTTTTATTGTAGTATGGTTTTTTTATGCTACTCCATTTAAATATAGAAGACTAATACTTCTGTTAGCAAGCTATATTTTTTACGGTTGGTGGAATCCTGCGTATTTAATACTAATTTGGGCTTCAACTCTAACGGATTTTTTTACTGCTAAAAAAATATATTTATCTGACAATCAAAAAATTAAAAAAGTATTTCTTTTTTTCAGCATTTTAATAAATCTCGGCATTTTATTTTCTTTCAAATATGCAAATTTTGTAGCTGAAACATTAAATATTGTAAATGAAGGGAATAAATTAATAAATATTCTTCTGCCTGTAGGAATTTCTTTCTACACATTTCAAACAATGAGCTACACAATAGATGTGTATAAACAAAAATTAAAACCGGAACAAAAGCTAATAAATTTTGCATTATTTGTTGCTTTTTTTCCCCAACTTGTTGCCGGACCAATAGAAAGAGCTCAAAATATTTTACCACAGCTAAAAAAAAATGTAAAATTTGATCCTGATAAATTATCAATTGGAATATACTTAATTCTGCTCGGGCTTTTCCAAAAAGTTGTTGTAGCTGATAATTTGGCAGTTTTTGTTGATACAATTTTTAACAATCCTAAATCTTACAAAGGAATTGATGTTGCTATTGCAGCAGTATTTTTTGCTTTTCAAATTTATGCCGATTTTGCAGGATATACGAACATCGCACGTGGTGTAGCATTGTTTTTTGGAGTAAACTTATCTGTTAATTTTAAACAGCCTTATTTAGCTAATTCTATCAAAAACTTTTGGCACAGATGGCACATCTCTCTTTCAACGTGGTTCAGAGATTATGTTTATATTCCACTTGGAGGCAGTAAATTACCATTGCCCAAATGGGTTATAGCAATTTCACTAACATTTATTTTAAGCGGATTTTGGCACGGAGCAAATTGGACTTTTGTTGTTTGGGGATTTTTAAATGCAGCAATTTATGTTGCCGAAATTTTGCTTAGAAAAATTTTTAAACGAAACAGCATAAAAATAAACCAAAACCATTTTGTTAATTTACTTAGAATTTTTATTGCGTTTTGGGGAGTTGTTTTATTATGGGTTATTTTTAGAGCCAACACTGTTAGTAACGCTATATTAATATATAAAAATCTTTTTTATCCTAAATTTTCAATATCATTTGATCATAAATGGTTAATTCTTAATTTTGGATTAATTTTATCGCTTGTAGGAATAGACTTAATTGCAAACAAACATAGTTTTGCCAATTGGTTACATCAAAATAACACATTTATAAAAGCCGCATTTATTTACTTTTTTTTATTGATGATTATTTTTATCGGAAACTGGCATCACACACCTTTTATATATTTTCAGTTTTAATAATAATTTTACAAAAAAACAGCCAAAAAACAATCTGAGTTGTATCTTTTGGCTGTACAGAAAAGAAAAATAAATTAAATACTATCCTTACGTTTCATTAAAACAAACAGAGCCAAAATTGTAATCAAATTCATAAAAGTAATCACTAAATAATTAGCTGTAAGTCCTTTAAATAAGCCCATTAAATTATCTTCATAAAAACCGAGATTATCTATTGGATCAGAATAATCCACTTTTGTGCCCAAATTCTCAACATAAGGTTTTGCCTCGTCAGAACCATGTTCAAAAATCATTGTATCACTAATTTCGTGCATATATGTTCGCGGAACAGTTACAGCAATACTCTGATATTGGTATAGGTTTGTTGAAGTATTTTCTATTGTGTCGTATTTTGGAATAACAGAATCTTGCATTTCGCACATACCGTTATCGCCGCAAACAGGTATCTCTATTGTTTCAGTACCAATTTTAATCATCAAAGAATCATTAATTTCAACCTTATAATCAGGGTAATCGTTTTGTATCCAGCTCATACCTTCGGTTCCCCAACGGCTAAGAGTAACATAACTTAACCCTTCTTTAAACTGATTATCAATTGGTGCAATTATTCCGGCAAGAACAAGTTGAGGAATTAAAACTAATGGAACAAAAGTCATTACTTTTTCGGTGTTATCAAATATTGTAGAAATAAATAGTCCCATTAAAGTTGCCGAAAACGACAAATAAAACATAAATGCTATATGTTTAAGAGGATAAACAAGCCCAACAACATCATTCATATAACCCACATAAACCAACAGAACAAACAACACAACCTGAGTAAGAGCAAAAACCGAAAGAACTATTAATTTAGAAAGTAAGTAAGTTGTTATTCGCAAATTAACCATCCGTTCACGTTTGTAAATTTCCTTTTCGTCAACAATTTCCTTAGCGGCATTATTTACACCAAACCAAATTGCCGATACTGTCATCATAAATAAAACGCCAATTTGCAAATTTTTGAAAATAAATATAATCAAAACAGCAATTATTATTGGTTGAAATAAAATAAGCCCCATATTTTTCATATCCGAAAATTTAATTTTCAGATAACGCGATGATAGCCAGAAAAGCTGATTGAAAAAGCTATTCGGAATAGCCGATTTTATATTTGATTTATTTGTAACAAGGCCTTCAGTGGTAGAATCTGAGTAATATTTTTTATACCAGGTTTTTATTTCGTCGATACTTTCACCATTAAATTTGGAATAAACTTCAATAATATTTTTAGAACTAAAATACGATAGAATAGTATCTTTATCACCATAATAAACATGATAACCTTTAGCAGCCATAAATATTACTCTGTCAACATATTTAAGGTCTTCGGGTTTATGCGTAACCATAACAACGGTCATATCCTGATCGGTTAAGCTGCGTATAGTGTTCAAAAATTCATCGATAGTTTCAGGATCAAGCGGAGAAGTAGGTTCATCAAGAAATAAAATTGTAGGTTTAGAAAGCAATTCTACAGCTATCGAAACACGTTTACGTTGTCCGCCGGAAAGATTAGAAATTTTGCGTTTTACTAATTCTTTGTCATTAAGTTTCAACGACGCCAAAACCTCGTTAATACGTTCATCAATTTCTGCTTTACTCGTATTTTGAGGCAAGCGTAATTTAGCAGCATAATAAAGAGATTCTAAAACTGTTAAATCGCGATGAACAATATCATCTTGTGGAACATAACCAATTTTATGTTTAATAAAGTTATAATTTTTTTCGAGTTCAAAACCATGCACAAATACTTGACCTTTAGTTGCCGGATTATCGCCGTTTAAAGATTTAAGCAAAGTAGATTTTCCGCAACCCGAAGGTCCCATAAGAGCCACAAACGACTTATGAGGAATATCAACCGACATTGTATGCAGAGCTATTTTGCCCGGAACATACGATTTTTGAATATTAACTGCACGTATAGCAACCTCGTTTGAAATATTTTTGGCTTTCCCGTCGATAGAAAGAGCAAAAAATCCTATTAATATTTCATCGGAAGTTTTTATTTCGGTTCGTTTTGTAATTTGTTGACCATTTACAAAAGTCCCGTTTACAGAATTTAAATCTGTAATAAAATATTTTCCTCCAATATTTTCAATTGATGCATGTTTTCGTGATATTTTTTTATCATTTAACACAAGTTCACATTCAACAGAACGCCCAATAAAAACTTTACTTTTTTTAGTTAATAATTCTGCTAAATTAATATTTTCGGTAATTGATTTTTCAGATTTTACTTTTCCGCCGGAAGACAATAAAATTGAACTTAAACTAAAAATTCTACTTCCAATTTTTATTTCATCAGAATTTGATAATTGAGTTCTTCCTGAAATAAGACGACCGTTAACATAAGTTCCGTTTGTTGAAGTGTCAGTAATAAAATAAGAACTTCCTTCTTGCTCAATATAAGCATGATGTCTGGAAACAAAATTTTCGTCAAATATCAAATCATTTTCAGCAGTTCGACCTATTAAAACACGTTTTTTATTTTTAAAGGGGTTTCCGAGCGAGCCGCTGTTTATAGGTTTATTTACCTGATGTTGAACTCCTTTATCGTACTCAAAAATCAAAATTTGAACCGAGAAAAATTGTTTTGCGAAAGTTATTACATCGCTTTCTTTTATTTGAATTGGTTTTCCGGCAGGTATTTGTTGCGAATTAACAAATGTTCCGTTTGTGCTGTTCAAATCTTCAATATACAGCTGTCCTGAACCTGAGGTTGTTATTCTTGAATGTTTTTTGGATATAAAATGTTCATCAACAATCAAATCGGCATAATCGGGAGAACGACCAAACACTATTTGCAATTTTTGAGAACCGTTTAGTCGAATTTTTTTAATCTCCTGTCCATCTTTTATAACAACAATTTTAAAATCTCCCATTTCTTTTGATTTTTAAAAATTATGCTACGAATTTATAAATCTTTTTATTTTTAACAAATTTTTTTTTGTGTAAAACACAACTAAAAAATCATAAATAACCCAAGTTACCACATATAAAGAGATGTAAAGAACTACAATAACTTAAAAAACATATTTTTATTTTTATCAGATTATAAAAAATACAACCTACTAAAAAATATAAATATATTCAAAAAAAAATTTATTATATCTGAAAAACAATATTTGATTTTCAATTATTTTTCTAAATTTGCTACTTATTGAAGAAAAAAAACATGGAAAGCGAGATAATATTAGATAATTAATATGCAGAAATTTCATATATCCAAGTCAATAAATTGGCACAAATTACTTGGAAAAAAACAAGAGTTGTTCCATCTGAAGAATACAGAAAAATATTTTGGGCTGTATTTGAGTATGTAAAAGATAAAGATTTTTATTATTTTGTTTCAGATTCCAGAAAAAAAAGGAATAGAAAGCCCGGAAGACAGAAAATAGTTTCAAAAGCCTATTGTGCCGGAAGCAGCAAAAAAAGGAGCTATAATTATAAAAAAAGCTCCTTTTAATAAATATTATATGAATGTAATATTGTCTTTTATCAACAGAAACGCTCCTTATCAGGTTAAAATATTTTATGATTACGATGAATGTATGAAATTTATTTTAGATAAATAATTTTTAAGAAAGCAAAAATCCCAACCAAACTGTATAGAATTTAATTTTCTTCAGAACTACTTTTTTATCATAATTAAAATATCATTTAAAATAAAAAAACGCTCTCAAAGAGAGAGCGTTAATATTATTAGGAACCAAAATCGTCAAACATTACATTTTCATCAGGCACACCAAGGTCGTATAACATTTTTTTAACAGCATCAATCATTAACGGAGGACCGCAAAGGTAATATTCAATATCTTCGGGGTAATCATGTTTACTCAAATATTCATCAAAAATAACTTGATGAATAAAGCCTGTTTTACCTTTCCAATTATCAATTTCCAAAGGTTCAGAAAGAGCAATTGTATAATCAAAGTTATCAAAATTATCTTTTATATTATCAAAATCAGATTCATAAAAAATCTCTCGACGAGAGCGAGCTCCGTACCAAAATGTTACTTTAAGATCTTTATTTTGTTCGGTATGAAATAAGTGGAATAAATGCGAACGCATTGGAGCCATACCTGCACCTCCGCCAATAAACATTTTTTCGTTTTGTGTTTTTTTGAGGAAAAATTCTCCGTAAGGACCCGAAACAGTTACTTTATCACCTGGTTTACGTGAAAAAATATACGAAGAACAAATTCCCGGAGGAATACCTTTTTTCCAACCATTTGTGCTTCTATCCCAAGGAGGAGTTGCAATACGAATATTTAACATCACAATATTACCTTCGGCAGGATGATTGGCCATAGAATAAGCTCTGAATGTTTCTTCTTTATTATCAATACTTATATCCCACATTTTATATTTGTCCCATTCATCTTTGTATTCATCATCAATATCCATATCTTTAAAATCGGCAGAAAATTTAGGCACATCAATTTGAATGTATCCACCGGATTTAAAGTTAAGATTTTCACCTTCGGGTAACCTAACAACAAATTCCTTGATAAAGGTTGCAACATTGTTATTAGAAACAACTTCGCATTCCCATTTTTTAACACCAAGAATTTCTTCTTCTATTTCAATTTTCATGTCCTCTTTTACTTTCACCTGACATGATAATCTCCAATTGTTTTTTTGTTCTTTTCTTGAGAAAAAACCAACCTCAGTAGGAAGTATTTCTCCCCCACCTTCAGTAATTTGAAGCCTACACATTCCGCAAGTACCTTGACCTCCACAAGCAGAAGGAATAAATATTTTTTCGGAACCTAATGTGTTTAAAAGATTTGAACCTGCTGCAACTGTTAGTTCTTTGTCTTCGTTAATTGTTAACTTAACATCGCCACCAGGCAATAATTTTGATTTTGCAAATAATAATATAGCAACCAAAACTAAAATCACTATCAAAAAACCAGCTGTTGCGGTTATCAATGTTGTTGTTGATGCACTTAATAATATCATTTTATTTTCAGTTTATAAAGTTGAAAGTTCTTGTAGTTTTTAAAGATAAGAATTGAAATAACAAATCTTTTTTATTATTATAATTTGATTCCCATAAAAGCCATAAAACCGATACCCATTAAGCCGGTAATAATAAAAGTAATACCAATACCCTTTAAAGCAGGCGGCACGTTCGAAAATTTAATTCTTTCGCGGATTGCAGCTATTGCAACAATTGCAAGAAACCAACCTACGCCCGATCCTAAACCAAAAACAGTTGCTTCGCCGAGTGTTTGATAAGCTCTTTCTTGCATGAATAATGAAGCTCCAAGAATTGCACAGTTAACGGCTATTAATGGAAGGAAAATTCCTAAATTTGCATATAATGCAGGAGCAAATTTTTCTACAATCATTTCAACAAGTTGCACCATTGAGGCTATAACAGCTATAAAAATGATAAAACTTAAAAAACTTAAGTCAACTTCGGAAAAAGAAGAACCAAGCCATTGTAAAGCTCCCGCCTCAAGAACATATTTGTTAAGCAAAAAATTAACAGGTACAGTTATTCCCATTACAAAAATAACGGCCAAACCTAAACCATTTGCTGTTTTAACTGTTTTAGATACAGCAATATAAGAACACATGCCCAAAAAATAAGCAAAAACAAGGTTCTCTATAAAAATTGATTTAATAAATATATTTAGTAAATTTTCCATTATATTATAAGTTTATAAAGTTTGTAAAGATTGAAAGATTATAAAGTTTTTGATGTTTTTTATAAATAGCTTAAACTTTATTTTTCTTGCAAGCTTTTAAATGATCCTCTTTGTATCCAAATAATTGCACCAACAACAATAAGTGCCATTGGGGGTAAAATCATTAAACCATTGTTTTCGTAGCCGGCATCATACAAGGCTTGAGGAATAACTTGAAGTCCCCAAATTGTACCAGAACCGAATAATTCGCGGAAAAAAGCAACAATAATTAAAATAATTCCATATCCGGCACCATTTCCAATACCATCTAAAAGTGCAGGGAATGGTTTATTTCCAAGAGCAAAAGCCTCTAATCGTCCCATTATTATACAATTAGTAATAATAAGGCCAACAAATACTGACAATTGTTTACTTACATCATATACAAATGCTTTTAAAAATTGATCAACAATTATTACCAAAAAAGCAATAACAACAAGTTGAACAATAATACGAATACGTGTTGGAATTGTGTTTCTTAATAATGAAATAATCACGTTTGAAAAAGCGATAACAAAAGTTACCGACAAAGACATAACCACAGCCGGTTCAAGTTTTACCGTTACTGCAAGTGCCGAGCAGATACCTAAAACCTGAACAGTAATAGGATTATTCAAATTAATGGGATCTGTTACTAATTTAGATAATTTTGACATATATAATATTTTTATCTTTTATAAAATTTAATGCTCACAAAATTATTGATGCGACAAAAAGAATTTTTCGTAAGGTTTTAATGAATTTTCAAGCATATCCTGTAGTCCATTGCAAGTTAAGGTTGACCCTGAAAAACCTTGCACCTCGTGTAAATCGTTGGGATTATATTGTGCCGGTTTTTTAACTAAAATAGAAACAAATTCGTTTAAATCGTTGAATATTTGTTTGCCAACAAATTGAGCTTGAAAATCAGCAGTTGTTATTTCGGCTCCTAATCCGGGTGTTTCTGATTTGTGGTCAAAAGTAACTCCATAAACTGTATTAAAATCGCCTTCGAGAGCTACAAAGCCCCAGATAGGCCCCCATAATCCTTTTCCTCTTACAGGAAAAACATTTAGTTTCGTGCCGTTATTTTCACATTCAAATACCGGATAGTATCTTTGAGTTTCGTCACTTTTAGCTTGTTCTACAGCTAAATCGAGCGAAAAAGCATCTACTCCATCAATCTTTTGTCCTTGATAATCAATAGCATACACATTTTTCACATATGTAGAAAATAAATCAACAGCTTGGTCTCTGGTACACTCAATTCCAATAGATTTTAGGATAGATTGTTTCTTTTCTTTTTCTATATTGGATTGTTGTCTGTTTTTTAGAGATATTGATGTTAATGATAGCCCAACTGCAACAATAATAACCATTACAACGGCGTATATAAATGTATATGTGTTACTTTGTACGTTCATATTTTTTAGTTTTAAATTTAAAGTTGTCGAGTTTATCGAGTTTGTCGAGTGATAATTTATTATATTTTTTTAACTCAAAACATTTCTAAACTTTTGCTCTTTTTAATCTTCGTTTTATATGCGATTGTATAACGTAATAATCAATTAATGGAGCAAAAATATTCATCAATAATATTGACAACATTACTCCTTCGGGATAAGCCGGATTAACAACCCGAATAATTATTGCAAAAGCACCGGCTAAAAATCCATAAATCCATTTCCCCATTTCGGTGTGTGCAGAACTTACGGGATCGGTTAACATAAAAACCATACCGAACGCAAATCCACCCACAAAAATGTGTTCGTACCATGGCAAATTAAAATAAGGATTGTCGCCACCTATTGCATTAAACAATAGAGCTATTAGTACTCCGCCCAAAAAGCCTGAAAGCATAGTTTTCCAACTTGCAATACCGGTAAATAAAAGAATAAGAGCACCTATTCCAATAGCAATAATTGAAGTTTCGCCAATTGAACCCGGTATATTACCGATAATTTGGCTTGCAACAGAAAATTTTGCCTGTATTGCTTCAACCTGAGCAGGTGTTGTAGCAGTTCCTAATTCACCAAGTATAGTTGCACCGGTAAAACCGTCAACAGCATTAGCATTGTTAGCAATATCGTGAATCCAAACTCCTGTACCCGACATTTTGCTTGGGTAAGCAAAGAATAATATTGCACGGGCTAGTAATGCAGGATTAACAATGTTCATTCCTGTTCCGCCAAAAACTTCTTTTCCAAAAATAACGGCAATAATAGTAGCAACGGCAACCATCCAAAGAGGCACATCTATGGGCACAATTAGTGGAATTAACATACCGGATACTAAAAAGCCTTCGTTAATTTCATGGTTACGAATTTGAGCAATAACAAACTCAATACCTAATCCTGAAATGTACGAAACAACAATAAGAGGAAGTACTTTCCAGAAACCATACATAAAATTTTGCATAATTCCTGCCGACTCACCTATTGAACCATGAAACTGATAACCAACATTCCACATTCCAAAAAGTAGTGCAGGAATAAGGGCAATAACAACAACGATCATAGTTCTTTTAAGATCTATGCTGTCTCGTATGTGTGCTCCTTTTTTGGTAACAGTGTTTGGAACAAAAAGAAATGTTTCAAAGCCTTCAAAAGTTGACTGAAGAAAGTGTAATTTTCCACCTTTTTCAAAGTTTGGTTTTATCTTATCTACAAATTTTCTTAAACCCATTTTGATAAATTAAAGTTAATAGTTAATAAAATAATAATTGTATTATTATTGGGGTTTTATTCTGTTTCGGCAATCATAAGAGCAATTGCTTTTTCTATAATATCCTGAAAATCCATTTTGGTTTCGCTTATAACTTCACAAAGAGCAAAATCCTCCTCAAGAACTTCATAAATACCAAGTTTTTCCATTAAGTCAATATCATCTGTAGCACATGCTTTTAATAATTGTATCGGCATAATATCCATAGGAAAAACTTTATCTATTTGTCCGGTTAGCACGAATGACCTAACACCTCCGTGTGTATTAGTGTCTAATTCCCATTTTTTATTAGAATTTAGCCAACCAAAAAACGCTCTTGAGACACTAAATTTATTAAATCCGGGTTTAGCCCAGCCAAACATCTCGTAATAGTTTCCTTCAGTAATAACAGTAATGTGATTTTCATTTATTCCTATAAAACCATCTAAATCGATTGTTTTTCCGGTTAATACATTTCCGGAAATAATTCTAATATTATCTGATTTAAGGTTATCTTTTAAAATACAAGAAACCTTAGCTCCTGCAATAATTTTAACATACTGAGGATTATTAACTTCGTGTCCGGTAACTGCAACAGTTTTTGTGAAATCTAAAGTTCCGTTTTTAAATAAGCGACCGATAAAAACAACATCTTGAGGATTGATAGTCCAAACCAAATCGTCTTTACTAACAATAGGTGTTGTATGATGAATTTGAACGCCCACATTTCCGGCGGGGTGTTTTCCCTCAAATTTATTTACCGTTGCATTTGAAACATTAGCAAAAATATTATTTGTAATTGTATTGTCAATATTTACGTGAACCTTTCCGTCAGATATTTTTGAAAGGAAATCAACGCCATTTTGAAATTCATCAATGTTGTCTTTAAGTGTAAAATTATAGTTTGGAGCTAAAGGAGCCGAGTCAAAAGTTGAGATATGAATTGCATCAGGAGTTTGGTTTGGTTTAGCTATTGTTCCAAAAGGACGTTTAATAATTTTAGTCCACAAGCCACTATTAAGAATTTGTTGAATTATTTCATCTTTAGAAAAATCATTAACAGAACCACTCTTAAATTGTACGTATTCAAAATTTTGATCGGGTTTAATAATAAACTCAAGAATTTTTCTTCTTTCTCCTCTTTTTATTTCGGTTAAAGTGCCGCTAACGGGAGAAGTAAAAACAATTTGAGAATTATATTTATCTTGAAACAAAATAGAGCCAACTTTTACTTTGTCTTGGGCTTTAGCGACAATTTTAGGAATAACATTTTTAAAATCAGCGGGTTTAACTGCATAAAATTGAGCAAAACCAAGTTCGGTTACTTTTTCTTGTGCTTCACCATTGAGTTTAATATCAAGTCCTTTTTTTAATTTGATTATGGACATAGCTAAAAGTTTAAATTTTGACAAAAATATAAATTAATTGTTAATGAAAAAAAATACTACGGAATAAGAAATAATTTTATAGTAAAGATTATCAGCACTTTATTTTATTTAATATTGATAAAAATGATTTTTTGTGACATATATCACGGCATGAATTAATTTATACTTCAAAATAGCATAAATTTAACATGAAAGTTAAAAAAAAACAAAAAAAAAGACGCCTTAGCGTCTTTATAATTATCCTTCGAAATGAAAAGAAAGCATAAATGAATGAGATTTTAATGCATCGAGAGGTTGTGAGTAAATAGAATTATCCTTATCTAAAACATTAAGAAAACCATTACTATATTTCAATTCAACCGAAAATTTAAAATATGGAAAATAAAAATCTAAACCTGGGCCTAATTCAAGATAAACATCAAAGGGGTTAAGTGTTAAATGAGGTTCGTCGAGGTTAATTTTTCTAATAGAAGCTAAATCATATTTTACTGACGTCCCAAGTATAAAATATGGTCTAAAATTATTAATCCTCTGACCTTTATATTTTAATAAGATTGGAAATTCAACAAATGAAGAAGGAATTTTAATTAAGGTTTGATCAATAATTGAAGACGAATCTGTGCTTTTAGCAATGTAATACTTCATATTTCTTTGGGTAAACGAAATATCGAGTAAAAATCTAAGGTCAAAATATTTTCCTAATTTGACATTAAAAACGGGTCCAAGAAAAATTCCGGGTAAAGAAGTATTTTCAATTCCGATAATATTAATAGAATCAGTTTCAAAGAAAGTTGAATTTTTATATATACTAAAATCGGTTTTAGTTACTCCAAAAGAGAACCCCCAGTGTATAGTTTTATTATCGTGCAGAGGCAAATTGATTGGAACTTGCACACCTTGACCAAAAACTAATAAGGCTAAAACAGAAAACAGACTAGTTAATAATAACTTTTTCATATTTAAATCTTTTCTATAAATTTGACAAAAAAAACAATATTTTAGATAAAAACGAAATTATTTAAAAAATATTTCATTTAACTCCAATATAAATACAAGCAATTCCATAAGTGAGATTTTTATAAAAAGTATTTTTAAATCCTACTTCGTCAAGTATTTTTATAAACTCATCTCTGCTTGGAAAAACGGCAACAGATTGAGGTAAATATTTATAGGCAAAGGTATTTTTAGAAAACAAACGCCCAATTAGAGGTAATATTTTATTAAAATAGAATCTATAAACAAAACTAACCAATTTATTTTTGGGGTTAGAAAATTCTAATATAGCAATTTTACCGCCAAACTTAAGCACTCGATGCATTTCGGAGAGTCCTTTTTTTAAATCTTCAAAGTTTCTGACTCCAAATGAACATGTTGCTGCATCAAAAGTACTATCGTTATATAAAATTTCAAGAGAATCTCCGGTTTTAAGTTCAATAAATTCAGTCAAATTCTTTTTTTCTATTTTACGATTTCCAATTTCAACCATTTTTTCGGCAATATCAATGCCAATTATTTTTTTTGGTTTTAGTTTTAATAAATCTAAAGCTAAATCTCCCGTTCCGGTTGCAACGTCGAGTATTTTATCGTATTTACTTTTGCTGAGTGTTTTTATTACTTTACGACGCCATATTTTATCTATACCTAATGAAAGGAAATGATTTAAAAAGTCGTATTTTGGTGCAATATCGTTAAACATTACACTAATATTAGCTTTATTTTTATTTAATTGTTCCATAGAAAATTGCATGCAAAAGTAGGTAAAAAATTTTAACAGTAATAAGAATCGTAATAAAGGTGGAAAAAAATCGCTAAAATATTATATTTCAGCGACTTTAATTAAATAAAAATTATTTTAATGACCTTTATCGGCAATATATTTTATTCTCATGAGTCTAATTTCTTGAGGAGAAAAGTCTTCCTCACCTAATTCATCAACAGCAACATCAACAGAATCTGTTTCGGCTTGGTCAAAATAATCCCAAATATCAAATTGTTTATCTTCATCTAAAACATTATTAATATAATAGTCGATATTTATTTTTGTACCCGAATTAATAATTGCTTCAATTTCGGTAAGTAAATCATCAAAATCAATTTGTTTTGCATCGCAAATATTTTCAAAGTCAACTTTTCTGTCAATGCTTTGAATAATGTGTATTTTAAGGCTTGATTTTTTAGGAACCGATTTAATAACAAAGTCTTGGGGACGTTCAATTTCTTTTTCGTCAACATATTTTTTTATAAGATAAATAAATTCTTCTCCATATTTAATTGCTTTACCTTCACTTACTCCTACAATACTTTTTAGTTCGTTTGTAGTAATAGGATATTGTATTGCCATATCTAACAACGAGGGGTCTTGAAAAATCACAAAAGGAGGCACATCTTTCTGTTTAGAAATTTTACGTCGCAGGTCTTTTAAAAGATTAAAAAGTTCTTGATCGGCGGTTGCAATTCCAACATTTTGAGGCAGAGAAGCGTTGTCGTAATCTTCAACTCTGGTAAAGTCGTGAGGTTTAGATAATTTAATAGGTCCTGGAGTTTCAAGGAATTTACTTCCTTTAGGGGTAACTCGTATATGTCCGTAATTTTCAATATCTTTAGTAACAAAACCATTAACCATTGCTTGCCTAATAATAGAATCCCAATAGCTCGCGGTTTCTCCTTTTCCTATTCCAAATTCTTTAATTTTATCGTGTTTGTATGTTTTTATAGCAGAATCTGCAACACCGGCGATAACTTTAGCTATATGTTCGGAATTAAACTTTTCTTTTATAGAAATAAGAGTTTTTATTATTTTAACAATATGATTTCTTCCATCAAAAGTTGGTCGTGGATTTAAACAATTATCACAATTTCCACAGTCTTCTTCTAATATTTCGCCAAGATAATTAAGTAACATTTTGGCTCTACATACAGATGATTCGGCGTAGGCAACGGTTTCGAGGATAAGGTGTTTGCCAATTTCTTGTTCGGAAATTGGTTTTCCTTGTAAAAATTTTTCTAATTTTTGAATGTCTTTATAGCTGTAATATGCCATACAAACACCTTCGCCATTATCACGTCCGGCTCTTCCGGTTTCTTGATAGTATCCTTCAAGGCTTTTGGGCATATCATAATGGATAACAAATCGGATATCGGGTTTGTCTATTCCCATACCAAAAGCTATAGTTGCAACAACTACGTCAACTTCTTCATTAAGAAATTTATCTTGATGTAAAGTTCGGGTAGCAGAATCTAAGCCTGCGTGATAAGGCAAAGCAGCTATTCCGTTAATTTGTAAAGTTTCGGCGAGTTGTTCTACTTTTTTACGGCTAAGGCAATAAATAATTCCTGATTTTCCTGAATTAAGTTTTATAAATTTAATTATTTGTTTTTCAGGTTCAACTTTAGGTTTTACTTCGTAATATAAGTTTGCTCTAAAGAACGAAGATTTGAATACATTTGCGTCTAAAATATCTAAATTTTTCAGAATATCGTGTTGCACCTTTGGAGTTGCAGTTGCCGTAAGGGCAATAATTGGTTTACGTTGAATTTCCTCAACAATTGGTCTAATGCGTCGATATTCTGGTCTAAAGTCGTGTCCCCATTCAGAGATACAGTGTGCTTCATCAATGGCATAAAAAGAAATATCTAATTGTTTTAAAAAATCGATATTTTCTTCTTTTGTAAGAGATTCCGGAGCTACATATAACATTTTTGTTCGTCCTTGTAAGATATCTTCCTTAACTTTTGTAAGTTCTTTTCTGTTTAGAGACGAATTCATAAAGTGTGCTATTCCTTCGGAGGCACTGAATGCTCGCATTGAATCAACTTGATTTTTCATTAAAGCAATAAGGGGAGAGATAATTATTGCCGTGCCCGGATAAATTAATGCAGGGAGTTGATAACAAAGAGATTTTCCTCCGCCTGTTGGCATTAGTACAAAAGTATCCTGTCCGTCTAACAAATTAATTATTACGTCTTTTTGTTTTCCAATAAATGTATCAAAGCCGAAATATTCGTGTAGATATTTTTTTAATTTCTCATCAGAAATTTTCATTATAATATTTTAATGTGTGGTTAATTTTTTTAAAATGTTCATAAAGGTATAAAATAAATATATTACTGAACAAAAAAAATTGAAAAAAAATTGAAATTTTAACAATATTTTACGTAAATACCTAACTGTAAGGGCATTATCCTGAAATATCATCAGAGTTAAAAGAAAAGCCCAAACGTTTTCCAGTTGGAATTCCTTGTTTTCTTGATTCTAAAATTTGTTGTACGTTAACAATTTTAACTGCATCGTAAGGTGGAACAAGGAGATCAAATTTTTGAGAATATAACATAGCAGATTCGACTATTCCTTTTATTGCTTCTTTATCTATTTTATTTTCGCCAAAATCATTTGATAGATATCCCATTTGTTGCTTTCCTTCAACAAAAAAACAATCTTTATGATTGATAAATATTCTTGCTATCAGATATCCGTAATCTTCTATTCTTGTATATTTGAATGAATCGGACAAAAAATTATAGATGCTAATTATGCCTGAGTAGGTTGATGCTGAGTCTATTTTCGTTTTTTGTAACGACCATATTTTATGTTCTCGGTCAAATTCAAAAATATTTGTATGCATATAAAACACAAGAACATCGCCGGCTATTTTTAGCTCACATTGATATAATCCTGCATTTTTATATTCTACTCTTACGCGGCTATCGTGTCCTTCTAATTTTTTATTGTATTCTTTTTCGATTTCAGAAAGAATTTTCTTCAATTCCTTAAATGCACTAAAAGTAATGTCAAATATTTGTTGTTTTAACTTCCCTTTTTCTTTTAGTATAGATATTATTTGTTCGGATTTATTATTTTCCATTTTTTTGAGTTTGTAGTGTTTTTGGATCTACTATGCCACTTTAAGATAATCTTTATTTTTAAGTTTCTTTTTAGCATATTCTAAACTAATAACAAGCTTGTTGTTTTCATCAGCCTCCATTTCGAACATTGCATCTGTCATGATAGCTTCGCATATTGAGCGTAATCCGCGAGCACCTACTTTATAATCTATAGCCTTTTCAACTATAAGGTCTAAAACCTCATCTTTAAATTCTATATCAATTTCATCAATTGAGAATAATTTCTCATACTGTTTTATTATTGCATTTTTGGGTTCAGTTAATATTCTTCTGAGAGCGTCTTTTTCAAGAGGATCAAGATATGAAAGCACCGGTAATCTTCCTACGATTTCGGGAATCAGACCATAGGTTTTAATATCCTGAGGGATAACGTATTGCAGAAAATTAACTTTACCCATTTTTGATTTATCGGCTGATTTATAACCTATTGCTCGGGTGTTTAATCTTCGTGCAATAACTTTATCTAAACCATCAAAAGCTCCTCCACATACAAAAAGAATATTTTTAGTATCAATTTCAATAAATTTTTGATGCGGATGTTTTCGTCCACCTTCGGGAGGTACGTTTATTACTGCTCCTTCTAATAATTTCAACAAAGCTTGTTGAACGCCTTCTCCCGACACATCGCGAGTTATTGATGGATTGTCGCTTTTACGGGTTATTTTATCTATTTCATCGATAAATACAATTCCCATTTCGGCTTTTTCTTTGTTATAATCAGCGGCTTGGTATAATCTTGCAAGTATTCCTTCAACATCTTCGCCAACGTAGCCGGCTTGTGTTAAAGTTGTTGCATCGGCTATAGTAAAAGGAACGTGTAACATTCGTGCTATAGTTTTGGCTAATAAGGTTTTACCTGTACCGGTTTCTCCAACAAGCACTATATTTGATTTTTCTATTTCTACATCGTCGATTACTTCTTTTTTGTTGTGTTTTAATCTTTTATAATGATTATATACAGCAACCGAAAGCACTTTTTTTGCATCATCTTGCCCGATTACGTACTGATCAAGAAATTTTTTCATTTCTTTTGGTTTCATCAGAGTAACATCATCGGGTAATTTTTTTTGTTTTCCTATATAATCTTCCTTGTACATATCATACACTGTTTCAATACAATCTCCGCAAATTAAACCGGTTATTCCTTGAACAATATAATTAACTTCTGAGCCTTTAGCACCACAAAATGAACAAGTTTTTTCTTTTTTTTCCATCTTTTTTAGTTATCGTGTAATCAAGTTTGTTGAGTTATTGAGTTTATTGAGTTGTTGAGATTAAAAAATTATTTTCTCAATTATTCCGTCAACAATTCCGTAATCAACAGATTCTTGAGCGTCCATCCAATAATCTCTATCGCTATCGGTAATAAGTTGCTCGAGTGATTTTCCGCAGTTATCGGCAAGAATTTGAGATAATCTTATTTTGGTTTTTTTAATTTCCTGAGCAGTAATAATAAGGTTTGATGCTCTATCTTGAAATCCTGAACTTATTGAGGGTTGATGAATCATTACTTCACCATTAGGGTAAATAAATCTTTTCCCTTTTGTTCCTCCGGATAAAAGCACAGATCCCATAGATGCAGCCATTCCCATACATATAGTTGATATCGGTGATGAAATCATTTGCATAGTGTCATAAATGCTTAAACCTGACGTTACAGAACCTCCGGGACTGTTAATAAAAAGAGTAATTTCTTTTCCGGGATCAATCATTTCAAGATACATAAGTTGGTCAACAATAACTTTTGCTGAATCGTCAAAAACTGGTCCCCAGAAAAAAAGTTTTCTTTTTTCAAGAAACTTTTTCCTAAAATTAAGATTATCAATAGTTTCTATAAGTTTATTATTATCGTTATTATTCATAATTATAAATTTTTAAAAGATAAACAATGCTTTATTTATTTTTATTTCTTTCTATTACTTGGTCGATAATGCCATATTCAACAGCAGCTTTCGAGCTCATCCAAAAATCGCGGTCAACATCTTTTTGAATTTTATCTATATCTTGTCCGGTATGAAGAGCTATTACGCTGTAAAGGTCTTTTTGCATTTCTTGTAAATGTTCAACATCAATTTCGATATCGGAGGCTTGCCCGCCTGTGTATCCGTATGGTTGATGAAGCATTATTCGGGAGTGTTTTAGAGCAAATCTTTTACCCTTTGTTCCGGCAGATAGCAACACTGCACCCATTGAAGCGGCTAAACCTGTGCAAGTACAGGCAATATCGGGGTTAATAAATTGCATTGTGTCATATATACCCATTCCACCATAAATTGTTCCTCCGGGAGTATTAAAGTAAATTTGAATATCTTTTGAAGGATCAACAGAATCTAGGAATAACAATTGAGCTTGAATAATATTGGCAACTGTTTCATCAATTGCAGTTCCGATAAAAATGATTCTTTCGAGCATTAGTCTTGAAAAAACATCAACTTCGCGGAAAGGCATTTCACGTTCTTCGATAACCGAGCGTGTCATATTTGTAATTTGCTTAGTATATTGTCCTAAAGTTAAGCTGTTTATTCCTTTGTGTTTTACAGCGTATTTGTTAAATTCGTCTTGTTTAATCATTTTGTCTTGATTTTTAATTTTAAGATTGTAAAGATACAAATTTTTTATAAATATCAAACAAAAAAAAAACCTTCTTAATATTGAAGGTTTTTTTTCAAAATATATTTGAAAATGAGTTTATTCGTTGTTAGAAATTTCTTTATTTTCAGTTTTTTCTTCTTTGTTATTTTCGGCAATTTTTTTATTCTCTTCTTCGTAAATTGCTTTTAATTGGTCAAAAGTAATTTCTTTTTCTTCGTGTACAACTTTTTCATAAAGACCATTAAGCACTTTACGTTCAACGGTAGAAAAGATAAGAGAATATCTATCATTTTCGCTCATTCTTTCAAGTTCCTGATTTGCAAATTGATCTAATTGTTCGTCTGAAAACATATCAGTTGATAAGCCCATTTGAGCAATTGAGTTAATAATATTAGCTTTTGAAGAATCAAGAATATCTTTTTGTTCAATTTCTAAATTATGTTCTTTTGAAAGCAAATTAAGAATTCTGTCCCAAATAATTGCTTTTTTTAATGAATCAAGTTCTTTTCTAATTGCTTCTTCGGTTTCGTCTTTTCTTCTGTCCATTTGCCATTTAACAATAAATTCATCTGGTAAAGGCATTTGAACTTTTTCGTCTAAAGCATTTTTAAGATCGTAACGGAATCTAATTTTTGCTTCTGATTTGTATTGTTGTGAAAGGACTTCTTTTATTTTTTCTTTCATTTCATCTTCGGACTTAACTTTGTCTTTTCCGAATAATTTATCAAAAAAATCTTGGTTTAATTCACCTTCTTTATAGTTTTCAATAGTTTTTATTGTAAGTTCAAATTTATTATTAACGTTTGGTAGTTGATTTTTTTCAATTTTTAACAATGCAGCTAAATCTGTATCGTTTGTAAAAGCTTTTTTTACGTCAAGATTGATTTTATCATCTTTTTTAATTCCAATAAGTTCTTTAGCTAAAGTTTTTTCAACAAATTCAATGGCAACTAATCCATCTTCTGTTTTAACGCCATTTTCTTTTGGAGTATTATCATCATTAAGTTCAACAAAATCTGCTCTAAATCGGCTTTTTTCTTCGGTAGTTTCGGCTTCGGCAAAATCTCCGTATTTTTTTTGAAGGTTAATTATTTCGTCTTCAATTTGTTTGTCTTCGATTTTTATTTTGTAAACCGGTACAACTAATTCAGCCACATCAATTTTTGTTTCGGGAAAGAATCCGTATTCAAATGCAAATTGAAAATTGGTATCATTTTCTACGTCGAACTTTGTTTGATCTGCTATAGGAAGCAAATCTCCAATAAATTCAATATTTTCATTTTTGAAAAATTCCTTGAT
>JAFGXO010000105.1 GCA_016936595.1 Bacteroidales bacterium | reverse complement strand
TAAATTCTAATTTATTTGATAATAAATTATTATATTTAAAAAATATTTTTATAGACTCTCAAAACCGTATTTTTATCACAAGTGGTTATAATAGTGTAGTTTACTATTTTGAAAATTTTCAGTCTAATCCCGTTTATATCGAAAATTCATCAACAACACTGCTTCAGGATTTTATTGAAATAGATTCTGTTATTTATGGAGCTAATAACACCGGTATTGTGGTATTTAACGATTCAACTTTTGTTTCGCATATAAATTTTCCTTATTCTGTTACAACCTTTAAAAATATTAGAGGAAATATTTACGTTGGAACTGATAACGGATTGTGTCAAATAGTTGCTGATACTATACAACACATAAATATTAGAAATTTATCAAATAATTCAATTACTGCAATTAATCAAGCTAATGACACAAATTATATTTGGATAGGAACCTACAACGGATTAAATTACGTTAGCACAAAAAATTGGGAAACAGAATTTGAAGTTAATGAACAAGACGGCTTGCCCGGAAATGAAATTGCAATAAACGGTTTACTTACTGATGCTATAGGAATGATGTGGGTTGGCACTTTACACGGTATAGCAACTTACGATATAAAAAAGAAAAGCGAAACTAAATTTGCCCCCGATTGCAGAATTGAAACTATAGTTCTTAATGGTAACAATGTTGGATATTTACCTATAGTTTTAAAACATAATCAGAATAATTTTATTTTTGAACTTTCGGGCTTATCCTTTAAAAATGAGCAGTCAATAGTTTATGACTATTATTTGCGAGGGAAAAATAAAATTTATACTTCTTCTTCGGGCGTACCCTATAAAGCAGCTTATCAAAATCTCCCATCAGGGAAATATTCATTTTTATATAGAGCTAAAGGTAAAGATGGTATTTGGAGTTATTATCATTCCTTAGAATTTACAATTTTAAAACCTTTTTGGTTAAGATGGTGGTTTATTTTGGGTATTGTTTTGGTTTTGGCCGGTTCTGTTTTTGTAATGATAAGGCTCAGAGAACGTCAACTAAAAGCTAAAAATGAAGAGCTTGAAAGAATGGTGCTTGAACGAACTTGGGAAATTGAACAACAAAAAACTGCAATTGAAGCTAAAAATGCTGAATTAGAGCAGCAACAGGAAGAAATTATTGTTCAGAGAGATGAAATAATGAAACAACGTGATGTTGCTGAAAAACAACGTGATGCAATTGCTCAACAACAAGAAGAAATTATGGACAGCATTTATTATGCAAAACGCATTCAAGCTGCAATATTGCCTCCTAAACAATTTGTTCAAACTTTTTTACCCGAACATTTTATTTTATACTTGCCTCGAGACATAGTTTCAGGTGATTTTTATTGGATAAAACATATTAAAGATGAGATTGTTGTAGTTGCTGCTGATTGCACTGGACATGGTGTTCCGGGTGCTTTTATGAGCATGTTAGGTTCGGCTCTTCTAGATGAAATTGTTCTGCGTGCAAGTGAAGAAATAAGTGCCGGAAGAATGTTAGACGAGTTAAGAACCGGAATCGTTAATGCTCTGCATCAAACCGGTAAAGTTGAAGAAGCTAAAGATGGTATGGATTTAGCTCTTTATAAACTTAATCCCAAGAAAAAAACTTTGCAGTTTTCCGGCGCTTTTAATCCGCTTTATATTGTTAGAGATGAAGAAATTATTGAACTTAAAGCCGACAGAAAACCTATAGGCATTTTTGAAGAAGTTGAAACTCCTTTTACTACTCATTATTTTACCCCTCAAAAAGGTGACTTATTTTATACATTTTCTGATGGATATGCCTCTCAATTTGGTGGTCCAAACGGAAAAAAATTCAAATTTTCGCGTTTCCAAAAGTTATTTTTAACTATTAAGGATAAACCAATGGACGAACAAAAAGCTACCCTTGATAAAATTCTTAAAAATTGGATGGGTGTAAAATATGAACAAATTGATGATATTATTGTAATTGGTGTCAAATATATTTGGGATTAATTTTGTCCTTTTGCCCGTAATAATTTTTTAATGGCAAAAATTAATTCCTTCAAACTATTATATTGTGGAATATTGTACCTGTTGCAAACAATGTCAATATTTCCTTTTCGCCAAAAACCTTCGGGGCAGCAAACAAACATTTTTTTGCTCCTTGAAAATAGTCCTAATTCTAACATACTTACGGGCGATTTTGTTTTAGCATCAAAATACATCATTATAAAATCACATTTTTCAAGAGCTTCTAATTCCCAATTTACTTGTTTGCTAAATTCCTTGTTATCAATTGATTGTTGCCATGAGCTATTCCATTTTTCTCGCCTTGGATTAAAGAGTGTTACTTCATAATTTTTAAATTCTTCAATAACATTGTTTTGCCAGTTTTCTGCATTATCCTGTTCTATACTTCCGGCAAGAAAAATGGATTTATTGTTATAAAATAGTTTATTTGGGGCAGTAATTACTTTCATCTAAAAATCTTCTGAAATTATTTGTAATCTGTATCTGTAAATACCTGGTTTATATGTTGTTACCCATAAACTGTCGGATAAAAAATTAGTTTTTGCAACAATAGAATCTTGTTTAACATTAAACGAGGCAAAAATTTCGGTGCTTTTTTGTGGTGGAACTTTTTCAGAAAAAAATCCTTGCATATCATCTGTTTCAAAAATAACTTTTGTAGAATCAACTTCAATGATAATTTGAAAAACAGAATCCGGATTATCTGCTAACGCCACATTTATTTCAACGGGTTTATCTGAATTGTTAACAACCTCATATTCATGATATATTGGACCTTCGCAAGCTGAAAAAATAACTAATACTGCTACAAATAATAACTTAATGTATTTCATGTGTTTGTTTAATTTTTTGTTTATTTAATACGAACAAAAGTAAATATTTTTAATCACCGAACAAAAGCTAATTAGTTTATCAATTTAAAAAAATTACTTAAATACTTTTAAAAATTTGTGTTTAAATTATATTTGCTCTATTTTTGCAAGTAATTACTCACTTTATTTTTAAATCAAAATGACTGATAAACAATTAAAAATATTACAAGCTGCATTAGAATTATTTGCTCAAAATGGATTTTCTTCAACGTCAACCGGTAAAATTGCAAAAAAAGCAGGAGTGTCTGAAGGCTTAATTTTTAGGCATTTTAAGAATAAAGAAGGTTTGTTAGAAGCTGTTTTGATGCTTGGCGAAGAAAAAATTAAAACCTTATTTGCCGATATTGTTTTTGAAACCGAACCTAAACAAGTTGTTAAAAAAGTTTTAGAATTAGGACTTAAAATAATTAGTAATGAGGAAGATGCAAATTTTTGGAAACTTCAATATAAAATAAAGTGGGAAATAGAAAAATACAACGAACATAAAATGGAGCCGGTTGAACATGCTTTATCTCAAGCGTTTTCAAATCTTGGTTATGAATCACCTAAACTTGAAGCAAAATTGTTGCTAATTACTTTTGACGGTATTGCAACAAGATTTTTTCTTCAAGAAAATTTTGATTTGAATAAAACAGTTGATTTTTTAAATTTAAAATATAAAGTGTAATTTTTTTTATAAAACAGTAAGTAAGTAATCACTAAAATAAAATTTAATATCATGAAAAATATAGCATTAATAACCGGAGCTTCAACCGGTATAGGAAAAGAATTAGCATATATCCACGCTCAAAAAGGTGGAGATTTAGTTATTGTTGCCCGAAGAGTTGAAAAACTCGAAGAGCTTAAGAAAGAGCTTACAGAAAAATATTCTGTTAAAGTAATGATTATTGAAAAAGATTTAATTAAATCTCATGCTCCTAAAGAAGTTTACGATGAAGTAAAAAATGCCGGAATTGAAATTGATTATTTGATAAATAATGCAGGATTTGGTGGTTTGGGGAAATTTCATGAACGAAATTGGCAAGATGATCTTAATATGATAAATCTTAACATTGTTGCTTTAACAGCTTTAACTCGCTTTTTTTTACCCGACTTTGTGAAACGTAACAGTGGAAAAATTTTAAATGTTTCTTCTACTGCCAGTTTTATGCCCGGTCCTTTGCAGGCGGTGTATTTTGCAACTAAGGCTTATGTTACCTTTTTTAGTAATGCTATTGCCGAAGAATTACACGATACAAATATTTCTGTTACTGCTTTGATGCCCGGTGCTACCGAAACTGAATTTGGAAAAGTTTCGGGAATGGATAAAACTACAATGTTTGATAAAACTTTTAGTGCAAAAGGGGTTGCCTCTGATGCGTATAATGGAATGTTAAAAGGTAAACTTGATGTTGTTACAGGCGTTTCTTTTATGCAAAAAATGATGTTTGGAATGTTGCCTTTTATGCCTAAAAAGTTAAAACTTAAAACTATACGTAAAATGCAAGAAGTAAAATAATTTTAAACAAATGAAAAGAAAAGTATATTTGATTTTTATAGTTTTTATTATATTTTTTGCTATTGTTGAGGTGTTTTTGTCAAGCAGAATTATTTGGTATTTTGGTATTGAAAGCAAAATTCTAATAAATATTATTGTTTCTGTTTTTGTGATTACGGTTATGATAGGCACGGTTACTTTACGAAATACAACCGGAAAATTTTATTCTGTTTTTTACAAAATTACTGCAACTGCTTTAGGAATAATGATTTATCTTATAAGTTCAACTATTTTTGTTGAATTATTTCATTTGTTCCTTAAATTTGAGCCTATTTATTTTGGCTTAATAGTTGTCTTTTTAACTATAATTTTATCAATATTTGGAATTTTTAATGCAAAATTTACTCGGTTCACTTCGTTTTCTGTTTTAATTAAGGGAATTGATGCTGAAACTAAAATTGCTCATTTGTCAGATGTTCATCTTGGACACTTTAGAGGTGAAAAATTTTTACGAAAAATTGTTTATAAAGTAAATGAAAAAAATCCTGATTTTATTGTTATTACTGGCGACCTGATAGATGGCAAAAGTGGCTTAAAACCCGAAAATATTAAACCTTTGTCGGAGTTTAAATCGCCTGTTTTTTTTGTTGAAGGAAATCACGATAACTATGCTAATATCAATATTTTAAAGCAATTATTGCGTCAAAACAATGTTACTGTTTTAGAAAACGAAATTAGAAATTGTAAAAACACTCAAATTGTTGGCTTAAATCATTTGCCCGCCGACGAATTTTCAACAAATTTTCATACAAAACATAAAAAATTAAGCATTAAAAGTGTTATTTCTGAAATGAATATTGATAAACAAAAACCTGCAATTTTATTACATCATAGTCCTGATGGAGTTAAATATGCTGATCTGGCAAAAATTGATTTGTTCCTTTCGGGACATACTCACGCCGGACAACTTTTCCCGATTAATTTAATAACAAAAATAATGTTTAAATATAATAAAGGTTTAAATATATATAATGATACTAAAATATTTGTGTCGCAGGGTGTTGGAACTACAAATCCTCCAATGCGAGTGGGCACAAAAAGCGAAATTGCACTAATAACTTTAAAACCAAATTAAAATGAATAATGAATTTTGGACTACCGAAAATATGCCTGATTTGTCAGGAAAAATAATAATTGTAACCGGAGGAAATAGTGGCTTAGGTTACGAGGCTGTTAAGGCTTTTGCTCAAAAAGGTGCCGAAGTAATTCTTGCAAGCCGTTCTGTTGAAAAGGGGCAAAATGCTAAAATTGAAATCGAAAAAGAGCCTTTCAACGGAAAAATTGTTGTTATGCAACTTGATTTACAAGATTTTGCTTCTATTGAAAAATTTGCCGAAAATTTTAAGCAAAAATATAAAAAAATTGATGTGCTTTTGAATAATGCCGGCATCATGACAACCCCTTATTTTAAAACTAAAGATGGGTTGGAAGGACAAATTGGCACAAATCATTTTGGCCATTTTAAACTTACTGGATTATTACTTGATTTGATAAAATCAACGCCAAAATCAAGAGTTGTTAACGTTAGCAGCATTGCTCACGAACGAGGGGAAATGTATTTTGATAATTTGATGTTTGAAAATGGCACAGATTATACTCCTATGAAAGCATACGGACAGTCAAAACTTGCTAATCTTTTGTTTACTTTTGAATTACAACGTTTTTTTGAAGCAAATAATATCGACAGTATAGCAGTTGCTGCACACCCGGGAGTTTCAAAAACAAATTTAGCTCAACATATGCTTAAAAAATTCTGGATTAAACTTCTTGTGCCTGTTATGTTACTTATGGTTCAAAAAGCTTCAATTGGGGCTTTGCCCGAAATTAGAGCTGCAGTTGATCCTTCAGTTAAAGGTGGCGATTATTATGGACCTCATAAAAGGATGAAAGGTTATCCGGTTATTGTTGGTGCTACCGAGGAAGCTCATAGTATAGAAAATGCTAAAAAACTTTGGACTATTTCTGAAAAGCTTACAGGAGTAAAATTTTCAATATAATGAAAATATTGATGTTAAAAACAAAAAGTTTTTATCTTGATAAAACTTTTTGTTTTTTTTGTGGCTTTATTTTTTCCTATTTAAAGGCAGTTTAAATCTTCTTATTTTGTCGAATTGGTACAGAGCGTTAGCAACAGCTCCGGCGGTTGGAACAAGTCCAATTTCGCCAATTCCTTTTACTCCGTGAGCACCCACGCTGTCGGGTACCTCAACAGGTAGAACTACAATTTTAGGAGTTTCAGTTGTGCGAAGTATGCCTAAATCTTTGTACTTGTCGCTAATTAAATAACCGTCTTTCATTGGCAAATTTTCGGTTAAAGCGTAACCAACTCCCATGTGTACAGCACCTTCAATTTGTCCTTCGAACATAACCGGATTAACAATTTTTCCGGCATCGTGGGCAGCATAAACAGTGTCAATTTTTCCTTCTTCGTTTAATACAACAAGCTGAGCTGCATATCCATAGGAATAATGAATAATAGGATTTTCTTTGCCTGAACCAGGTTTAGTTGTCCAATCACACACAAATTTTCCGCGGTAAGTTCTTCCAACAAGTTGTTCTAAAGTGTTATTTTTAAGATCTTTTTTAAATTCCTTAGCAGAGTCAATAATAGAATTGCCGAGTAGTGCAGTGGCACGCGATGAAGTGGTCATGCCGGTTTTAATACCTGCTTCGGTATCAATTTGAACTTCAATTATTTCCGGATCAATTCCGGTTTCTTCACAAAGCATTTGGATAGCAACTGTGTTAACACCTTGTCCCATTTCTGTCCATCCGTGTTTTAATATAATTTTTTCGGGGCTGATAATTGTAATTATGCAATCGGATTCGTCGTTCATTCCATTTCCAACGCCTGAATTTTTAATTCCTGCGGCTAAACCAACATATTTATTGTTGTAAAAATGTTCTTTAAGTTGCAAAAGACATTCTTTAACACCAACTTGATATACAGTTTGTCCGGTTCCGGTAGATAGTCCGTCTTCGAGTGCATTATCAAATCTAAATTTCCAGCGGTCAAAACCAGCCATTTCACAAATTTCGTCAATTGCAGATTCTAAACCAAAAACAGCTTGATTTGCTCCAAACCCGCGCATTGCTCCACAAGGGATATTATTAGTGTAAATTGTTTTTGCATTGATGTCAACATTAGGAACATAATAACCTCCGGTTGCGTGTCCGGCAACACGTTCCATCACTTTTGTGCCTACCGACATGTATGCTCCTGTGTCGCCGTAAGCATCTAATTTAACGGCAGTTAATTTGCCGTCTTTAGTTGCGGCAATTTTAAAATCCATAAAAACAGGGTGTCGTTTTGGGTGTAATTTTATAGATTCCTGACGAGTAAGCACAAGTTTAACAGGTTTTTGTAAAAGATAAGCAAAAAGTGCAGCATGTCCTTGAATGCTCAAATCTTCTTTACCTCCAAAACCACCGCCGTTAGGTATTAGCCTAACTCTTACTTTTTCTTCGCTAATTCTCAGTATTTCAGATACTTGACGCCTATCTTCGTATATTCCTTGCGATTCGGATAAAAGCTCAATTCCATCGTTTGTAGGCAGAGCAACAGCAGCTTCAACTTCCATAAAAGCGTGTTCTATTCGTTGGGTTTCATAGCGATGCTCAACAATAAAATCAGCTTCAGCAAAAGCTTTTTCGGAATCTCCTATTTTAGAAACACTTGCTTCAATTAAATTTGAATATTGTTCATGAACTCTGTTTTTATCTTTAAGAGATTCAAAAATATCTGTAACAGGAGTTAAAACTTCGTAATCAATTTTTATTAAATCAACGGCTTTTCTGGCAATTTCTTCATTTTCGGCAACAACGCCGGCAATAACATTACCAATGTAGTGAGTTGTTTCGCCTTGACCAATCATAAACGACCAGTCGGGACGAATAAGACCGATTTTATTTTTTCCGGGAACATCTTTTTGAGTGAAAATTCGCCATACACCGTCAAGTTTTTCGGCTTCAGATGTGTCAATTTTTAATATTTTTGCTTTAGGATAATCGCTAAATTTGAGAGCAGCAAACCCCATATCTTCAAAATAATAATCAGCTACAAATTTTCTTTCACCAATAGCGGTTTCGTAGGCACCGTATTTTGGGTGAGGTTCACCTAATTTTCCTGTTGTTTCAATCAAATCAACTTCTTGATTTTCTGTAAACATTTCGGCAGCTTCAAAAATTGCGGATTCAATTTTTTTGTAACCTGTACAACGACAAATATTTGATTTTAAACCTTTTTGAATTTCTTCGGGAGTTGGATTTGGTTTGCTTTTTAATAAAGAATCAGCTTTCATGATAAATCCGGGCGTACAAAAACCACATTGTACGGCACCATTATTTACCATAGTTTTTGCAAGCGTTTCTTTTCTGTAAGTTTCTAATCCTTCTAATGTAACTATCTCAGCATCTTGAAGTTTGCCAATTTTAGTACGACAAGCTAATTTTGCTTTTCCGTTAATATGGACAGTACATGCCCCACAAACACCTTCGCCTGAACAACCGTCTTTTGCAGCAGTTAAATGAAGTTCGTTTCGCAGGTAGCTTAATAAATTTTTTCCTAAATCACCTTTATAAGTGCATGGTTTTCCGTTAACTGTAAATTTTATCATGGTTTATAATTTTATTTATATAGTTGATAAAAATGGTGGTTTTTTTCTTTTTTGTTGATATAAAAATTAGTGCAAAATACACAAAATTGTTTTAACCTAAAAAAATAATTTTAAATTTGATTTACTGTTATTTATTTTGAATTGAATATACTTTTTTTAAAAAAAAAGTTTATATTTGTTAAAATAAAGTTCATTTATTAAAAGTTTTATCGACAATATTTAAAGTATAGTTTTTAAAAAACATATTATTGTTTCCATATACCGCACGTAATTATGAAAAAAAAGTTACATAAAATCTTTTATATTTTTTTGGTAATTTTAGCTTTTGTTTTGCTCTTGTTTTTTTTTATTAGAAGTACTTTTATTAATTTTAATGTTGAAAATTATATGGGTACTGATGCAGCAATCCAAAATTACAAATCAGATGTTGATAAATATGCCGATGAATATAAATTACCTGCGTCATATTTGATGTCGCTTATTATGCTTGAATGTTCGGGGGCTAAAGTTATTAAGCCCAGGTTTGAACAACATGTTTATTTAAAATTAAAAAAATTTAGAGATGGGCAAATTAACAAATTTGAAGATTTATCTCCCTCTGATTTAAAAGGCATGTCGGATTCTGATTTAAAAGAGTTAGCTAAATCGTATGGGCCATTTCAAATAATGGGTTATAAGTCTATCAAGCTTGGTTGTTCAGTTCGTGATTTGTACGATAAAGATGCTATTAAATTTGGGGTAAAATGGATTGATAATGAATATGGTGATGTAGTTAGAGAAGGGCGATTTTTAGATGCTTTTCATTTACATAACACCGGAAAAGTGTTCCCACAAAGTGGAAAATCAGAAACTTATGATCCTGAGTATGTTGATAATGGTATTTATTATATTAGATATTTTAGTTCTTTGTAAAAAAAATATAGTTCTATGCAGACACAATTTTGTCTGAAAAAATTCAATTTAAAAAAATCTCAACAAATTTGTTGAGATTTTTTTGTGTAAATTTTAGTTTTTGTTTCCCTCTTCTTCTTCTTCTTGATTATTAATAACTTCAACGTGTATTTTGTCTTCGTTTTTATTGTAAGAAACCAAAAGTTTTGTGTTTTTTGAGACGTTTTGTTCAATTAAAACATTTGCAATTTCATCTTCGATGTATTTTTGAAGTGCTCGCCTGATGGGTCTGGCTCCATATTTTTTGTCGAGTCCTTTTTCAGCAATATAATCTTTAATTTTATCGTCAAATTCTACATAAAATTTATTTGAAGCAACTCTTTTAACAAAGTTTTTAAGTTCAATTTCAACAATTTGGTCAATTTCTTTTTTATCGAGTGAGTTAAAAATAATAACGTCATCAATTCTATTTAAGAACTCGGGTGTAAATACTTTTTTAAGAGCTTTTTTAAGTATTCCTTGGGTTTTTTCATCGCCTGTTGCTACTTCGTCTCCAAAACCAATGCCTCTGCCAAAGCTTTCTAATTCTTTGGTTCCAACATTAGAGGTCATTATTATAACTGTGTTTTTAAAATCAACTTTACGCCCCAAACTGTCAGTTAGCACACCTTCGTCAAGAACTTGCAGAAGTAAATTAAAAACGTCGGGGTGTGCTTTTTCTATTTCATCTAAAAGAACAATTGAGTATGGTTTTCTGCGAACTTTTTCGGTTAGTTGTCCTCCTTCTTCATATCCAATATATCCCGGAGGTGCACCAACTAATCTGGATATGCTGAATTTTTCCATGTATTCGCTCATATCAACTCTAATAAGTGCGTCAGTTGAGTCAAATAAAAATTCGGCAAGTAATTTTGCAAGATATGTTTTTCCTACACCTGTTGGTCCAAGAAAAATGAAAGAACCAATGGGGCGGTTGGGGTCTTTTAAGCCTGTTCTGTTTCGTTGAATAGATCTAACAATTTTATCAACACTATGATCTTGACCAACAATTTTTTCTTTAAGAGCTTCGCGCATGAATTTTAAACGTTCGTTTTCGCCTTGAGCAATACGGCTAACCGGAACGCCTGTAATCATAGCAACAACTTGTTCAACGCTATTAATATCAACAGCTTCGCGGTTTCCGAGCAAGCCTTTTTCCCATTTAGATTTTTCAAGTTCTAAATTAGAAATTAGTTTTTGTTCCTCATCTCTATATGACGCGGCAAGTTCAAAATCTTGATCTTTAACTGCTGTTACTTTTTTTTCTCTTATCTGGTCAATTTGTTTTTCTAATTTTTCAATTATTTCAGGCACCGATATTTTAGAAATATGGATTCTGGAACCGGCTTCGTCGAGCACGTCAATAGCTTTGTCGGGTAAGTGCCGGTCGGTTATGTAACGCTCGCTTAATTTAACACAAGCTTCTATTGCTTCATCGGTATATTCTACGTTATGATAATCTTCGTAACGACTTTTAATATTTCTAAGAATTTCAATAGTTTCAAAAACGGACGTAGAATCAACAATTATTTTTTGAAATCGTCTTTCAAGAGCTCCGTCTTTTTCAATATTTTGACGATATTCATCTAATGTAGTTGCACCAATACATTGTATTTCGCCACGTGCCAATGCAGGCTTAAGCATGTTTGAAGCATCAAGTGATCCGCTTGCTCCTCCGGCACCAACAATAGTATGTATTTCATCAATAAACAAAATTACATCATCGGTTTTGGATAATTCGTTGATTAAATTTTTCATTCTTTCTTCAAATTGTCCGCGGTATTTTGTTCCGGCTACAAGCGAAGCTAAGTCTAGAGAAATAATTCGTTTGCCAAATAAAATTCGGGAAACTTTTTTCTGGAAAATTCTTAAAGCTAAGCCTTCAACTATAGCAGATTTTCCAACTCCCGGTTCGCCAATTAATACCGGATTATTCTTTTTTCGTCGGCTTAAAATTTGTACTAAGCGTTGAATTTCAACATCTCTGCCAACAATAGGATCAAGTTTGCCTTCTTTGGCTGCTTTTGTAACATCAATTCCGTAATTGTCGAGTACCGGAGTTGCCGATTTGCTTTGTGCCCGTGATGATGGTTGACGAGGTTCGCGTTTTTGTGAGTCAAATTCTTCATTTTCATCGTCTTCGTCGTCATCTTCGGGCGGACGTTGATTCTTTATTTTGGGCACGTGTATGATACTTCTTGCCACCGAATATGTGAAATTTCTTTTTATCATCATTTTGTTTACAATATTTGTTTCTTCTCGCAATAAAGCCAGAAAAAAATGTTCGGGTTCAATAAATTCGCTTTCTAACGACATTGCTTCGAGTTGTGCTAATGCAATTATTCTGCGGGCTGTTTTATCGTAGGGTATTTCTCTGTCAATATCTGAAATAAATAATTCTTTTCGAAGAGTTTTTTCTATTTCTTTTTTAACAATATTTAGATCTATTCCATTTCTGACTAAAAGATCTAAAACACGATTGTCGCCATCTCTGAGCATACCCATAAAGATATGTTCCGGGCTTATTAATTGACTGCCTAATCTTACAGCTTCTTCGCGGCTGTAGTTAATTATTATATTGGATTTTTTAGAAAATAAAATCATACTTAAGTTTTAAATTTTTACAAAAATAATTGAAAATTTTTAATAGTTCTTTTTTTAATTAACAAATACTTTGCTACTATACGAAAAAAAAATATTATTTTAAAATAATAATTCATAAATTGTTAAAAATCATGCATTTGTGTTCTTTGTGTTTTTTTTATTGTTTGTATTTTAAAATAATGCAAAAAAAAAGATTGACAATTTTGTCAATCTTTTTTTATAACAAGACAATTTGTCTTTAAAAATCAAGTGCAATATTTGCTAAATCTGCAATATCTGCTTCAAAATATCTTAAATAGTCAAATTTACCATTGGTAATGTTAATGATATCAGCTTCCAATACTTTATTTGTTAAAGTAAGGTTAAAAGTTCCGGAAACTTTTTTGCTTGTAATGCTTGTAATAGTTATGGAACCGGATTTTGCAACATAATGTGTAGTATCGTTTGGACGATAAATAGCTTCACATTGTAATTTGCCGTTTGTTAGAGTAGTACTTAAATCATAAGTGCCTTGATCTGCTCCTCTAACAAGTAATACAAGATATTCTCCGTCGGTTGAATCTATGCCGGTAGTGGCAAGAATAACCATACCATCGCCAACTTCAGGAATAACTACTTTGTTACTTTGTCGGAACATAAAATTTGTTGAAACTCCATCAATTGTTGCAGTCATAGAGGGTACTTGGTTGCAGCTAAAAATAAAAACCGAAGCTACTACGGCTAAAAGAAATAAATACTTTTTCATAAATTTATTTTTTAAAAGTTAAACGTTTTTTTTTATTGATTTAATCAGATGCAAATTTCATCTTTTTTGTGATTAATTACAAATTTATTTTTAACTAACGCTTTTTTTAAACTAAATGTTTTAATTTGTTTAAAAAAAACATATTAAGAATTGAAAATATGACAATTTGTCTTTTTAAATTTATTGGTACTTTCTTTGAATGTTTGTGTGAAAATAAAAAATTTAAAAAAATTAATATGGCTGAAGTTATTCATTTGAACGAAGAGACTTTTAAAGAAAAAGTTTTTAATTATGACGCAAATCAGGAATGGAAATATGAAGGAAGTGTTCCTTCAATTATAGATTTTTGGGCAGAATGGTGTCGTCCTTGTAAAATGATTGGACCTATTTTAGACGAATTACAACAAGAGTATGGTGATAAAATACAGGTTTTTAAAGTAAATACCGAAGAGCAACAACGTTTAGCCGGAATGTTTGGAATTAGAAGTATTCCTTCGTTATTGTTTGTTCCTATAGATGGACAGCCACAAATGGCAGTTGGTGCTTTACCAAAGGAATCGTTAAAACAGGCTATTTCTGATGTGTTTAAAATTACAGAGTAAATAAAATGATAGTTTATGTTGAACTCATTGAATTAAAATGTTGTTCTAAAATAAAAAAAGCTGATTGTAAAAATCAGCTTTTTTTGTTGTTAAAGAGTACTTTTATCGAAATAAGTCTGCCTCTGTGCCACCAACTTTTTGGAACTGCCCTCCATTGTCCCAAAGCCGAAGGTGTAACTGTATTCGTTTTTTTAATCCAATCCATAATGATTGTACGAACGTCTTTTTCTGATTTCCAAAGAATGCGTTTATGGAGTTCGGCGTGTGGAATTTTAGATCCTTCTATTAGGTGCCCTCCGCCACCGTTGCCTCTGTAAGAGTTTAATACAACATTATATATTTTTTTTTCGTCAAAGGCTTGGCCGTTTGCCATGCTATGAATTTCTATTTTTTGGCCATAAGGTTTTTTTAGATATACAGAGTAATTTATGCCTGCTGCCGAAGAAAAATTGTAATATTTTTCGGCCATAACAAGTTCTCCTTTGAAGTTGTGTTTAAAATTTAATAAAGTATCGTTTATGCTTCTCATTCGATTGAACCATAATCCATACGAAAATTCAAGGTATTTTTTTATTTCTTCGCCTGTTAACCTAACAATGTATAGCAGATTGTCGAATTTATATAGTTTAAACATGTCTCTAACATACACTTCTCCTTTTTTTATTACAGAATCAAAACTTAAAGGGGCAGCAAAAGAGATGTCGGCTTTTGTGTGTTCAAGTTGTATTCTGTGAATTAAATCAACAAAACCTGTGTCGGCAAAAAGAGATTCTCTTGAGCTAATTGATCTGTTAAAAAAACCAATATTTTCTGAAACGTACTTTTTAACTGTATTAACTTGTTTTTCAAATTTCTTTTTAAATTCAGAATTAGTTTCGCAAAAATTCATTTGCAGGTTTAAGCCAATAATGTCGTATTTTTCGTATCTGCCGTTTTCTTGATTATATTTCATTTCAACACTAACAAGAGAAACAAAATTAGCTAAACTCTTAGGATTTAGTATAATAACTTTTTCTCCCTCAACATTTTCTATTTGTAAATTATTTTCTTGATGATCGTGTCCGGCAAAAATAATATCAAAACCAGGAACATTTTGTGCCACAAGAATCGATGCGTTTTCGTTTTTGTATGTGTCGGCAGTTTGGCGATTATATGTGTAGTCTATGCCGGCATGAAATAGTCCAACAAGTAAATCGGGTTTTTCAACTTCTTTGATGTGTTCAACCCATTTTCTGGCAGTAATAATCATGTCTTCAAATTCTATGCCTTCCCACTTAGATTCAGGTAGCCACATTGGAATTGCCGGAGTGATTAAACCTAAAATGGCAATTTTTACTCCTTTTCGGTTAATAATAGTGTATGGTTCAAAGTATGGTTCGTCTGTTTTTTTACAAATAGCGTTTGCTGCAAGCCAAGGAAAATCAAAATCGTCCTTAAGTCCGTCATAAACATCATGTCCGGCTTCAATGTCATGGTTTCCGATTGCTGCTGCATCGTATTGCATGTAGTTCATTACTTGAGCACAAATATGCTGAAAATCCCGATTTTTTTCGTAAAAAAGATTTGAGTAAAAAACTAAAGGTTGACCTTGTAGAATATCGCCATTATCCAATAGAATTATTTCTTGATTTGGATTTTGACGTTGTTCGGTGATATATGTAAATATTTGAGCCAATGAAGAACTGGTAACTTCATCTTCAATAAAATCATATTGAAAAATAGCACCATGTATATCACTTGTAGTGATAAATTTTAGTTGAACTATTTCTTCATTGTTGCTCATTTTTGTGCGTTTTTTTGTGTGTTAAAAAAAATAATAGCTGCGAAAATAATAATTTTTTGAATATATTATCGAAAAACTAAAGATAAGTTTAAAGTTTATAATAAATGTTTAAAATTTATAATTTTAGATGTTTTTTAGTTATATTTCAGATTCTATTTGATATTCATTTCTAATAGGGGAATTTCGGGAGATAATATCGCCTAAAAATCCGGTTAAAAAAAGTTGAGATCCAAAAATTACAGCTAACAATCCAAGAAAAAACAGAGGTCTTTCTGTCATTTTGTACATATTCATAGCAAATTTGGCATAAGTAAACCAAATTAAAATTCCAAAGCCAATCATAAAAAACAAGGTGCCTAAAGTGCCAAAAAAATGCATTGGTTTTTTAATAAATTTAGATATAAATGTTACAGATATAAGGTCTAAAAAACCGTTAATAAAACGATTAAGTCCATATTTTGTTTGGCCGTATTTTCTTTTTTGGTGGCTAACTACTTGTTCTCCTATTTTTTTAAATCCTGCATGTTTGGCTAAAATAGGAATATATCTGTGCATTTCGCCGTAAACTTCAACTGATTTTGCAACTTTTGCTTTGTAGGCTTTTAATCCGCAATTAAAATCGTGTAATTTTATGCCTGACATTACTCTTGCTGAATAATTAAACAATTTACTTGGCAAATTTTTGCTGAAAATAGGGTCGTAGCGTTTCTTTTTCCAGCCCGAAACTAAATCGTATTTTTCTTCGGTAATTTTTTTGTATAAGCCGGGTATTTCTTCGGGGCTGTCTTGTAAATCGGCGTCCATAGTAACAATTACGTCGCCTTTTGCAGCTACAAAACCAACATGCAAACCGGCAGCTTTACCGTAATTTCTTCTGAATTTTATGCCTTTTACATTGTTATTCTGTTGTTTTAAGGTGTTTATCACTTCCCACGAAGCATCTGTGCTACCGTCATCTACAAAAATAATTTCGTACGATAATGAATTTTTAATCATTACTTTTTCTATCCATTCAGTAAGTTCGGGTAAGGATTCTTCTTCATTTAATAAAGGTATAACAATTGATATATTCATTAAATTTTATTTTTAGGTTTGGGTATAATTAAATTAAAAATTGCAAACATTAAGCTGAAAACGCCCGACCAAAATGTTGTTGATAAAACGAATGTGATAAAAAGAAAAATAGGGTGCGTCATCATTTGAACAGCTTGTTCTAAAGCTTCTTCAGGAAAATTAAAAACTGTTTGTTGTTCTATCATCATTTCTTTAAAAATCACTAATGTGTCGGGTGAAATGTATGTTACAAACATCACTAAATAAAAAGAATATATTATTGAAGAAAATGCACCAATAATTATTCCGAAGCCTAAAAATTTGCCGAATTTTAATCTTTCATTAATTATTTTATACGAATAATGCTTTAATGAAAAATAAATTCCTAATCCTATGATAAGGGGTTGTAGGTTTGTAATAAATTTTTCCTCGGTGTTTAAAAGAATATTAATACCCATTCTACTAAGCATAAGAGCGTTTAAAATAAGTAAAACTCCAATTATTGCACCATATAGCATTAATTGTTTTAAAGTAAATAGTTTTTCGTTTTCTTCCATGTTGATTAATTTCAGTCTGCAAAACTAAAAGAATAAACATTGAAAAAAAAATAGAAAAAAATTTTTGTTTAAAAAAAAAGATTTTACCTTTGCAGCGGGTAAGTCTTGTACGACCAGCTCCCACTAAATCCCCCAGGACCGGAAGGTAGCAAGGGTAGGTGGTTGTAGCGGTGCGATACAAGTAGCTTACCCTTTATTTTTTTACTACCTTAACAAATATTTTGGATTATAAATTTTAAATATCAAACTCATGAAATTTTTTATTGATACTGCAAATATTGAGCAGATAAAAGAAGCCAAATCTTTAGGTATTCTTGATGGTGTAACAACTAATCCTTCGTTGGTTTCAAAAGAAGGAATTGTTGGCCGTGATAATTTATTAAAACATTATATTGAAATATGTAATATTGTTCAAGGTGATGTTAGTGCCGAAGTTATTTCTACCGATTTTAACGGAATGATAACTGAAGCCGAAGAATTGGCAGCTCTTGACCCTAATATTGTGGTTAAAATTCCTATTATTAAAGACGGATTAAAAGCTATTAAGTATTTAACAGACAAAGGAATAAAAACAAATTGTACTTTGGTTTTTTCTACTGGTCAAGCACTTTTGGCAGCTAAAGCCGGAGCTACTTATGTGTCGCCTTTTGTTGGTCGTTTAGACGATGTTTCTTCAGATGGAATAGAATTAGTTTACAATATTGCCGAAATTTATAGATATTATGGCTTTGATACTCAGCTTTTAGCCGCTTCTATTCGTAGTACTCAACATATTATTCAGTGTGCCCAAGCCGGTGCTGACGTTGTTACTTCGCCTTTAAGTGCTATTTTAGGTTTATTAAAACACCCCTTAACTGATAGCGGTATTAAAAAATTTTTAGAAGATTATAATAACACTGTTGGTAAAAAATAATTTTTTAATTATTAAATCAATAGATTATCCGTTAGTTAGTTAGTTAAGTATTTAATCTCAATTTTTTTTAAAAAATATTTTTGAAATGTATTTTAATAGCCTTAATAAAACCTTTTTTAACAGAAAGATTTTAATTGGGCTTTTTTTATTTTTAACTTTGTCGGTCTATGATTACATAAAGTTATTTAAATGAAAGAAAGAATAGCCGTTTTCCCGGGGTCGTTTGACCCATTTACAATAGGGCATTGTTCGATTATAAAAAGAGCAATTCCTGTTTTTGATAAAATTATTATTGCCATTGGTTTAAATGATGATAAACGATCTTTTTTTTCGAAAGAAAAAAGAACTGAATGGATAAAAGCAATATTCAGAGATTATGATATGATAGAGGTGGATACTTTTAACAGTTTAACTATTGAGTATGCTAAAAAAACAGGTGCTAAATTTTTGCTTAGAGGTTTAAGAACTTCTGCCGATTTTGAATTTGAACGTCAAATTGGACAAGTTAATAAATCATTGTATCCCGAAATTGAATCTATCTATCTTTTAACTTTGCCCGAACATACCTACATTAGTTCCACTATCGTTAGAGAAATAATTAAGTATAAGGGCGATGTTAGCAGATTTGTGCCTGATATTATTGCTTCTGAAATTCATCATTCTTATTTGTAGGGTTTACAATTTTTTAATATTTTGTTTTATGAGTATAAATGTTTCTTTCGGGATATAAAGAAATTGTAATAGATTTAAACAATAAAAATTGTAAATTTAATGAAAATGGAAGAAAAATTTTGCTAAAATAATATGAGAGTAATTTTGTTGTATGTTTTTATAACTTATGGCGGTGTAGAAAAAATAAATTTGGGTTAAAAAATGAAAGATTTTAAAAAGTTACGATTACAAATAAAGCCTTATCAAAAAAATGCTATTTTTAGTATTTTATTAGAATCATTGTCGGTGTTTTTTGCACTTTTTTCTTACACAATGGTAATTCCATTTTTAAGAATATTATTTAATCCCGACAAATTAGTAGTTGACCCTGTTCCTTTTTCATTTTCAGCTACTGCTTTGCAACATAATTTATTTTATTTGTTAAGTAAAATTATACAGGAATATAGCGAAGTAACTGCTTTAGTTTTTGTAAGTTTGATAATTCTTATTGCCGCTTTGATGAAAAACGGGCTTACTTATTCGTCAAAATATATTTTGGCTCCCTTAATGAATGGAGTTGCACGCGATAATCAGCGAAAAATATTTGCAAAATTGGTTAGCTTGCCTCTAAGTTTTTTTTCTGATGAACGAAAAGGTAATATTATGTCTAGAATGACCTCCGATATTCTTGAAGTCAGAAAAAGTTCTCAACATCTTCTTTCACTGCTTTTTACCGGTCCAATTTCAATAATTATTTATCTTGCCTTTTTGTTTTACACAAGTTATAAATTAACATTTTTTGTTTTGATATTTTTACCTATTATGGGTTTTATTATTAACAAAATATCTCGCAGTTTAAAATCTAAAGCATATTTGTCTCAACAAATACAGGGTGATATTTTGAATAGTACTGAGGAAACAATTACCGGATTACGCATTATCAAGGCTTTTAATGCAGAAAGAAAAGTGGAAAATAATTTTTTTGGTATTTCGCAAAAATACTTTAAAATTATGAACAAAGTTGAGCGTCGGATATGGTTAGCAAGCCCTGTAAGCGAATTTTTTGCCACAATAATAATAATGGTAATAATGTATTTTGGAGGTGTGCTGGTTTTGGGGCAAAGCAGTTCGCTTTCTTCAGAGGTTTTTATTGCTTATTTGGTTGTTTTTTCGCAAATTATTACTCCTGCAAAATCTACAATTAATTCTTATTATAATATTCAAAAAGGATTGGCTTCTATAAAAAGAATAGATGAAATTTTAGAGGCTGATTCAAGTATCAGAGAAGTTGATAATCCATTGATAATTACTGATTTTAAAGATAAAATTGAATTTGAAAACATCAACTTTAAATATGAAGATAATTTTGAGGTTTTGAAAAATATTAATTTAACTATCAAAAAAGGTGAAACTATAGCTTTAGTTGGCGAATCCGGTTCAGGTAAATCAACTTTAGTGGATTTATTACCCCGTTTTTACGATGTTTTTGATGGTGAAATAAAAATTGATGGTTTACCCATTAAAACCTTTAAAATTAAAGAATTAAGAGATTTATTTGGTATTGTTTCTCAAAATTCAATTTTATTTAATGATACAATAGAAAATAACATTTCTTTTGGTGTAAATAATTATACAAAAGATGAATTAATTGAGGCTGCCAAAATAGCAAATGCTTACGATTTTATTATGGAAAAGCCTGAACAGTTTGCTACTAACATTGGAGAAGGTGGTGCAAAATTATCGGGTGGACAAAAACAGAGATTAAGTATTGCCCGTGCGGTTATGAAAAATCCGCCAATATTAATTCTTGATGAGGCTACTTCGGCTTTAGATACCGAAGCTGAAAAACTTGTGCAAGATGCTCTTAATAATATTATGAAAAATCGTACGGCTATTGTTATAGCTCACAGGCTTTCAACGGTTAAAAATGCAGATTGTATATTCGTAATGCAAGACGGAAAAATAATTGAAAGCGGAAAGCACGACGAACTTATTAATAGTGGCGGAATTTATAAACGTTTAGTTGAAATGCAAATGATGTAATTTGTTGTATTAGTGAATTTTACAAGAATTATTTGTTTGATATAGTTAACATAAATTTTATTTTTGGCTTTTTTTTATAATTTAAGAATAGAAATTCATTATAATATTTAGGTTTATAACTGGTTTAATATTAGGTAAAACAATATTTTTTTGTTAAAATAGTTTTTATTTTAAAAGTTTATTTAGTCGGTAAGTGAAATATAATGGTAATGATAGAAGTTCAAAATTAACATTTTCGTTTTTTGCTTTTATGCGTATTTGAGTGCTTATAGTTTCAATTTTTGGTTCAAAAATGTAAAATCTTACTCCGAATTTTTTTTGCATTTCGAACGCATAAACATACAAAGATTTAAGTGTTCCAATTTTACCGGATTTAACTTCAATTGGCACTACTTTATTATTGTGTTCCCATAACGCATCTAATTCGGCAGATGAATTTTTTGTTTCTCGCAGCCAATAAAATAATTTTGTGTCAATAAAATGTGGTTCAATTGTTAAAAGTTCCTGATAAACAAATTGTTCGGCTAAAACTCCGTTGTTTACGGTCATTAAATTATCGGTATCTGTTAGTCTAATTTGCAAAAGATGATTTAACAATCCAATATCCAAAAACATTGGTTTAAAAACATCTTTACTTTCGTGTTCAAGAGGAGAATTTTGTGCATTTGAATGATAAATAAGTTTTATTATTCGGCTCATTTCTAATTTGTAAAGTGCGTTTCGTTGAGCATCTGGTCTGATTGTTTTGCTTATATTAACGTATTTAATTTTTTGCCCGATACTTTTAGAAATTTGCCTAAATATTGTTATTAAATGTTGCTGTTCGGTTTTTGTGCCGTATTTTGCAAAGTCGTATTCTAAAGAAGTTATAATATTGTTGTGTATTCGTTCAACTTCAAGTAATTCGCCGGTTTGTGAATATGTTTTTACAGCTTCAGGCATTCCGCCAATAAAAAAATATCGACGTAATAAAATCATTATTTTTTCGTGAATTGCTTCGGCAAAATAGTCATTTATTTTATAATTATCTATAAAATCAGCGAGCTCAGTTTCACCTAAAGCCCATAAAAATTCCTTAAAATTCATGGGATACAAGTACGCAAATTCAACTCTACCTACCGGCATTGAATATTGCATTTTGTTTAAGGTGTGATCTAACAGCGAACCTGCCGCAATTACATGAAGTTGGGGTATTTGCTCATAGAAATATCTTAAAGTTGCTATGGCGGTTGGCGATGCTTGAATTTCGTCAATAAAAATTAAGGTTTTACCGGGAATAATTTTTGTGTGAAAAATAATACTTAAATTTTCCAATATTTGCTTTGTGTCTTTTAATTTGAATAATTTTTTCAGATTGGAATGTTCTTCAAAATTGATTTTAATAACGCAGTCAAAATTTTTTTCGCCAAATGAATTAATTAGATATGTTTTTCCTACTTGTCGTGCTCCTCTTAAAATTAGAGGTTTACGTGTGGTTCTGTTTTTCCATTTTATTAAAAAATCTTCAAAATATCTTTTCATTTTTATAAACTTTTAGTGAACAAATTTAAGAATAATATTTGGATTTTTTCAATTTTTGTGTTTAAATATACTTGGATTTTTTCGTTTATCATTTTATTTTATACTTGTTTATTTACAGAAATAATGAAAACTCCAAAATTTTTTAATTTGTTGTAAATTTATCTTTAAAAGAATGAATTTATTTTTCATGATATTTTTATAAATTTGGAAAATTTTTTAGATTTATCAAATGAAAAGAACAATAATTTATCTTTTAAAAAACGCTTCACAAAATTATCCGGATTTTAAATTCTTAGGCGAAAAAACCGATAAAGGTTGGCAAACTATTTCTTTTAAAGAAACTGAATATTTGTCAGATTTATTTGCAATTGGTTTAATATCAGTTGGTTATAAACGAAATGACAAGTTGGCAATTTTATCCGAAGGCAGAACCAAGTGGGTTGTTGGCGAATTTGGTATTTTAAAATCGAGAGCAGTTTCTGTGCCCTTATCAATAAAATTAACTCCCGAAGAAATTTTGTTCAGATTAAATCATTCTGAGGCAAAAGCAATTTTAACATCACATAATAATATTGAAAAAGTTATTCAATCTGTTAAAAATATTGATTTTAAAAACTTTAAAATTATATATTTAGATAATGATTTGGGTTTTGTTAAGTCCCTTGAAGATAAATATGATTATTTTAATGCCGAAAAAAATATTATAACTTTTGATGAAATTGTTGAACTTGGAAAATCAGGTTATGACGTAAATAAATCTAAATTAGACACTTGTTTAAACAAAATAGAGGAAGATGATGTTGTAAATATTTCATATACTTCGGGAACAACCGGAAATCCAAAGGGAATAATGTTAACACATTTAAATTATTATGCTAATTCTTCGGCTTCAACAAGTCTATTTAATATACCTCCCAATAGTAAAATGTTTATAATTTTACCACTTGATCACTCATTTGCACATACTGCCGGTACTTTTGTGGGCTTGCAAATACCTATAACATTGTATTTTTTAGATACTCGAGGAGGAGGTGTTGCTGCTTTAAAAAATATACCTATTAATATAAATGAAATAAAACCAACAATAATGTTTACTGTTCCGGCATTGTCGGGCAGTTTTATGAAAAATATTATTTCAGCTATTGATAAAAAAGGTGGATTTGCTAAATGGTTATTTAATAAGGGTTTAGATGTTGCTATTAAGTCAAATGGTAACGGATTTAACACTAAACCACCGTCAAGTGTAATTTATAAACTTGCTAATAAATTGGTTTTTAGTAAGATACGTGGTAATTTTGGCGGCGAAATACTCTTTATGGTTGGAGGTGGTGCATTGCTCGATATAAAACAACAACAGTTTTTTTATGCTATCGGAATGCCAATTTATCAGGGTTATGGATTAACGGAGGCTACTCCTGTAATATCTGCAAATACTGCCGAATTGCACAAACTTGGAACTTCGGGTATGGTGCTTAAAAATATAGATTGTAAAATAATTGACGACGGAAAAGAGCTTCGGCAGGGGCAAAAAGGTGAAATATTTATTAAAGCCGATAGTGTGATGAAAGGATATTTTAATAATCCAAAGGCTACTGCAAAAGTGTTGCGTGATGGTGGGCTTTACACAGGCGATTTAGGTTATTTTGATGAAGACGGTTTTCTTGTTGTTACCGGCAGAGCAAAGGCTTTGTTAATTTCCGAAGATGGTGAAAAATATTCACCCGAAGAAATTGAAGAAACTTTGGCTGTTAACCCTTTTGTTAATCATGCAATGCTTTATAATGATCATTCAAAATATACAACTTCTATAATTAATATTGATGATGTTTATATTAAAAAATTTATAAAAGATAATAATATTTTAGATGCAAATAAATTGTTATTTGATATTGAAACTTCTATTAATAAAATGCTTACTGATGGTGAAAAAGATGGTCGTTTTCAGAAAAAATGGTTGCCTGCAATTTTTAGATTTTCACCCGAACAGTTTACAGAAGATAATAAAATGATAAATTCTACTTTAAAAATGGTTCGTTATAAGATAACCCAAGCATATAGAAATCTGATAGAGGACATGTATAAACCAAACGCCAAGTCTGATAAAGAGCACAACTTGAAAATTTTAAATAAATTTTTTAGTTAATATATAAAAAAATATTTTTATGTTATTGTATATTGTAAGACATGGCGAAACAGTTGATAATTTAAGAGGAGTAATTCAAGGGCATTTGCCCGGGAAATTGACTGAAACAGGCATTCTTCAAGCCAAAAAACTTGGTGAACGTTTAAAAGACGTTAAATTTGATCTTGTTTTTTCAAGTGATTTGCATCGTGCTGTTCAAACTACCCACGAAATTATTGGTTTCCATAAACACGTACCGGTTGATTATACTCAGGAATTACGTGAGATTAAAATGGGCGAAAATCAAGGAAAAACTCGTGAGGAGTTACGATATAATCAAGATTTTTCCGGCGTTTATGTTACACCCAAAGGAGGCGAAAGCACTGAACAATTATATGACAGGGTAATGGGTTTTTTGATTAAAATTTCATCAAAAAATAATGCCGAAAAAATTTTATTGGTTTCTCATGGTGGTACAATAAAGGCTTTTATTTCAATATTTACCGGTGTTCAAAAATCTCTAATTTTTTCAGTTGAACATATAAAAAACACAAGTTTAACAGTTGTTGAATTAGACAGTGAATTAAATGGTAAAGTGTTGATAAAGAACGATATAGCTCATCTTATTGAAAATTAATTTGTTTTTTTATTGATGTACTAATCATTAATAATCAGGAATTTTTTCAACATAGATTTAAGAGCTTCTTTTTTAATTGGTTTAGTAATAAAATCATCACAACCAGCTAAAAATGCTTTTTGTTTTTCGTCATATGAAGCAAAAGCAGTTTGAGCAATAATTGGTATCTGAGGTCTTAGTTTTTTTATTTTTCGGGTAGCTTCAAAACCATCTAAATCGGGCATTTTAAGATCCATTAGAATTAGGTCAATATTACTTTCTTTTAGGCAAACATCTACCGTTTCTATTCCATTTATACACGAAATAATTTTACAATTTAAGTCAAAAAATGATTCTAATAAAGTTTCGATATATAAAAAGTTTATTTCTTCGTCTTCGGCAACTACAATGGTGAATGATTTTTTGTCTTTTTCTGTTTTGGTGTTTTTTGTAGAAATTTCTTTTTCCAAATATACAGGTTTGTAAGGAATTGCAAATGAAAATGTAGAACCAATATCAACAGTTGATTCCAATTTTATTTCGGAGCCAATTAAGGTTGAATATTCTTTAGCAATAGCTAAACCTAAGCCTAAATTAGCATCATTTTTTGTATTAGCATCTTTTTTTGAAAAAGGGTCAAAAATTTTAAGTTTTTTTTGTTCTGAAATTCCAATTCCGGTATCTTTTACGTAAATATCAATATTTTCATTGTTTAATTTGTATCCAATTTCAATATGTCCTAAGTTAGTGTAAGTTATAGCGTTATCTAATAAAATATTTATTATTCTACTTAATTTATTCTCGTCAATTATTATAGTGCTTTCAATATCAGACAACTCTTTTTTGATGTAAATAGGGGTATTATTTTTTTTGGCTTTTAGGTCAAAAAAGGAAAATTGTTCAACTAAAATATCGTTTAAACAAACTTCAGTTTCAGTTAGTTCAACAGATTGAGAGGTTAATTTTGATATTTCAATAATTTCGTCAATAATTTTTATAAGTTGTTGGCTGCTATTTTTGATAACTTGAATGTAGTTGCTCTTTTTTTCGGGTTTAAGGTTTTTTTGTTGTAAAAAATCGGAAAATCCAATAATTCCATTTAAAGGAGTTTTAATAGCATGTGATAAATTTATCAAAAAATTGGTTTTAAAATCATTATTTTGAATTGCCTTATTTTTATCGTTAATTATTTCTGTGATGTTTCTGTTTTTTTCTGTAATATCCTGAAAATTAACTATATATTTGTACTCTTTAGTTGGATTGTATTCTAAGTAGATTATTAAATCAATTATTTTATTGTTGTTTTGTTTGTATTTAGTTTCAAAATAAGTTTTGTTTTTTTGTTCAGAGATATTAAATTGTTTTTTGATTTCCGATAAGTTTTCAAATTTTTCATTTTCAATAAAATTTTTGTTTAAAATTTCATCTTTAGAAAAGCCTAAGATGTTGCTTGCTTGTTCATTTGCTTCAATTATTTCACTGTTTTCGTTGAGCAAACAATATCCTGCAAACATTGAATTAATAATTCTTTTGTGTTTTGTTTCAAAATTTTTGAATTTTTTATTAACTGATATTGCATTTTTTTCTAAGTTTACAGACTCGGTAATATCAATGTAAATTACTGATAGAAAGTCTTTTTGATGAGGATTTATTAAAACATTGAAATATTTTTGAGTTTCTTCGGAATAATATTCAAATGAAATTACGTTGTTAGTTATTGCAGCTTTGTCTAAATTTTTTAATAAAGTTTGATCAATTTTTGGCAGAACTGTTTTTGCTGTTTTATTAAGATAAAGTTTTGCATTTATGCCGGTTATTTTTTCTAAAGCTTTGTTTATCAGTATATATTTATAGTCTCTATGATTATCGGTTTCGTTGTGAATTATTTGAAACAAATATAATCCTTGGCTCATGTTTTCAAAAAACATTTTAAGTATATTTTTCTGCTTTTCGGCAGCTTCTTTTGCTTCAAAAATTTTAAATTCTTGTTGTTTTTGTTCAGTAATATCATGCATATAAACAGAAATTCCGTTTAAAAAAGGTGATACATTGATATTATAATAGTATAAATTATTGTTTATGTTTATTTTATTGCTAAAATTAATATCTTTTTGAGTGTTTATTACTTGTTGATATTTTTCAATATTATATTTTGTGTTTTGAATATCAGAAAAGATATTAGTTATATTTTCACCTATTGCATTTATTGACTTTATTTTGGTCAATTTTTCGCACTCATTGTTCCAAAATGTGATATTTAGTTGTTCATCTAAAGCAAAAAATAAGTCTGTAATACTTTTTGTTAATTGTTTGTATTTATTTTCGCTTTGTTCAATTTGTATAATTGAATTTTTAAGATGATTATATTCTGTAATATTTTTAGTTACGTTGTTTAGCGAAAGAATAAACATTTGAATTTGTCTGTTCTTGTCTAAAATTGGTGTTAAAACAATGTCGTAATATGTTATCCCTAAGTCAGGTTGATCGGGGAAAACAAATGGGAAAGCATTTTTTCTGAATATTTTTTTGCTGATTTTTGCTTGTTCAAAATCATCTTTGAGATTTGAAGGGAATATTTCAAAATAGTTTTTTCCTACAAAATCAGCTAATTTTTTTTGGTGTGTTTTTGCATATAAGTCATTGATATTTAAGTAATTAAAATCCTTGTCTAATATTATTTTACAGTCTATACTATTGTTAAAAATGGACTTGAATAAGAGTTCATTTTTTTCAATTTGTTCATTTATTTTATTTGTGGTGATTTTAAGTTCCTCAATTTCTAACTCTTTGTTTTTTCGTTGAGTGATATCTTCTTTAACTGCAATAAAGTGAGAAATTTGACCTAAATTGTTTTTTACCGGAGTAATTGTAGCTTTTTCCCAAAATAATTCACCCGATTTTTTTTTGTTTTGAAGTTCTCCTGTCCAAGTTTGTCCGTCTAAAATAGTTTTCCATAATCCGGTATATTGTTCTTTTGCTGTGGTTCCGGCACTTAAAATTTTAGGGTTTTGCCCAATTAACTCTTCTTTTGCGTAACCTGTTTGTTCACAGTATTTGGCATTTACGTATTGAATATTAGCAAATTTATCGGTAATAATAATACTTGCAGAGCTGTGATTTATCGTGTATTTAAAACGTAATAAACCATTTTCTGAGTTGTTATTAATATTAAATATATCATCTTCTTGGTTTTGGTCTTCAGCTTTGTTTTCTTGTATAGTGTGTTGGGCTTTATTTTCGGTATCGGAATTTTGTTGAGGAAGGTGCAAAAAAATCTCTTCAATATTTAAAGGATTTTCCAGAACCGCTATAATTCCTTTTGTTCCTACAAGTTGTTTAACTTCTTCATCTTTAGCATTGGCACTTAAAAATATTGGTGTGTCGGCGTATTGTTTTTTGCTTCTTATTTCGTTGAACAAATCAATTTCGCTCTTTTTTAATACTTCTACGTCAATAATAATAATATCAGTTTGTATTGATGACAATGTTTCTAAGGCGTCTTTGCTGTTGTTTTCGGCACATGTTAGGTATCCGTTTTTTGTAAGCTCAGATTTTATGTTAGTAAGAATATCTTTATCGTTATTAATAACAAGTATAGAGTTTGCTTTTTTCATATTCGTTCTTTTATAGAAAAAGAGTATTTTAAAGTTATTGCTTAAAATAAATCTTTGCTAATTTATCAATTTATTACGAGTAATACAAAATATTTAAAAACAATTTTAATCGCATGATGTTATGTATTTGTTTTATATTTAGATGACTATTTCTTTTTTGATGATTACTTGTTATTTGTAAAATATAATTTTTTATTTTTTAAATTGTGTTTCTTTTATATAAAAAAAATCACTCATTATTATTTTGAGTGATTTTTTTAGATGGTTCGGAAATAAGATAAATTTATTGGCCGTGACAATTTTTGTATTTTTTACCGCTACCGCAAGGGCAAGGGTCGTTTCTTCCAACTTTTTTATCGGTTCTTCTTGTTCCACCTCCGGTTGCTTTGTTTTCTCCATCGTTTTTTGACATTTGTAATTTTTGGAAGTCCAAAGATTTTCTTTCAACATTACGTTGACTTCTACCTCTTTTTTTCGCCTCTTCGGGAATGTAAATATGAGCCCTGAATAAGCTGGAAATTATATCGGTGTTTGATTTTTCGAGAGTAGTTTGAAACAGTTCAAAGGATTCCATTTTGTAAATTAGCAATGGGTCTTTTTGTTCGTACGAAGCACCATGAACAGCTTGTTTAAGAGAGTCCATGTCTCTTAAATGTTCTTTCCATGCTTCGTCGATAGCAACTAACATTATGGTGCGTTCAAGGTCTTTAATAATTTCTCTGGCTTTGTTTTGGTATGCTGCTTTAATTTCAGTCATTATTTTGTAAACTTTAAAGCCATCAGAAATTAATACAGAAACAAATTCATGCTGACCTGATTGCTCAAGGTAAGTTTTTTCAACAAAAGGCCATAGTTGTTCTCTGATATTGTTCAACCTGTTTTTTAATGTTTTAATAGCTTCTTCGTGGATATCTTCTATTAGTTCGTTCGGGTCTATTGCTTTATATTCGTCTTCAGTAATTTTAATTTCAAATGCGAAGTTTCTGAGAACATCGTATTTAAAATTATTGTAATTTAAGTCGGTAAAATTTTTATCAATCACAATTTTACTTAAATCGTAAATCATATTTGAAAGCTCAATATCAAGTTTTTCGCCAAATAGTGCATTTCTTCTTCTGGAGTAAACCATTTCTCTTTGAGCGTTCATTACGTCATCATATTCAAGTAAACGTTTACGAATACCAAAGTTGTTTTCTTCTACTTTTTTCTGGGCTTTTTCAATAGAACTCGAAATCATTTTATGTTGAATAACTTCTCCTTCTTTAAGGTTCATAAAGTCCATCACTTTTGCTATACGTTCAGAACCAAAAATACGCATTAAATCATCTTCAATAGAAACAAAAAATTGAGAAGAACCCGGGTCACCTTGTCGTCCGGCTCTACCTCGCAACTGACGGTCAACCCTACGAGAGTCGTGTCTTTCGGTACCAATAATTGCTAATCCTCCGGCTTCTTTTACTTTAGGGTGAAGTTTAATGTCGGTACCCCTACCAGCCATGTTTGTAGCTATTGTAACAACGCCCGGTTGTCCTGCATTTGCAACTATTTCGGCTTCTTTTTGGTGAAATTTAGCATTAAGTACGCTATGTTTCACTTTTTTTCGTTGAAGCATTTTACTTAATATTTCAGAAACTTCCACCGAAGTTGTTCCTACAAGTACAGCTCTATCTGCGTCTTTTAATCTTATTATTTCATCGGCAGCTGCGTTGTATTTTTCGCGTTTTGTTTTGTAAACTAAGTCCTCAAAATCTTTTCTCGTAATTGGTTTATTTGTAGGTATTACAACTACTTCGAGTTTATAAATATCAAAAAGTTCTTGAGCTTCGGTTTCGGCAGTACCGGTCATACCGGCAATTTTGATATACATTCTGAAGTAATTTTGTAGAGTAACTGTAGCATAAGTTTGGGTTGTTTCTTCTATTTTAACATTTTCTTTTGCTTCAATAGCTTGGTGTAATCCTTCTGAATATCTTCTTCCTTCAAGAATACGACCTGTTTGCTCATCTACAATTTTAACTTTGCCTTCCATAACAACATAATCAACATCAATTTCAAACATTGAATATGCTTTAACAAGTTGGTTTACAGCGTGTATTCTTTCAGATTTTATAGCGTGATCGGCGAGAAGTTCTTCTTTAGCTGTGCTTTTTTCTTTTTCGTCGATTATTGTTTGCTCTATTTCGGCAATTTTTTCGCCAATATCGGGAATGATAAAAAATTCAGGGTCATCTGTTTGTCCTGTGATTAAATCAATTCCTTTTTCTGTTAATTCAACCTGATTGTTTTTTTCATCAATCACAAAAAATAATTCATTTGTAATTTCGGGCATTCGTTTGGCATTTTCCGACAAATAAATATTTTCCGTTTTTTGAAGAAGCATTTTATTACCTTGTTCGCTTAAAAGTTTTACAAGGGCTCGGTTGTTTGGTAATCCTTTGTGAGCTCTATATAATTTTACGCCTGCTTCATCATTTTTTCCGTCTAATAAATGTTTTTTTGCTTCGGATATTAAACCTGCAACGAATTTTTTTTGAGCGTCGTAAAGTTTTACAATTTTGGGTTTGTATTCGTTAAAAAGTTTTTCGTCGTCGGTTTTTCCTACCGGACCGGAAATAATAAGAGGGGTTCTTGCTTCATCAACAAGTACCGAATCCACCTCATCGATGATAACAAAGTTGTGCCTACGCTGAACTAATTGTTCGGGGCGATGTGCCATATTGTCTCTTAAATAGTCAAACCCAAATTCATTGTTTGTTCCATAAGTTATGCCGCAAGAATATGCGTTTCGTCTTTCGGCAGAATTTGGCTGATGTTTATCAATACAATCAACAGAAATGCCGTGGAATTGATAGAGCGGAGCCATCCATTCGGAGTCTCTTTTTGCTAAATAGTCGTTTACTGTAACAAGATGTACTCCTCTTCCTGATAGAGCATTAAGAAATAATGGTAAAGTTGCAACAAGTGTTTTTCCTTCTCCGGTTGCCATTTCTGCAATTTTGCCTTGATGCATAATAATTCCGCCAATTAGCTGAACATCGTAATGAAGCATATCCCAAACAATTTCGTTGCCTCCTGCATACCATTTATTTTGATAAATAGCTTTATCGTTTTCAATTAAAACATTTTTGTATTGAACTGCTAATTTTTTGTCAAAATCGTTTGCTGTTACTGTTATCGTTTCATTATCTTTAAATCTTCTTGCCGTTTCTTTTACTATTGCAAATGCTGATGGTAAGATTTCATTTAACGAAATTTCAATTTTTTCATCAATAACTTTAATGAGCTTATCTATTTCGTTATACATTTTATCTCTCTCGCTAAAATCTATTTCGGGGTCTTCAACTTTACCTTTAAGTTCGTCAACTCTTGATTGTTCGGTTGCTGTGTCTTGTTTTATTTTATCTTTTAGTTTTTGTGATTCAGCTCTTAGTTCGTCATTTGATAAATTTTGCAATTTGTCATATTCTGCTTTAACATGTTCTAAAATTGGTAAAACTTCTCTAATATCTTTTTCAGATTTATTTCCAAAAAATTTTTTAAGTACATTATCTAAAAATGCCATATTTATTTAATTTTCAGTAAATTATGTTAGTTTTTATGTGTAATAATTTTAAGATTATCTTGTTTGGTCTTTTTTTTAAAAAAAAGGTGTTATTTATTAGTAATTAAATGCTTAATCTTTTTAATAAGTGATGTTTTTTTCATGTAATAGCAAAAAAATTTTACAAAGTTAATTGTATTATTGAAAGAATAAAAAAAGACGAATTTTTTTTCGTCTTTTTTCACAAATTTTAATATTCAAATATGATTAGTTTTTCGTATTAATCTTCATCAATCATCATGGGCATTACAAGCATCAAAACATCTTCATTTTCGTCGTCTTTAGTACTCGGAAAAACTAATGAAGCTCTTTTTTGATCGGTCATGGTTATTGTAATATCTTGAGCTTTAATATTTTGTAAAACATCTTGTAAAAAAGTTGATTTAAAACCAATTTTCATATCTACATCATCGGTTAAGCAAGGTATTTGCTCAAAAGCAGAAATTGAAAAGTCAATATCTTGAGCTGAAATTTCGGCTTGATTTTCGTGAAAATAAAATTTAACTAATTTACTTGCTTCGTTTGAGAATAACGAAACTCGTTTTAATGTATTAAGAAGATTGTTTCTGTCAATTTCAATTTTTTTGTCGTTATTAATAGGCATAACAGCTTCATAATCAGGAAAATTACCCTCAATTAAACGACAAACAACAGTAAATCCGGTCATTTTAAATCTTGCGTTATTATTGTCAAATTCAACAGTAATATCTTCGCCAATTTTTGGTAAAATGTTGCGAATAATATCTGCAGGTTTTTTTGGTAAAATGAAAGATGCTTCGTTTTCGGATTTTATATCCATTCGTCTGTATCTAACAAGTTTATGAGAATCAGAGGCTACAAAAGTTGTGTAATCGTTTTTAAGTTCAACAAAAATTCCGTTCATAACCGGACGTAAATCGTCGTCGGAAATTGAAAAAAATGTTGAGTTTATTCCTTTTAGTAAAATTTCGGGTGTTGTAACAAATGAGCTTGTTTGATCGGGTGAAATTTCTGCCGGTTCGGGGTATTCGTCAACTGCCGATACTCCGGGTATATTGAATTTTCCTGTTTCTGATTTTATTGTTACTTCGTAAGTTTCTTCGTTTATTTCAAAAGTTAAAGGTTGTTGCGAAAATTCTTTTAAAATGTCTAATAGTCTTTTAGACTCGATGGCAAATTTCCCTTGTCCTTCAATATTTGAAAGTTCAATATGTGCTATAAGTGTTGTTTCTAAATCGGTGGCAGTTACTTTTAAGCCTTCGTCGGTTATTTCAAACAAAAAATTCTCAACCAAAGGTACGATCGAACGACTGGGTACAATTTTACTTAACGATTGCAAATAAACAAGTAATTCTGTGCTTGAAGCTATAAATTTCATTTTGTTATTTTTTAAGTTCAAATAGAACTGCAAAATTAAAAAAATCTTTTAATTTGTAAAGAAAAATTAAGTTAAATATTTTAAAAAATTTATGATGAAAACTTTCTGCTTAAGTTTATTAAGTGTTTTATTTATAGTTAATTCATGTTCCCATTCAACTATAAAAGATAGCGAAATTAACTTTGCTCTTTCTGATACTTCGGTTATTGATAGTATTGTAATTATAAATGACGAAATTTTAGTTGTTTCTAAACATGATAATAATTGGATTGTTAATGGTGCTTATAATGTTGGCCAAAGTTCAATAGAAAGGCTTTTAAATTCTATTAGGTTGATAAAAATGAACTCACCTCTGCCCGAAAATGCAATATCGGCAATTTCATCTAAAATAAAAGACGATATTTTTGTTCAAATTTTTTCTGATAATAGGTTGCTAAAAGCTTATTATATTGGCGATTATATATCTGGTTCGGGAAATTATTATATGTTAAATAATGTTAATGTACCTTATATTGCTCATATTCCTTCTTATGATTTTGATTTAAGAAATAATTTTAGCACTGATGTTAAAAAATGGCTAAGCACTACTTTGTTTTGTTTGAAAAAAAATGAAATTAGCGAGCTTTTTGTTAAAAATTTTGAAACCGGAGATGAGTTTTTTTTAAAAAACGCTAATAATTTTTTTGAGCTTTATGCGTCAAAAAATTCAGGTATTGTTCAAAATGCTATTGATGATAAAATATTGTTTTATTTAACTCGTTTTGAAAATGTAGTTTTTGATGATTTTTTTTATAATATTGATAATCAAACAATTGATTCGCTAATATCAAGAGAGCCCATTTTTGAAATTGATATCACAAAAACTAATTTGAGTAAAATAAATTTTAAAGCTTATTATTTTAATTATCAAGGAGTTGCAGATAAAAATAAATTTTTGGGGCTTATTGACAATAATTTGGTAGTTTTAGCAAAATTTTACGACTTTGATTTGTTGATAAAAGATTATAAGTATTTTTTAGAATAATTTTTTTGGAAAGATAAAAAAAAATTACAAAAATTAGTGCCACAAATGCAACCCTTTAAAAATTACATATCTTGTAAATGAAAGTTACAAAACAGTTCATAAAAAGATTAAAGCAGTGCGATAAAAAAGCATTCAGTGAACTCTATAATGAGTATGCCGGATTGATTAAGGCTATTGCTTTTAGATATATTAGAGACTGGGATAATGCCGAAGATATTTTGCAGGAAACTTTTGTTACAATTTACCGAAAAATACATCAGTATGCCGGTAAAGGCTCTTTTGAAGGTTGGATAAAACGTATTGCTGTAAACAATTGTTTGAGATTTATTAACGAAAAACAAAAACGATATTTTGATGATATTGATTCTTTTCAGATTGCTGAAAATAAGGATATTGAACAAGTTGATATCGATGATGCTAAATCGTTAGTAAGTAATACGGATTTTTCGCAGAAAGAAATTTTAGATGTCGTTTCTGAACTTCCAGATGGATTTAGAATTGTATTTAGCATGTATGTGCTTGAAGAATACAAACATAAAGAAATTGCAGAATTATTGGAAATTAGCGAAAGCACTTCTAAAACACAACTTTTAAGAGCCAGAAAATTAATTCAGAAAAAGCTTTTTGCTATTGCTTTAAAAAAACATAGCATAACTGAAAATATATTTTTTAAAGAAGTAATTGGAAAAAGAGGTGATAATAATGAATGATATAAACTACATAGATAAAATTGTGAAAGATTCTATTGGAGAGATGAAAGCTCCGGTAAATTTTTCTTGGAAACAAATTCAAAATACAATTCAAGATACTCCCAAAGCACATATACCAACAAGTGGAAATTTCTTGTCTTCAGTTTTTTCTAAAATTGTTGCTGCTTTTTCTATTGCGGCCGGTGTTGTTGCTGCTTTCTTTTTTATTGTTAAACCAAATTCCGAAAAAGCTGCAACTCAAAAACCTGTTGATGTTACCATCGAAATTGTTGTTGGCAGACAAGCTAATGTTACTGTTGAAACAGACTACACAAATGATGCTGACTTAATCGTTGACAACCAGCAAAATCCCAATTTAGATTTGAGCAACAATCAAAATAATGCTTCTGATACAGCAAATCAAATTATTATTATTAACGTTGAAACTACTGAAATAGATACTTTGCATAATAATTAAACATAATTTATTAAATTTGTGCAAAAATTATTGTGAAGCATCTTTTTGTATTTTTATTGTTATATTTATGTGCATTTTCTTTGAGTGCTCAAGTTACTCGCAGAGATACAACTTTTTCGCTTGACACCATCAGAAAAGGTGATACTATATTTATTTATAAAGTTAGGCATATTACTGTTGTTATAGACGTCAATACTTTTTCTAATAGAATTGATACTTTAAAATTATCTAATTTTACTCCCCCAAAGTACGATTTTATTAGATATAATTTTATAGCCGAAAGTTATCATCACCAAAAAACAAAATACAAACTAAATATTAATAATTTTTCTCCCATTATTGATGTTGGAAAATTTAAGCTATTAAGTGATAATGATATTATTGATACAAGCAGAACACCATATTTTTATTCAGGGTATGGATTTTTGTTAAACTTTAATAAGCTAAATGTTTTTTATACTACCGGAATAAAATTAACAAATTATTATGAAAATTATAATCTTGTAAAAAACAGACAAATAGTTGATACTAATTATTATCAAAAAGTAATTCCTTCAACTTTTTGGCTTGTTGATACAGTTTGGTTTCTTAACTTAGATTCGTTAATTATTGGTGATACTGTATGGGTGCCATATATTGATTCTAATTTTAATGTAGTTTATGACACCACAAATATTGCAAGTTACGATACTTCTGAATTTAATAACAGGTACGAAAAAATAAATTCTATAAGTTATATTGAATTTCCTTTGATAATTGGGTGGCAAAAAAGAATAAAAAATTGGCAATTTTCGCCACAAATTGGTTTAATAACAGGTGTTCTTTATTATTCAAATTATAGAATTGCGGCTGATGATGATGGCTTTTTATTGCCTAAAATAGCAAAAATTAATTATTATGCCTTTGGTGCTTTGTATTTAAGCTACTCATTAACAGAAAGTTACAGTATTTTTTTAAATACATGGGCTAAATATCCTTTGAATTATAATTACTCTTTAAATAATACAAAGTATAAATATTTTACTTATGGTGTTTCTTTGGGTTTTTCTTTAAATTTTTGACAATTACTGAATATTTAAAATATCCTGAATTATAGGTTTTAATCCCGAAAAGAAAAATTCAACAGCAATAACCATTACAATTAAACCCATTATCCTCATTAGTACTTTATTACCGGTTTCACCCAAAAGTTTAATTATTTTTGTAGAACTTGCAAGAATAATATAAACTAATAAAAAAGTAAAAACAATAACGCTAATCAAAACTCCTTTTAGAGCTAAAGTATTTGCATCATTCATAAAAACAATTGCGTTTGTGATGGCTCCGGGTCCGGTAATCATCGGTATAGCAAGTGGAGTAACTGAAATATCATCTGAATATTCCTTTACTTCTTTTGCTGAAATTTTGGTTTTAGTTAGTCGGGCTTGAAGCATGTCAAAACCAACCAGAAAAAAGATAATTCCTCCAACAACCCTGAAACTATTTACAGATATGCCAAAAAAATTGAATAAAAATTCACCTAAAAAAGCAAAAGCTAATAAAATTAAAAAAGCAATTAAAACCGATTTTAAAGCAGTTTTTTTACGTTCTACCGGCGTAAAGCTATTTGTCATTGTCATAAAAACCGGCAATATTCCTATCGGATTTAATAATGTAAAAAAGGCTGTAAACCATAATACTCCTAATGTTATATATTCGTTCATTGGTTTTTGATTAAATTGTTGTTAAAAAATCGAGTGTATTTATTCCGTCTTCGTAGTCGGTTAATTCAGGGAATTGAGCTTGTCCAAAATTAACAATTTCATAATAAATATTCTGAATATTTGAAACTACGCACTGGAGTTGTTCTTTTTGAGATTGTAATATTTTTTTAACATGATCAATTTTTTCGTAATTTTCGTAATGTAGAACAGAAATGGGTGAAGCAACTGAAGCATCTTGTTTTATAATAAAAAAATTATTTTCTAAAAAAACATCATTGTTTAATAGATAAATGGTTCTGTTATAGCTATAGTTATTAGCAAATTTATTGTGATTTGCTAAATCTTTGTATCTATAAATAGCTTCAAATATTTTGTTGAAATTATAGTTTTCGGGAACAAATATTTTTGAAACATTTCGGCATCCAAGCCCAAAATAAAGTAAAATATCGTTGGTTAGTGCATCAAGTTCGGAGTTGGTTTCGTTTCCGGATAGTACAGCTACTGAATTTCGGCTTTTTCTGATAATGTTTGGAACTTTAGAAAAATAATATTTAAAATATCGAGCAGAGTTGTTTGAACCCGTAGCTATAATTGCTTCAAAATCAGAAAGTTTTTGTTCAACAATAATTATTTTATTTTTAAATTGAGGTTCAATTTTTAGTAAAACTTTTATTATTTGATTTGGTAATTTTTTGTCTTTAGTCGAAAGTTTAAGCATTAAAATATGTCCGGTTATTAGTACAGATATAAAGTCGTGAAATCC
>JAFGXO010000104.1 GCA_016936595.1 Bacteroidales bacterium | reverse complement strand
TTTTTTATTTTCGGGTTTAAGGTTTATTGGTTTATATTTTTTATTATTATCTGAAAGAAAATATAAACGAGTATTTATTGTTGGTATTATTGCATGGTTGTTTTTTATTTCTATACAAGAATCATTGTTTCATGATTTATTGCTTTGGTTGGGTTTTTTTATTTTAATTGCTGCATTTGTTCAAAAACCATCGTTTAAAAACAAAGTTGTTTATTTAATAAGTGTTTTAGTACTTGCCATTGTTATTCAAACAGTTAAATATAGTTTTAGAGAAGCAATTTCAAATAGTAATGGGAGCTCAAAATTATCTACTTTTGTTCATTTAATTGGAGAAAGAGTAATTTCAGATAATCAAGTAACTTCAGAGGAAAATCTTTCTGCAATGGTTGTTAGAATAAATCAAGGGTGGATTATCGCGCGTATTATGAGTTGGACGCCATTACGAGAGCCTTATGCAAATGGTGAAACAATCAAGATAGCAATAGAGTCTTCAATTATGCCGCGTTTTTTATTTCCTGATAAATTAGAAGCAGGAGGAAGGACTTATTTTGAGCGTTTTACAGGAAAAAAACTTTTGGAAACTACTGCTATGGGATTAGGATTGTTGGGAGAGGCTTATGCTAATTATGGGGTTCAGGGTGGCGTTTTTTTTATGCTCATGATTGGCTTGTTTTATAATTTTTTTGTGCATAAAATCTATAAAATAGCACAAAAACATTCTTCTTTAATTTTTTTTATTCCTCTTTTATTTCTTCAGGTTGTTAAGGCTGAAACAGATTTTTCTGTAATCCTAAATCATCTAATTAAAGCAACTGTTGTAGTTTGGGCTATTTTCTTCGGCCTCCGTAAATTCTTAAACATAAAAATATAATCTTGCTCCCTTCAGAATACAAAATAATGCACAATTTTGAAACCACATACTGGTGGTATGTCGCATTGCATGAGTTAATACTTGCAAAAATTGATAAAAAAAAACAAAAAATTTTAGATGCCGGTTGTGGAACAGGAAGATTATTAGAACTTTTGTCAAAACACCAAACCGAAGGATTCGATTTTTCAGAAGAAGCATTAGAATTTTGCAAATCAAAAGGATTAAACAATATTTGGTTACAAGATATAAATACTTGGCAATCAGAACCTAAATACGATGTAATTATTAGTGCTGACGTAATTTGTTCCACAGGAATTGAAGATTACAAAAGTATTATCAAAAATTTTTACAAAGCATTAAATCAAAACGGAATTTTAATTCTTAATTTACCGGCTTTTGAAGCACTACACAGAAATCATGATAAAGCAGTATTTGTTGGAAAACGTTTTACACGAAAAGAATTAAAAAAAGACTTGCTAAATGCAGGTTTTAAAATTGATTTTATAACCTACCGATTACCGTTTTTATTCATTATTATTTGGTTTGAAAAAATATTTCAAAAATTATCCAAAAATAATAATGCAAAATCTGACCTGAATAAACTCCCAAATTTTATTAATTGTTTTTTTTTGTTGATCAATAGAATTGAAAATCTATTATTTCGATTAAACATTCGCAAACTTTTTGGAAGTTCTGTTTTTTGTGTTGCACAAAAAAAAAATTAAGTTCTTGTCTGTTTTTTTATCTTTGTTTACTGAAAAATTATTAAGATGAGTTTAAATATTAGAAATTCACGATTTATAGAACTTCCCAAAATAAAAGATGGTCGTGATGGTATATTGTGTGTAGCCGAACAGCAAAAAAACATCTCTTTTGATATTAAACGAGTTTTTTATATTTATGATTTGCATGATAATAATGCAGTTAGAGGTAAACATGCTCATAAAAATGTAGAACAAGTAATATTCTGTATTAAAGGAAGTTTAGAATTGTTACTTGACGATGGACTTTACAAAGAAACTGTGAAATTAGAAAAGCCCAACGTGGGGCTTTATCTTGGAACTTATGTGTGGAATGTAATGACTAAATTTTCTGAAGATTGTATTTTATTGGTGCTTGCGTCAGATTTTTATAACGAAAATGAATATATACGTGATTATAATCAGTTTTTGGCTATTGCCTTAAAACAGTCCGAATAATTTTGCGTCAATTTTATCAACAACTCCACTTAAATCTTGCGGACGTTCAATAAAATCAACTTTGTCTGCATCAATAACTAATAGCTCTCCTAAGTTGTAATTGTCAATCCAATTGTTATATCTTTCGTTTAGATTTGATAAATAATCAATACTAATGGTAGTTTCGTAATCGCGTCCTCGTTTTTGGATTTGGCTAACAAGTGTTGGAACCGATGCTTTTAGATATATCATCAAATCAGGTGGTTCTACTAACGAGGTCATTAGTTTGAATAAATCAACATAGTTTTTAAAATCACGCGATGCCATTAAACCCATGTCGTGTAAATTGGGGGCAAAAATATACGCATCTTCGTAAATTGTTCTGTCTTGAACAATAGCTTTCCCTGAGTTGTGAATTTCAAGCACTTGTCTGAATCTGCTGTTTAAAAAATACACTTGTAAATTAAATGACCAACGTTTCATGTCTTGATAAAAATCGTTTAAATACGGGTTTTCATCAACAGATTCGTAGTATGGATTCCATTTGTAATGTTTTGCTAACAAGGTTGTTAAAGTTGTTTTTCCGGAACCTATATTTCCGGCAATACCAATGTGACGGCTTTTTTTGTCTTTAGTCATTTTGTTAATTTATTTGTTATAAATTAAGTATAGTTTGTAATGTTACAGAGTTCTTACATGATGTTTAATAACTCTATATTGTGTTAAAATACTTTTTTATTCCTTTTAAATTGAGGGTTATATTTTTTAGTTATTAACTCTCTATAATTTTCATGCAATCTTGTTCTGTTAATTTTTCGTAGTCAGTATCTTTAGGTAATTTAAAGTATTTTTTCTTGTGATAAATGCACGGACGTCCCCATCTGTCTTTAATTATTTTAAGATCGTCATTAAATTCTTTTAATAATTTTTTTCTATCGCTTTCACGCTTTTCTTCAATAAGTTCAATTGCTCTATCTAAAGTTATTTCTAATGGGTGATCTGTCTTTTTTAATGAAACAAATTTGCTGTTATGTGCAACATAAGGGCCAAATCTGCCCACGCCTACTTTCACAATTTTTTCTTCATATTGGCCAAGTTCTTTTGGTAGAGCTAAAAGTTTTAAGGCTTCTTCGAGTGTTATTTTTTCAATTAGTTGTCCTTTTAACAGATTTGCAAATTGGGGTTTATCTTTGTCTTCATAAGTTCCAACTTGGATAATTGGACCAAATTTAGCAATTCGTGCATAAATTGGTTTATCTGAAACAGGGTGTTTTCCTAACAAACGTCCATTTCGGTCTGAATAATAGATCTCAAGAGCTTCTTCAAGGTTAATTGTTTCTATAGAATGTTTTGCATCTAAACTTGCAAATTTAGGTTTATCTTCGTCATCTTTTTCGCCAATTTGAATCACTGGTCCGTATTTGGCAAGCTTAACATATACATTTTTGCCGGATTTTTTATCTACGCCCAAAAGTCGTTCGCCGGTAACTTTTTCGGCTTTTTCCATTGTTTCTTTAATATTTGAATGGAAATTTTTATAAAATTTGTCGATGATCTTTGTCCAATCTGCATTGCCTTCTGCAATGCTATCAAAATCTTTTTCTACAGTTGCTGTAAAATTATAGTCAACAATGTTTGTGAAATGTTCTGATAAAAAGCCTGTTACAATGTTCCCTATATCAGTTGGAACAAACTTGTTTTTTTCTTTTCCAATAAAATCAGTTTTTTCTTTTTCTGTAATTTTATTGTCTTTTAAAGTCAATTCTGCAACTTTGGTTTCGTCTCCTTCAATATCTGATTTTATTACATAGTTTCGTTTAATAATAGTTGAAATAATAGGAGCATAGGTTGATGGTCGTCCAATTCCTAGTTCTTCTAATTTCTTCACTAAAGAAGCCTCGTTGTATCGTGTTGGAGGGTTTGAATTTTTTTCAGATGCTGTAGAGCTTATTAAATCTAATTTCTGATTCAAAACTAATGCCGGAATTATCTGAGTTTCTTCTTTTTCATTTTCTAAATCTAAATAGTTATATGTTTTTAAAAAGCCGTCAAATTTTAATACCTCGGCAGTTGCAGTTAATGTTTTATCGTATTCAGAAGCAGCTATGGCAACTGTTGTTTTGTTAAATTTTGCGTCTTCCATTTGAGATGAAAGAGTTCTGTTAAAAATTAGTTCGTACAATCTTTGCTCGCTGCTATCGGTGCTGGCATTAACTTTCATTTCAGTGGGGCGAATTGCCTCGTGAGCTTCTTGTGCTCCTTTGGTTTTTGTTTTGTAATTCCTAATTTTAAGATATTCTTCGCCAAAGTTTTTGGTGATAAAAGTTTTGCATTTTTCGATTGCATCGTTTGAAAGATTTGTTGAATCGGTACGCATATAAGTTATTTTACCTGATTCGTATAGTCTTTGAGCAAGTAGCATTGTGCGAGATACAGAATAACCTAATTTTCTGCTGGCTTCTTGTTGTAGTGTTGAGGTTGTAAAAGGAGCAGAAGGTTTTCGGGTAGTTTCTCGTTTTTTTATGTCTGATATTTTAAAAGTAGATACTTTAAATTTTTCCAAGATGTTTAGAGCTTCTTTTTTGCTTTTAATTTTGGTTGAAAGCTCGGCGTTAAGGTTTATTTTTTCTCCTTTATCAGAGATAAATTCAAAATTTGCAGAAATTTTAAAATATGACTCCGATTTAAAGTCTTTTATTTCTGTGTCTTTGTCAACAATTAGCTTTACGGCAACTGATTGTACTCTTCCTGCCGACATTGCTCCTTTAACCTTTTTCCATAAAAGTTCAGATAGTTCAAATCCTACTAGCCTGTCAAGTATTCGGCGAGCTTGTTGTGCGTTAACTAAATTGTAGTCAATCCAACGTGGATTTTCAACGGCCTTTTGAATTGCTGTTTTTGTTATCTCGTTAAAAACAATTCTTTTTGAGTTTGATTCTTTCAATTTTAATACTTCGGCTAAGTGCCAAGCAATAGCTTCTCCCTCTCTATCCTCATCGGATGCTAACCAAACAGTTTCTGCTTTCTTTGCGGCATCGGTTAATTCCTTTACAATCTTTTTTTTGTCTGTATCAACGATATATTTGGGTGAATAGTTTTTTTCAATGTCCACTCCAAGTTGCTTTTTTGACAAATCTCTGATATGTCCAAAACTAGACTTTACTTCAAAATCAGCACCAAGGTATTTCTTTATTGTCTTCGCTTTTGCGGGGGACTCAACTATTACAAGATTTTTAGCCATGTGTTCATATTATAAAAATTCGATTGCAAATTAACTAAATACAAATGTATTGTTCAAATTTTTTTAGTTTTATTTTCTTTTTAGCGTATTTTTTTTTTGTTTTTATGAGTTTGTAAATGTTTTTGTATCAAGTAATTAAATGCTATTAAACGTGTTTTTTTTTGATTTCTGTTCTTTGTTCATTTTGAATATTTGTTTAATATTGTAAAATAATAATACGTAAAATTTATTTTATTCAACTGAATATTTATTCGTCTTTTTTTTTAAATTTGATAAATTGTAGTTTAAAATAAAATGTATTATTGTTAATTATTATTTAGTTGTTGATTGACTAAGTGATATTTTGAAAAAATATTTTCAACACTCAAAAATTTGCTTAATTTTGCAAATTGCATTTTACTTTTTTACTTATTATTGTCTTTTATGTCGCTGATTTTTAATTAATTGATGTCTTAATCAAAAAATAATTTTATGGCTACAAATAAATTTACAAAAATAACTTTGTGGGTTATTTGGATCGGATTCTTAATTGGAGTAACTTCTATTATTCTTATTTTTACTCTGATTTCAAAAGAAAAAATTGGATATATTCCTTCCTTTGATGATCTTGAGAACCCTCAAACTAATTTAGCTACAGAGCTTTATTCTTCCGATGGTGTGCTTCTCGGTAAATATTATTACGAAAATCGTACCATTGTACAATTTGAAGATTTATCGCCAAATTTAGTTAACGCTCTTCTTGCAACCGAAGATGTTAGATTTTATGAACATTCCGGTATCGACTATAGAGCTTTGGCTCGTGTAATTGTTAAATCTATTTTTCTTGGTCAATCTGCCGGAGGAGGTAGTACTCTTTCGCAACAATTAGCTAAAAATTTGTACCGAATGAGAGATGTTGATATTGTTAAAAAAGATGGCAAAATTGCTCATTTATGGGAAAGCGCTCTAACAAAGTTTCAAGAATGGGTTACTGCTACTCGGCTTGAACGAAATTATACTAAAGATGAAATTATGGTTATGTATCTTAATACAGTAACTTTCGGACACAATGCTTTTGGTATAAAATCTGCCGCCTATACTTTTTTTGGTAAAACGCCTGATTCTTTGTCTATCAATGAATCTGCTATCATTGTTGGATTATTAAAAGCTCCTTCAAAATATAGTCCTATTTTAAACCCCGATAATGCTTTAAATAGACGGACTACTGTTTTTGCTCAAATTAAAAAATATCAAAAAGAATTAAATAAAACTACAGGCTGGGTAATACAACCCGATGCTTATTTTGATTCTTTAAATGCCCAACCTTTAAATGTTTCTTATCATAAACAAACTCATAATGAGGGGATTGCAACTTATTTTAGAGAATATCTGAGAATTTATATAACAGCTACAAAACCCGATTGGAATAATTACTCTTCATGGAATAAGCAACAATTTTTTGATGATTCTACTCTTTGGGAAACTGATGATTTATACGGGTGGTGTAATAAAAACTTAAAGCCCAATGGTGAACCCTATAATATTTATGAAGATGGCTTAAAAATTTATTCTACGATAAATAATAACATGCAACAATATGCAGAAAATGCTGTTGCTAAGCATCTTGGAACTGGCGACGAACCTTTGCAAGAAATTTTTGAAGACCAAATGAAATCCTGGTCGCACCCTCCTTTCGACTGGAGAGTTTCTGATGATCAGATTGAGCAAATTATGGAAACTTCTATGAGAAGAAGTGATCGCTGGCATTCTCTTAAAAAAACAGGAATGTCTGATGATGAGGTTAAAGAAACATTTTATAACTCAACCGAAATGACCGTTTTTTCTTGGAATGGCTACATTGATACAGTTATGACTCCTTTTGATTCTATAATGTACTACAAAAAATACTTGCGTGCCGGTTTTGTTGCTATTGAACCTTCAAACGGACATATAAAAGCTTATGTTGGAGGTACTGATTATAATTTTTTCAAATACGATGCTGTAATGGTTTCTCGCAGACAAGTTGGCTCTACTTTTAAACCTTTTGTGTACACTTTAGCTATGATGCCCGGCGGTTATTCTCCTTGTTTTAAAGTCCAAAATATACCTTATACTATTGATGTTTGGCATAATGGACGTAAAGAAGCTTGGACCCCGCAGTTTTCAAGTTCTCAATTTGATGATCAGATGATTTCCCTAAAATTGGGTTTAGCTTTGTCTTTAAATCAAATTTCTGCTTGGGTTATTGAACAATACGGCCCTGAATCTGTTGTTGATTTGGTTCGTCAAATGGGAATAACAAGTCCCTTAGACCCTGTATATTCGCTTGCTGTTGGTGCCGGCGAAGTTAAACTGATTGAAATGGTAAGTGCTTATTGTACTTATCCCAATGGAGGGGTGCATGTTTCTCCGGTTATGGTTTCAAAAATTGAAGATAAATATGGAAATGTTTTAGCCTCATTTACTTCTCAAAAAAATCAAGCTATGGACGCAAATACTGCATATCGTGTGATTGAATTGATGAGAGGGGTTGTTCAATTGGGTACAGCAAAACGATTAAATTATAAATACCATCTTACAAGCGATATTGCAGGAAAAACCGGTACAACAAACGATAATTCTGATGGATGGTTTATTGGTTATACTCCAAATATTGTTGCCGGAGCTTGGGTAGGTGGCGAAGAACGTAGTATTAGATTTTCTTCAACTGCTTATGGACAAGGTGCAAGTATGGCTCTGCCAATTTGGGCGTATTTTATGCAACAAGTTTATGCAGATCCTAATTTACCTTATAAAACTGATGACAGATTCAAAAAGCCCTTAGTTGATGACGGGGTTGAAACAGATTGTAATGATTACATCGATGATAATAATATTGTGCCTTATGACATTAACTTTTAAGTTGGTTCTCAAAATATTTTATTTTGAATAAAAAAGACTTAATAATCTTTTTTTTGAAACTTTTTTTTTAAAATTTGAGCAAAATAATTTTCTTTGCAACAAAATATTTTTTGATTATGAAGTTAAGACTACTAATAATTGCTTTTTTTGTGATAATCGCAACTTCCGCTTTTGCTCAAGATCATGGCGGACATGACGATAATGTTGATTCTACAAAAACCGAATTAAATGTTGGCGAATTTATTATAGAACATATCTCTGATGCATACGATTGGCACATTACAACAATTGGTCATACTCATATTTCTATTCCTTTACCGGTTATTGTTTTTAGTAAAGTAAACGGACTAAATATTTTTATGTCGAGTAAATTTCATGAAAATAACAGTTATAAACAATTTTTTATTAGTCACGAAGACGATGTTTATCATGGGAAAATCATGGAACAGTTACCTGACGGAACAACTATAAGACCACTTGATATTTCAATAACAAAAAATGTTTTAGCTCTATTTATGGTGCTTAGTTTTTTAATCTGGCTTTTTGTTTCAACCGCAAATAGATATAAAAACAATCCTGATTCAGCTCCTAAAGGACTGCAATCCATGCTTGAACCTTTAATTATATTTATTAGAGATGATATTGCAAAAGCATCTATTGGAAATAAATACGAAAAATATTTGCCTTTTCTATTAACTGCTTTCTTTTTTATTTTTCTGAATAATGTAATGGGCTTAGTTCCAATTTTTCCCGGAGGATATAATCTTACCGGAAACATTGCTGTAACAATGGTTCTTGCTTTGTTTACGTTTGTTATTACTTCAATTAGCGGAACAAAACAGTATTGGCATCATATATTTTGGTCGCCGGTTGTGCCTTGGTGGTTAAAATTTCCAATACCTTTGATGCCTATTGTTGAAATTCTTGGAATGTTTACAAAGCCTTTTGTTTTAATGATTCGTCTTTTCGCTAATATTCTCGGCGGTCATATTGTTATGCTTGCATTCTTTTCAATGATTTTTATCTTTGGTGCTATAAACTTATATGCAGGACTTGGAATAGGCGTTTTAGCAACTGTTCCTTTCACAATAATTATTACATTTTTAGAATTATTGGTTGCTTTTATACAAGCTTATGTATTTACTTTGTTATCAGCTATTTACTTTGGGCTGGCTTTAGAAAGTGATCACTAAATTACTTAAAAATAATGTTTTACATTCTTAAAAAAATTTATAAATCAAAAAAATAATGACCGGAAACTTGAAAAACTCGATAACCGGTAAAACTAAATAACTAAAAATTAATTAACATGGAATTATTAGCAATTTTAAGCGTTCTTTTAGATGGCGCTATGGATGCAGCCGCTAGTGGTGCTCTTATGGCAAAACTTGGTGCAGGTATTGGTGCAGGACTTGCTGTTATTGGTGCCGGGATTGGTATTGGTCGTATTGGTGCAAATGCTATGGAAGCTATTGCTCGTCAGCCGGAATCTGTTAATGATATTAGATCTAACATGATTATTGCTGCAGCTCTTATTGAAGGTATTGCGATTTTTGCTATCGTTGTGTCTTTATTACTTCTTTTCATTTAATATTTTTACGGCTGACGATTGGTCATCTGTTCTTTTTATTAAAAGAATTTTTTTGGCTCGAAGAGATTTTTTTCTCTTCAGCCATTATTTTAAACTTACTACTTATTAAATTTTATAACTTTATATACTATGGGACTTGTAATTCCTGATACCGGACTTTTAATTTGGATGCTTATTAGTTTTTCTATTGCTTTTTACATCTTAGCTAAATTTGCGTGGAAACCAATTATGAAATCTTTAAAAAATAGAGAACATACTATTGAAACTTCGCTTACAGCAGCAAAAGAGGCTAAAATTGAAATGGAACGTTTACAGCAAGATAACAAGAAAATAATTGTTGAAGCTCGTTCTGAAAGAGATACATTATTGCAAGAAGCTAAAGAAATAAAAGATAAACTTATCAGAAAAGCTGAACAAGAGGCTAAAGAAAAAGCCGAAAAAATTATTGAAGATGCCAGATTGCAAATTGAAAGCGAAAAACAAAAAGCTTTGTTTGAACTAAAATCTAATATTGCTGATTTAACTATTGATATTTCAGAAAAAATACTTCGTAAAGAACTTCAGAATCATGAAACTCAAAAAGAATACATCAATAATTTAGTTAACGAAGTTAAATTAAATTAATCTTAGAATTTTACTTGTTTATTCTCTTTTTTTAGACTTTAAAAACTTTTCAAATTATAACGATGAACGATAGCAAAATATCTGTTAGATACGCAAAAGCTCTATTTAATTTAGCAATTGAAAAAAACATCTTAGATACAATTAAAAACGATGTTGTGTTACTAAATGAATCTTGTAAGCTGCTCCATTTTAATGATTTTTTAAATAGTCCGATAATCCCAATATCAAAAAAAATTGCTGTGTTTGAAGGTATTTTTAAAGGAAATGTACATGGTTATGTTATGGATTTTTTAATTTTAATGGCTAAAAATAGAAGAGAAGCTTATTTGAAAATGATTACTCTTGATTTTTTAAAGCATTATCGTGATTATAACGGTATTATTGAAGCTGAACTAACTACTGCTGTTCAAATCAGTGAGCAAAACAAAATAGAAATAATTGAACTTTTGTCTAATTTACTAAAAGGCAAAGTGGAAATAAAAAATAATATAAAAACTGATATTATTGGGGGCTTTGTACTTCGTATTGATGATAAACAATTTGATGCAAGTGTTAAAACTCAATTAAAAAATTACAGAAAAGAATTGAAAAAATCAGTTTTGTTGTAAAAAATTAGGTTAAACTTTTTAAATTTTAATATAATGGCCGGAATAAAACCATCAGAAGTATCCGAAATATTAAAAAAGCAAATTGCAGGCGTACAATCTGAAACTCATCTCGACGAAGTTGGGGTTGTTTTGCAAGTTGGCGATGGAATTGCCAGAATTTACGGACTTACAAATGTTGAGTCTAACGAAATGATAGAATTTGAAAACGGTGTAAAGGGAATAGTGTTAAATCTTGAAGAAGATAACGTTGGTGCTGTGCTTCTTGGAACAACTGAAGGTATTAGAGAGGGCGATAAAGTAAAACGATTACGTAAAATTGCTTCTATTGATGTTGGTGACGGTCTTCTTGGACGCGTAATTAACACTATTGGCGTTCCAATTGACGGTAAAGGACCTATTGCCGGAACTCGTTACGAAATGCCTTTTGAAAGAAAAGCTCCTAGTGTCATTTATCGTCAGCCTGTAAAACAACCGCTTCAAACAGGTATTATGGCAATTGATACAATGATTCCTATTGGGCGAGGACAACGTGAACTTATTATTGGTGACCGTCAAACCGGAAAAACAACTATTGCTGTTGATACCATTATTAACCAAAAAGAATTTTTTGACAAAGGAGAGCCTGTATTTTGTATTTATGTTGCTATAGGACAAAAAGGTTCAACTGTTGCAAATATTGCTAAAACCTTAGAAAATCATGGAGCTCTTGATTATACTGTTATAGTTTCTGCTAATGCATCTGATCCGGCTGCTCTTCAATTCTATGCTCCCTATGCCGGAGCTGCTATTGGCGAATTTTTTAGAGACACCGGTCGTCATGCTCTTATTGTTTATGATGATTTATCTAAACAAGCTGTTTCGTATCGTGAAGTTTCGTTATTACTTCGTCGTCCACCCGGACGCGAAGCATATCCGGGAGATGTTTTTTATCTTCACTCTCGTTTATTGGAACGTGCTGCTAAAGTTATCGATGATGACTCTGTTGCTGTAAACATGAATGACGTTCCGGAAAGTTTAAAAGGAATGATTAAAGGTGGAGGCACATTAACAGCTCTTCCTATTATCGAAACTCAAGCCGGCGACGTTTCTGCTTATATTCCTACAAATGTAATTTCTATTACTGATGGCCAAATTTATCTGGAACCTGACTTGTTTAATGCCGGTATTCGTCCAGCTGTAAATGTTGGTATCTCTGTGTCTCGAGTTGGTGGTAGTGCTCAAATTAAAGCAATGAAAAAAGTTGCCGGAACATTAAAACTTGATCAAGCTCAGTTTCGTGAATTAGAAGCTTTTGCAAAATTTGGTTCTGATTTAGATGCTGCTACTATGTCGGTTATTGGTAAAGGTAGAAGAAATGTTGAAATTTTAAAGCAACCACAAAATAGCCCATTCAAAGTTGAACATCAAATTGCTATTATTTTTGCCGGAACTAAAAATTTACTTAAGCTAGTCCCAATTGATAAAATTAAAGATTTTCAAAATCAATATATAGATTTATTGGAAGCTAAATACCGCGAAAATGTTTTAGATGTTTTGGCTAAAGGAGTGATAAATGATGAAATTAGCAATATTTTAACAGATGTAGCTGCTCAAGTTGCTGATAAATATGCTTTGTAAAATTGCAAATTATTAATTGTTAACAATTAGATGTGTTCGAGTGTGATTTTGCTCGTGCATTTTGCTACTTTAAACTTTAAATTCTTACGAATGGCAAATTTAAAAGAAATACGAACCAGGATATCCTCGGTTAAAACAACTCGGCAGATGACCAGTGCTATGAAAATGGTTGCTGCCGCTAAATTACGTAAGGCTCAAAATGCAATCACTCAATTGAAACCTTATGCCGAAAAAATTCATCAAATAACAGGTGATTTACTTGTTGCTTCCAGAGGTGATATTGATAATTCTTTTTTTGCAGCTCGTAATACTAAGAAAGTGTTGTTGATTGTAATTACTTCTAACAGAGGTCTTTGTGGTGCGTTTAACTCTAATGTTGAAAAAATAACTCTTGATACAATCAATGATTACAAAAAACAAGGTATTGATGCTAATAATATACATTTATACAGTTTTGGTAAAGTTGGTGATAAGGCTCTAAAGCGTAATAATTTTAACGTAGTTGTTAGTGATTTTGATATTTTTGATAAATTAACTTATGATTATGCCTTAGAAATAACTTTAAAACTGATGGAAGAATTTTCTAAAGGCACTTACGATAAAATTGAAATTGTTTATAACAGTTTTAAAAATGCTGCTACTCAGATTTTAACAAAAGAACAATTTCTTCCTGTTCAAATTCCTGAGAATAGTGTTATTAAAGGCAACTATCTTTATGAACCTGATTTTGATACTGTACTTGATAAGCTTGTGCCGGAATCTTTAACAATGTTAATTTACAAAGCTCTTTTAGATTCTTATGCTGCCGAACATGGTGCCAGAATGACTGCTATGCACAAAGCAACCGATAATGCTACCGATTTAATTAACGATTTAACTCTTAGCTATAATAAAGCTCGTCAGGCTGCTATTACTACCGAAATTCTTGAAATTGTGGGTGGTGCCGAAGCTCTAAAAGGTTAATCTAAATTTTATATTTTCTTTTTTTATAAATATCTTTGGCTGTTTTATACAGCCATTTTTTTTAAATGCTATTAATGGAAAAAATTAAACTTACATTTTTTTTTAGAAAACCTTCAGATGTTTTTCATAGTATTGAAGAATTGTTTGCAAATTTTCAGAATTATTTATCTGAACAAGCAGATTATGAGAATGTTTTTATGACTTATCATAATGGAATAGTTGGACGGTTAAAAAATGTTCTTTACGTTAAAAAAAACAAATCACAAATAAATCATATTACCGGTGATATTAATTACGTTGCTTTAGGTTTGCCTAAAAAAAACACAATTCTTACAATTCATGATATCGGTTCATCGCTTGTTGGAAAAGGTTTTAAAAACTTTTTGATAAAAATAATATGGTTCAAATTGCCAATTAAAAATGTGGCTAAAATAACTGTTATATCAGAATTTTCTAAAAACGAAATTTTAAAAACTTTTAAAGTTAACCCTCGAAAGCTTGTTGTTATACCAAATTGTGTGTCCGATAAATTTATAAAAGTTGAAAAAAAATTTAATTCAAAAAAGCCTAACATACTTATTGTTGGAACAAAAGAAAATAAAAATTTATCGCGTTCTATTCAGGCTCTAAGTGGGGTAAATTGTAAGGTTTCTATCGTTGGTAAATTAAAAGATTCTCAAAAGAAAAAACTTGAGGATTTTAATATAAATTATTCTAATCATTATAATCTTCATTTTGAAGATGTTGTAAAAATGTATCAACAAGCCGATATTTTGCTTTTTCCTACAATTTACGAAGGCTTTGGAATTCCAATTTTAGAAGCTCAAGCAACAGGAGTGCCGGTTATTACCTCCGATTTGCAACCAATGAACCAAGTTGCTGGTGATGGTGCTTTGCTTCTGAACCCTTTTAATGTTGAGGATATTAAAAATGGGCTTGTGAAAATAATTGATGATGAAAATTATCGCAACAAAATAGTTGAAATTGGTTTTGAAAATGTTAAAAAATATAGGTGCAAAGAAATTGCTAAAATGTATTACAACCTTTATTTAGAAGTTATTAAAAATGCAGAAAAATAAACAGAAAATACTTGTTTTTATCGATTGGTTTTTACCTTGTTATAAAGCCGGTGGACCTATTACTTCAATATCAAATTTAATAAATCATTTGAATAATGAATTTGAGTTTTTTATTATAACCTCTGATACCGATTATCAGGAAACTAAACCTTACGATAATATAATTTCTAATAAGTGGGTTGATTTTTCTCTAAATGTAAAGGTTTTTTATATCTCAGATGATAATTTAAATAGAAATTTTATTCGCAAGTTGATTAAAAATACGGGCTTTGATGTAGCATATATTAATGGAATATATTCTTACTTCTTTTCAATTTTGCCTCTCTTAGTTGTAAAATCAATGAATAAAAGAGTAATTGTAAGTGCAAGAGGAATGTTGTCGGAACACGCTTTTTCAAGGAAAAGTTTAAAAAAGAAGTTATTTTTGACTTTAATGAAAATTAGGAGCTTGTATAATAATGTTGAATTTCATGCAACTAATGATAATGAAAAACAGGATATTTTAAGAGTTATTGGAAAAAAAGTTGTTGTTGTTATTCCAAATTTGCCCCGAAAAATTAAAAATATTTTTTATACAACTATCTCTAAAAGTGCCGGCGATGTTAGATTAGTATCAATAGCAAGAATCTCTCAAGAAAAAAATACAAAATTTGCACTTGAAATATTGTTGCAAATCACACAAGGTTCTATTGTTTTTGATATTTATGGAAGTATAAATGATGAAAATTATTGGAATGAATGTTTGCAAATAATCTCTAAAATGCCTTCTAATGTTATTGTTAATTATAAAGGAACAATAAATACAAAAAATGTAATTGATACTTTTAGTAATTATCATTTTTCATTTATGCCGTCTTTAGGAGAAAATTTTGGACATAGTTTACTCGAAAGTATGATTGCATCAACTCCAATAATAACAAGTAAAAATACTCCTTGGCAAAATCTTGAAAAACTACAAGCAGGTTGGGATATTGATTTAAGTAACAAAAATAAGTTTGTTGATGTTTTAAATAACTTGATTGAACAAAATCAAGTTCAATACGATAATTTTACCAAAAATACTTTTAATTTTGCTAAATCGGTTATAGATAACAATGTTTTTGTGGAAAAATACATTAAAATGTTTAACAATGAATAAAACAGACCTTTCTAAATATAATAATGATTCTTATAAACCAGGCAAAAACTCTTTAATTAGATTATTTTGGTACTATACAAATCTATTGTTTTTCAAAAATCCTTTTAATACTCTTAATTTTACTAAAACTTTTTTGCTTAAATTATATGGAGCTAAAGTTGGTAAGGGTGTTGTTATTAAACCTTCGGTTAACATAAAATATCCATGGCGATTAAAAATCGGTAATTATGTTTGGATAGGGGAAAATGTTTGGATTGATAATCTTGATGATGTTGAAATTGGCGATAATGTTTGTATTTCACAAGGAGCAATGTTATTAACCGGAAGCCACGATTATACAAAAGTAAGTTTTGACGTAATAATTGGCAAAATTGTACTTGAAGATGGAGTTTGGATAGGAGCAAAAAGTGTTGTATATCCTAATATTATTTGTAAATCGCATTCAATATTGGGGGTTAATTCTGTCGCTACTAAAAATTTGGATTCTTATTTTATTTATCATGGTAATCCTGCTGTGAAAATTTCTAAAAGAGAGATTAAATTATGAATAAAAGTTCTTATTATAATGCATTAGAAATTAGAGTAATAGAAAATAAATTTCTTGAGCTTTTTTCTGAAGGAAAACTTAATGGAACCGTTCATACTTCGGTTGGACAGGAATTTTCGGCTATTGCTTTTGCCGGTCAGCTTCAACAAACTGATTTTATTTTTTCAAATCATCGTTGTCATGGACATTATATTGCTTTTACAGGCGATAAAGTTGGACTTATTGCCGAACTTATGGGCAAAAAAAATGGTACTTGCGGTGGAGTAGGTAGTAGTCAGCATTTATGTAAAGGTAATTTTTTCTCTAATGGTATCCAAGGAGGGATAATACCTGTTGCAGCTGGTTTTGCTTTGGCTAATAAGTTGAAAAAAAACAAGAATATAGGTATCGTTTTTATTGGCGATGGAACTTTAGGAGAAGGTGTTCTGTATGAAACTTTAAATATTATTTCTAAATGGGAAATTCCTTTGCTTATTGTATGTGAAAATAATTCTTATGCCCAATCAACTCAACAAAAAGTTAACTTGGCGGGAGATATACTTAAGCGGGCTGATGCTTTTGATGTTAAAACTTTTAAAAGTAATACTTGGAATGTTGAAAAGATAATTGATGAAGCTGAAAAATCAATTGATTATGTGAGAAATAATCAGAAACCTGCTTTTCATTTGGTTGATACATACCGACTTAATGCACATTCTAAAGGTGATGATAACAGAAATGAAGATGAAGTAAAAAGTTTTTACGATAAAGATCCTTTGAATGTTTTTTCTGTTGATAATAAAAAATTGTACGAAGAGTATTATAATGAAATTTCAAATCAAATTAATAAAATTGTCACTGATTTAGAAAGTGTTCCTGAATTGAGCTTGGCTGAATATTTTGAAAACAATTCTATTTTTAATGAATATTCATGGACAGACCTTAATTCTGAAAATGTTCGACAAGTTCAACTAATAAATGAATTTTTTAAAGAAAAAATGGCTTTAGATGACAAAGTTGTTTTTATCGGAGAAGATGTATTAAGTCCTTATGGTGGTGCTTTTAAAGTTGCAAAGGATTTATCTGAAAAATTTCCTGAAAATGTTTTTTCTACACCAATTAGCGAGGCTGCCATTACCGGAATTTCTAATGGTTTGGCTTTAGCAGGAATGAAACCATTTCTTGAAATAATGTTTGGAGACTTTATAACTCTTGCTTTCGACCAAATCATTAATCACGCTTCTAAGTTTTATCACATGTATAACAAACAAATTACTTGTCCGGTTGTTATACGAACTCCAATGGGCGGTGGTCGTGGATACGGACCAACTCATTCACAGTCGCTCGAAAAATTCTTAATCGGTATTGACAATGTTACAGTATTGGCTCTTAATACTTTAATAAATCCAAAAGAAATATATACTGAAGTTTTAACAGAACAACACCCTGTTATTGTAATTGAAAATAAACTTGATTATGGGAAAAAAATCAACAAAAATTTTGTAAAAAATTATAAGTTTGAAAAATCATCTCATAAATATCCAATAGCTAAAATATGTCCTGTTAAATCTGATCCTAACGCTACAATTGTAACTTATGGAGGTACAACAAATGTTGTTTTAAATTTACTTGAAAAACTTTTTGTTGAAACTGAGCTTAAATTTGAACTTTTAGTTATATCAAAAATTAGTCCTGTTGATATAAATGTTATTATAGATAGTGTGCAAAAAACAAAAATGTTATTTGTGGTCGAAGAGGGTAGTGCAATGGGAGGTTTTGGCAGTGAAATAATTGCTAATATTAGTGAAAATATTGACGATAAATTATTTACTAAGCGTATTGCTTCTTTGCCTGTACCTATTCCTTCTGTTAAATCTTTAGAAAATGAAGTTTTAACATTAGAACAAAATGTTTTTAATCAAATTATAAAATCATTGAATAAATAATGAAAGTTTTACAAGAAATTAAAATCCCGCAAGAATCTGTTAATGACGAATATGTTTCTGTTGTTCAAATGTTTTTTGAAAATAATGAATTTGTTGAAATTGGTGACGTTTTGATTGAATTGGAATCTTCAAAAACTATTTTTGCTATTGAAAGCCAAGTTGATGGATACATTAAATATTTTTGTAAAGAAGAACAAGATGTTAGTGTTGGCGAAATTATTATTCAAATTTTTGATCAAATTGTTGAAAATCAGTTAGTAGAGGTAAAAAAAACACATCTTTTATTTGAAGAAAAAATTGAAAATACTATTTTTTCTAAAAAAGCACTATTATATATTGAACAAAATAATATTGATAATTCTAAGTTTAAAAATTTTGATTTTGTTAATTTAGACGATGTTTTTTTGATTCTTGGATTGAAAAATTCTTCAAAAAATGAAGAAAAAACTCAAAAGACAATTCAAATTAATGTTGATGAAACTAAAGTTTTGTTAGAAGATATTTCAAAAAACAAAAAAAGAGAGATTGATTATTTAAAAGCGGTTCAATATGCAAATTTAAATAGTCTTGTCAATATTAATATTGATACAAAAGGTTTATTTTTAAAAATTAATCCTCATCTGAAATATTTAAAAAATTCTTTGTTGCCGGTAATTATTTTCGAAACTTCAAAATTATTAAAAAAATATCCTGAGTTTAATGCTTACTTTGTTGATAATCAGATTGCTATTTTTAAGGATATTAATGTTGGATTTGCAATTGATATGGATAACGGATTAAAAACAGTCAAAATTTCGGACACTGTTTCAAAATCTATTCAACAGATTGAAAAAGAAGTTTTTGAATTGTCAAATAAATACATAGATAATAAGCTTTCGGTTGATGATTTATCTGATATTACATTTACTATAACCGACTTGTCTTCTGAGGGTGCTTCTTCGTTTGTTCCGCTGATAAATAAAAATAATTCAGCAATTATTGGCGTTTCTGCCAACGACGAAAAATTAGACAGAACAACAATTTCTCTTGCTTTTGATCATAGAGTAACAGCCGGAAAAAAAGCAACGATTTTTCTTCGTGAACTTAAAAACAGAATAGAAAGTTACGCTCAAAGAGAATCTAATGAAATTGATAAATCTATAAAGTGTTATAAATGCTTTAAATCTTTAAATGATGATTTTAATGACGTAGGATTTTTAAAAGTAGTTGTAAAAAATGGACAAGAAAAATATATTTGTCAAACTTGTTTCACCGGATTTTAATAAAAATATGGATTCAAATTATTTAGAGTTAAGGAATGTTTTAGCTAATTTTATAAAAAAAAATGTAGCTGAAATAAATAATGATACAGTTATTGATAAAACAGTTGTTCAAGGCTCGATATTGATACACCGAATGTATGCTGAATTTGCAGAATTAGGTTATGATGTTGAAAATTACACCGATATAAAAACTTTTGGACAATTAATAGAAAAAATAAATTTAAAACAGAATATTGAATACAATTCGTTAAATAATTCAGAACCAATTAATACTGAAATTGATGATTCTGATCTTTCTGTTGGAATTGATATTGAGAAAATTGCGAATTTTAAAGAAGTTGCTGATTTTCGAGAAGATGAGTTTTATAAACAAAATTTCACTGATTCTGAAATTGCTCATTGTATTTTACAACCATCTCCAATACAGAGTTTTGCCGGTGTTTTTGCTGTTAAAGAAGCTCTTGTTAAAGCAAATAATTTATTGAAAAATAAACCTTTTAACTCGTTTGAAATTTATTATGATAATTTTGGAAAACCATTTTTTCAAGGCTTTATTATTTCAATTAGTCATGTTGATGAATTTGCAATCGCAATTGCTTTTAGAGATAAAAAAAATATTGATCCTAAAATAGAAACCAAAACAGAAACAGTAGTAAAAGACATAAATATGTTTTGGAAAATATTGTCAATTATTTCTTTTTTAGTTTCATTAAGTCTTGCAGTTTATATGTTAGTTGAGTTTAAAAATTAGTTTTCTCAGAATGATCCTAAAATCTAAACATATTCAAAATAAAAAAGTTGGGCTTATTGCTCCATCAGGTATTGTACGGCAGGCAAAAATCGACAAAACATTACAAAATATCCATTCAATTGGATTGTCTTCTTTTGATGATGAAATTCAAGAAAAGATTTTTGGTCATTTTGCAGGAACTGACAATCAACGTTTAAATGATGTTCACAGATTTTGGACAAATGAGCAAATTGATGCAATATTCTGTATCAGAGGTGGTTCTGGAGCAACAAGATTACTAAACAATATCAATTACAAAATAATTAAAAACAATCCTAAAATTTTTGTCGGATTTAGCGATATTACTGCCCTTCAATCAGCTTTTTTTGTAAAAACAGGATTGGTTTCATTTCACGGAATTGTTGGAGCTTCAGAATTTACAGAATATGTAATTGAGCAAATTAAATCGTTAATGTTTCAATCTTCCGATAATTATATACTTCCACATAAAAGCTTTAACACTTTAAAACATGGAAAAACTCAAGGTCGAATTGTTGGCGGAAATCTATCTTTGCTAACTTCTTTAATTGGAACTGAATATCTTTATAAATTTGAAAACAATATTGTTTTTATCGAGGAAATTGCTGAACCTCCATATAAAATAGACAGAATGTTAAATCATCTGCTAATGGCAACCGATTTAAAAAAAGCAGCGGCAATTGTTTTTGGGAAATTTAATAAATGTGAACCCCAAGATTTTGATATGACTTTATACGATAGCTTTTCTATTGAACAAATTATACAAAGAGATTTCTCTTTCTTACAAATACCTGTTGTTTACGATCTTAATTTTGGACATATAAAAGATGCTTTAATTTTCCCTATTGGAATTAATGCTCAACTTGATACTTTAAATCAAAAAATTACACTTTTAGAATCTGCTACATTATGAAAAAAATATTCATTTTACTGTTTTTAATTTTACCATTTTTTGTTAATGCTCAATTATTTGAAGGTGGTATTATTGGCGGACTTACTGCTTCGCAAGTTGATGGCGACGATTTTGGAGGCTATCATAAATTAGGATTTTCGGTTACAACTTACGCTCAATTAAATTTAAGAAACGAATTAAATCTAATATCCGGAGTTTCTATTGTTCAAAAAGGTGCAAGATCGGCTACTAAAACAACCTTTTTTGTAACAAGGTTAAATTATGTTGAAGTTCCGGTGTTTTTTACTTATATGCCTTTTGACAAACTCTCTTTTTCCGGTGGTTTAACTTTTGGTTATTTATTTAAAGGCGAAAATGAACAAACTTTTGGTGTTTTTGATGAAGATGATTTAAATCTCAGATGGTATGATTTAAGCTATTATACTGCTGTTAACTACAAAATAAGTGATAGATTAACAATTAATTTTGCTAATGATTATAACTTGATACCTGTTACTAAACCTTCATCGGGAAATTGTTTAAGCAATCATGCTTTTTTTAGTTTATTTATTGGTCCAAGTACTTCAATTTGCTGGTGGAATAACTCTTTGCGTTTAACTGCTCAATATCTGATTTTTTGGAAAGAATAATTCTTTTAACTTTACAGACTTTAAAATGAAATTAATTTTAGGAATAACAGGTGCAAGTGGTTCTATTTACGCAAAAAGAATTATCGAAATTGTAAAACAATACCCTCAATTGGTTGAAAATTTGGCTATTGTTTTTACTGATACTGCAATTAAAGTTTGGCAACACGAAATTGACGATTTAAAAATAGAAAATATTCCATTTGAAATTTTTAAAAACGATAATTATTTTGTCCCTTTTGCTTCTGGTTCGGCTAATTATGATGCAATGGTGGTTTGCCCATGTTCAATGGGAACAATGGCTAAAATTGCAAATTCAATTGCCGATAATCTGCTTACTCGTGCAGCCGATGTGATGCTCAAAGAAAGTCGGAATTTAATTATCGTGCCACGTGAAACTCCTGTAAATTTGATACATATTAGTAATATGAAAAAGCTTGTGCTTGCCGGTGCAAAAATTTGCCCTGCTTCTCCTTCTTTTTACTCTAAACCAACTTCTATTCAACAAGTTGTTGATACCGTTGTTCAGAAAATATTTCAGCTTTTAAAAGTTGACCTGAAATTTTTTGAATGGATGAAATTTTCTTAGATTTATTGCAGTTAATGCAAAAAAACTTCTCCATTTAAGGAGATAATTTAAAAAATATTTAAACAAATAAAAAAAAATAATGGTTTGTTATGATAAGATTTTTGAAAAAACCTGATGTTAATTTAGATGATATTCATCGTTTAACTGAAAAGATCGGTTTTATTGATAAAATTCACGATAATGAATATGTTGATTGGGTTAAATACGATATTGTAATTATTGGATTATCTAATAATAACGATTTCAAATCTGTAGATGTTATCAGACAACAATTTTATGATTTGTATTCTTTTCAAAATTTGAAAATTTTTGACCTTGGAAACCTAAATTATAATATTGACAATGAGCAACTTATATCTGAAGTTAATCTCCTTTTGAAAACTTTAACTGATGTTGACATTAAAATAATTTATATTGCCGAAAATGGAAATTCCAATATTCTGTTTTATAATTTTTTTGAGAATTTTAAGCAGAATTTTTCAAATTTGATTGTTTCTCCCTTTTTGCCTTATGATGAATTTAATTCTCTAAGTTATAATTCTAACAATTTTTTAAATTACTTTAATTTATTTTCAAAATATATTACTAAAAATAACGTTATAGGATTGCAAAATTACCTGGTTAGTGGTAATGTGCTTGCAAAATTTAAAAATTCTGTAAATCAATCATTTAGATTAAGCGAAGTGCAAGCTGATTTTTTAGATTTTGAACCGGAATTTAGAAACGCAAATATTGTTGCCCTTAATTCATCAAGTGCAAAGTTTTTAGAAGTTCCCGGAGGACAAAATCCTCAGCCTAATGGTTTTAGTTCTTTTGAAATATGCAAATTGTCAAATTATGCAGGTTTAAGTGACGAACTTAATTTTTTTGGTTTCTACGATTACACAATCAATAATGATATTCATTTTGTTGGAGCAAAACTGATTGCTCAGGCTTTTTGGCATTTTTTAGATGCTTTTTCAAGAAAAAAAGAATTGAATAACTTGAAAACTTTAAAATATTCTACTTTTTATCTTAAAGTGGATAATAATAATGATTTGAAATTTAAACATTGTGAAAAAACAGATAGATGGTGGGCTGTAAAAATAGAAAATTTAACAGAAAAAATGTTGCCTTGCAGTTTTAAAGATTATTCTTTGGCAAAATCGGGTAATTTAACAAAAAGGATATCCCTTTTTTTAAATCACTAAATTTTTGTTGATTTTTTTATTAAAAAAAAAACCTTTGATTTTTATGCTAAAATTAATTTTTTAATCTCAAAATAGGCAACATATTATAGCTCTTAAAACAACCAAAATTTAATATTTGTTCTTAAATTTGTTATTAACCAAAAATTATTTTTATTTTGCTTCAATTTTATTAAAAATGAGACAATATTTTTTACTAATATTTTTATTTTTTACGTCGTTTTTATATGCGCAGCAAGACCCCTTGATTACGCACTATAATTTTATGAAAACCACGTTTAATCCTGCTTACGCTGGTTTAGAAGGAGAGGTTTGTGTAAATTTACTCTCGCATCAGCAATGGCGAAAATTCGAAAACGCTCCTTTAACAACAATTCTTTCTGTTGATGCTCCTTTTAACCTGTTAAATCAAAAATGGGGGGGGGGAGTAGTTTTTGTTGACGACAGATATGGCTTTGTTCATGACTTTAAAGCTCGATTTAATTTGTCTTTTCAAAAAGATTTGGGTTTAGGTAAAATTAGTTTCGGAGTAAGTCCCGGCATATTTAATAAAAAATTCGATCCCTCTTGGAAATTTCCCGACCAAAACGAACCAATTCTTGAGGCAAATTCTAATGCAACAATTTTTGATTTAGGCGTTGGTGCATTTTATATTTGGAATGAATTGTTTGTAGGCTTATCTTCTTCTCATTTGTTAAGACCCAATTTTTATTTTGTATCCGAAACCGAAGGTGGCACTAACAGCTCAATTTTTTTGGTAAATCATTTTTATTTTATTGGAGGATACAACATTAAAGTAGCTAATTCAGCTATCGACTTAACTCCTTCGATATTCGTAAAATCTATAGGAAATGATATGCAATTTGACATTAATATTTTTGCCCTGTACAATAAAAAATTCTGGGCAAGCGTTACTTATAGAAACAAGGCAGCATTAGCTTTTATGGTTGGAACTTCTTATTTTAATAATTTAAAACTTGGTTTATCTTATGATTTGTCGTTAACTTATTTAAATAGAGTTTCCTCCGGAACTTTTGAAGCTTACGTTGGTTATTGTTTCTCTTTTTTAAACGGGGGAAACCCTATGAAATACAGAAATGTTAAAACTCTTTAATTCTTCAATATAAACTTGAACAAAATTTCTTACTATTATGAAAAAAATGAATAAAATTCTGTTGCTTGGAGCCCTTGTATCTTTAGTTTTTATGGGTTGTAAGTCCGGAAACAACGGAGAGGTTTTTGGTGTGCAAAACCGTCCTTCTTGGTTTGAAACTCAACCAACCGGAATGGCTTTTATCCCTCAAGGTGATTTTAACATGGGACCAAACGACCAAGATGTGCCTTTTGCAATGACTGCACAACCTAAAACTGTTTCTATAGACGCTTTTTGGTTGGATTATACTGAAATTACTAATAACGAATATCGTCAGTTCGTTGCTTGGGTTAGAGATTCTATTGCAATGAGACTTTGTGTTCAAAATGGAATAACTGATTTTCAAATTGAAAATGATGACCCAAATATCAATACTCAATTCTATGATCCTTCTGACCCCAATCAGGTCCATTTGAATTGGAGAAATAGAAAACTTATTTGGAAAGGCGAAAGTCCTGAAATTAATGACGCTGTTCAAGATATGTATTATAGCCAGCAAGACGCATTATATGGTCGAAAAGAATTTGACACACGAAAATTCGTTTATGAATATTGGTACACAGATTTAAAACAAGCTGCCAAGAAAAATAACAGATATGTTTATGATGATTTAGGTGGTACCGGTCAATTACCACAAGGTCACTACGGTCCTTATGATGAGCCTACTACTCCTGATGATCAAAAAACAGCAAGAATTATTAGTTATGATTATGACAACTATGGACAAGATGAACCTTTTAATACTCGTTCTGCTTTGGTTCAACATCAAAAAGTAGCTATTTATCCTGATACTCTTGTTTGGATTGCCGATTATACTTATTCTTACAATGAACCTTATACTCGAATGTATTTTGCTCACCCTGCTTTTGACGATTATCCTCTCGTTGGTGTAAATTGGCATCAAGCTAATGCTTTTTCTCACTGGAGAACTCAAATAAATAATTCTTTTAATAGCTCTCAAGGTGTTTCTGATGTTGAAAATTACAGACTACCTACTGAAGCTGAATGGGAATATGCTGCAAGAGGTGGAAGAGATTTAACTCTTTACCCTTGGGGAGGTCCTTATGCTCGAAATAACGAAGGTTGTTTACTTGCAAACTTTAAACCTATGCGTGGAATGTACGCCCTTGATGGAGCAAACAGAACAATTAGCGTTGCTTCTTATTTGCCTAATGATTACGGATTATACGATATGTCCGGTAATGTTGCAGAATGGACTTCGGGTAATTTTGACGATGCTACTTCAAATATGACACATGACTTAAATCCAATTGATCAGCGAAACGCTGCTATTGATGATCCTATCGTATTAAAACGTAAAGTTGTTCGTGGTGGTTCTTGGAAAGATATTGCTTATTATTTGCAAAATGGTGTTCGTACTTATGAATATCAAGATACTGCCAAATCTTATATTGGCTTTAGAAATGCAAGAACTTACTTAGGAAAAGACGTCCAATCTTGGGACGGCTATTAGAAAATTTAAGGGCTTTAATTAGCCCTTTTTTTTATTTTTTTACCAACCATTTTTTTTTCTGTGTTTTTTTTATTTTCTTTACAATCGATTTATTAAATTGTAAATTGATTACTTTACATTTTACAATCATAAAATAACATTTTTTGCTCAAATAATTTTTCTCTGTAAACCTTGCTTTACAAAGGCTTTTTTTGGAATATTATTTGTAATACTGTTTTTATTTAATCAAAAAAAATTTGTAATAAAAAAAAAACTTTATACTTTTACTCGATTTTTAAAAACAAATTTAAATTCTAAAAATAATTACTATGGCTGATTTTATGCAAAAATTTTGGTGGAAAAACCTTATGCACAAAGTGCAAAGCTGGGGTGCTTCTGTTGTATTGGTAGGTGCGTTGTTTAAAATTACTCACTGGCCCGGTGCAACCGTTATGCTTACTGTAGGTTTACTTGTTGAAGCCTTTATTTTCTTCTTGTCTGGTGTTGAGCCTCCTCACGAAGAAATTGACTGGACTTTGGTTTATCCCGAATTAAAAGTATCTGACGAATTAGAAGACGAAATTTTATCTTCAGGTTCTAATAAAGGCACAAAAGGTGCTCAAGTAGCTGTTCCTGCTATGGATTCGTTCGCTAAATTTGATGAAATGTTAGCAAAAGCAGGTGATGACGGTCTATTTGAAAAATTAAATACTGGTTTAACCAAATTAAGTGATAATGTTCTTAAAATGAATGATATTACTGATGCTACTGTAGCTACAACTGAATTCTCTGATAATGTTAAAAAAGCTTCTAACAATGTTAGCCAGCTTTCTGACACTTACAAAAAATCAGCTGATGAGCTGTCTAATGCTTCTCAAAATATTACTTATTCTATTGATGGTTTAAGTGATGCTTTTAATAAAACTCAAGAAACCGTTAATTCTAATAAAGATAGTTTAACTAATGCTTATCAAACTTTAGTTGCTTCTATGGATTTAGACTTTTCAACTCTTGCCGAAGGTAATAGTGAATATAACGATAAAATTTCAGGTTTAAATAAAAATCTTACTGCAATCAATGCTATTTTTGAAATGCAGCTTGGCGAAGCTAACCTTGAAGATATGGTTAAAGATGTTCAAGAATCTGCAGTTTATGCCAAAAAATACTCTGAAGAAATTACTAAACTTAGCAAAAATTTAGGCGCTCTTAATGGTGTTTATGGAAAAATGCTTTCTGCTATGAATGTTCAAGCTGATTAATTAACTTTAAAAAAAATTTAATATGTCTGAAAAAGGTTTATCCCCAAGGCAGCAAATGATCAACTTGATGTATCTGTTTCTTACGGCAATGTTGGCTCTAAACGTTTCTGCCGAAATTCTTAATGCCTTTGTGCTTATTAACAAAAGTATTATAGAAGCTACCGATAACGTTAAAACTAAAAATATTGATGCATACGGCGAATTTGAAAAAGCATTTAAAGAAAATCCTACTAAAGTTGGAATATACTATGATTATGCTCAACAACTTAAGTTAAAAACTAATGAATTAGACTCTTTAATTAAACAAGATAAATATGACTTAGTTGTTGTGGCCGATGGACCCGAGGGTGATGTTGATCATATTAACAAAAAAGACGATAACAATGTGGGCGGACAGGTTATGATACTTGAAGGTCGTGGTGAAGCTCTTAAAGATGAAATTGACGCTTACAGAGATTTTGTTCTAAGTTTAATTTCTGATACCACTACTGTATTAGCTCATAACGTTAAAGATATTCTTAGTACTGCCGATATTGAGTCTGCTAACGAACCCGGAACTTATTTGCCATGGGCTAATGCAAACTTTGAACACTTGCCTTTGATTGCTGTTATAGCAATGATGTCTAAAATGCAAAATGATATCAGAAATGTAGAATCTGATATGTTAACTTATTTGCTTGGACAAATTGGTAAAAGTGATTTTAAATTTAATACAATTGAAGCAATTGTTAATGCTCCAAATAGTTATGTTAAGGTTGGTGAAGATTTTACTGCTGAAGTTTTTATTGCTGCGTATGACTCTACAAAAGATCCTATTATTGTTCTCGATAATGGTACTAAATTAGATGTTCAAAATGGTAAAGGTGTTTATAACCCCGGAACTGGTTCTCCTGGTACTTTTACTTGGGGAGGGGAAATCCTTCTTAAAGATCCTGCTACCGGTGATACTGCAAGATTCCCATTTGAACACCAATATCAAGTTGTTGCTCCTACTTGGGCTATTTCTCCTACAAAAATGAATGTTCTTTATATTGGAGTTGATAATCCTATTCAAGTAACTGCTACCGGTCGTGATATTTCTGCTACTATTTCCGGTTCTGGAGGTCGTTTAACTTCTAACGGAGGTGCCGGTAAATATAACGCTAAAGTTACTTCAACTGGTACTGCTACAATTAGTGTGATTGCTGATGGTAATACCGCTGGTTCTATGCAATTTAGATGTTTGCCTGTACCTGACCCTTACGCAACTGTTGGAGGGATGAAAGGTGGTGTTATTTCGCAACAAGTTCTTTTGAGCCAAAGAATTGTAAAAGCTCAACTTGATAACTTTGTGTTCGATTTAGCTTTTCCTGTTACAGGATTTTCTGTGTCTGCAACAATTCAAGGTTTTACTGAAGAACAGTCAACTTCCGGAGCAACTATTACTGCTCAACAACAAGGTATTATACGTCAGTTAAATAGAGGTCAAAAAGTTTATTTTGAAAATATAAAAGCACGTGCTCCCGATGGAAGTATTCGTAGTCTTGGTTCAATTAGCTTTAAATTGCAATAATTTTACTGATTACATACAATATTCTTACTTAAAAGAAGTTTTAATAAAAAAGAGTTTTTGTTAAAACTTCTTTTTTTTATCTTTGAAAAAATATTTGTCAAATTAAAATTATATCAATAACCATGAGAAAATCATTCAAATTCTGGGCATTATTACCCCTTATGTTGTTTTTTGCCTTTGCCGATTTAATGGCTCAGGGAACCGGAACACACGTGCAACCTTTACCTTATCGAGAGGTTCATATTGCTAACGATGTTCCAATGCCATATCAATACGTTCGCGAGGCCGATGTTATGTGGTCAAGAATTATTTGGAGAAGAATTGAATTGTCTGAAAAGATGAATCATGTTCTTGCTCTTCCTGCTACTCCAACGAGAGGAACCAAAAGTTTAATTGATGTGATTCTTGACGGAATTCATACTCAAGGTTTAACTGCTTATCGTGCTCGTGCTTCCGATGCCGGTAATGAATTTGACGTTATTATGACTGAAGACGAAATTCATGTTGAAATGGGGGCTGCCTCCGATCAACAGGTTGTTGAGGTAGAACCGGGTGTTTATGATACAGTTACTGTTACTACTCCTTATAATTCTGCTTCAATAAACTCTTATCTTGTAAAAGAATTATGGTTTTTTGATAAACAACGTTCGGTAATGGATGTAAGAATTATTGGTGTTTGTCCTATTAGAAAATATTATCGTCCTGATGATTTTGATCAAACTAGTCCATTGTATAAAAAAGTTTTTTGGGTACATTACCCCGAAGCACGCCCTTTGCTTGCCCGTAGCCAAATATATAGCCCTTATACTGATGTTACCAATATTTCTTTTGATGATATTTTCCAAAAAAGATTCTTCTCAAGTTATATTTTTATGGAATCTAATCCTTATCAAAGAGCAATTCTTGAATATGAAACAGGCTTAGAAGTTCTTTTAGAATCCGACAGAATTAAAACTGAAATTTTTAATTTTGAACAAGATCTTTGGGAATATTAGAAACTGTTTTTAAAATATTAATAAAGCTGACTCATGATATTGTCAGCTTTTTTTATTTGTTTTTTTTGCAATAATTTGTTCTTTTTTTAAGTTTTATTTTAAAGATAACTGATTCGTAAATTTATATATGATGAAAAAAATATTTAATACATTTGTCTTATTTTTATTATTAAGTTCTGTTTGTAGCATTGAGTTAGTAGCACAAGGAACCGGTACACACGTTCAACCCTTACCTTATCGTGAGGTGCATATTGCTAATGATGTGCCAATGCCTTACCAGTATGTTCGCGAAGCCGATGTAATGTGGTCTCGTATAATATGGCGTAGAATTGAATTATCCGAAAAGATGAATCATGTTCTTGCTCTTCCTGCAACTCCAACAAGAGGAACTAAAAGTTTAATTGATATTATTTTAGATGGTGTGCATACTCAGGGTTTAACGGCTTATAGAGTTCGTGCTTCTGATGCCGGAAATGAATTTGACGTTATTATGACTGAAGACGAAATTCACGTTGAAATGGGCGCCGGGCAAGATGTGCAAGTAGTGGAAACTATCGAAGGGTTTGATACAGTTTCTGTTGATATACCTTATAATTCTTCATCTATTAGCTCTTATTTAGTTAAAGAATTATGGTTTTTTGACAAACAACGTTCTGTTATGGATGTGCGTATTATTGGGTTTTGCCCAATTAGAAAATATTATCGTGCTGATGATATTGATCAAACTAGTCCTTTGTATAAAAAAGTTTTTTGGATTTATTATCCCGAAGCTCGCCCTTTACTTGCTCGTAGCCAAATATATAGTCCTTATACTGATGTAACTAATATTTCGTTTGACGATGTTTTCCAAAAAAGATTTTTTTCAAGCTATATTTTTATGGAATCAAATCCTTATCAACGAGCAATTCTTGAATATGAAACTGGTTTAGAAGTTTTGTTAGAATCTGATAGAATTAAAAATGAAATTTTTAATTTTGAACAAGATCTTTGGGAATATTAATTTTTTTTTAATTTGTTGTATGCTATAACTTTATCGGTGCTTTTTTAAACTGATAAAGTTTTTTTGTGAAATTTTTTTTTATTTAATAAAAACAATTTATTTTTGACCAGATAGTTAAACCAAATAATTAAACCAAAAAGATGAAACAAAAAGATAAATCTACAGAGGCTAAAATACTCGAAGCTGCAAATAAAGTTTTTGTTGAAAAAGGCTTAGATGGTGCCAGAATGCAAGAAATTGCTGATGAAGCTAAAATAAATAAATCATTATTGCATTATTATTATCGATCAAAAGATAAACTTTTTTCGGAGGTTTTTCAAAAAGTGATTAAAACCTTTTTGCCCGATACAGTTAAAATTTTTGACAGTGAAAAATCTCTTTTTGAAAAAATTGAAACTTTTACTCTCGAATATATTACTCTTTTAGAAAAAAATCCTTTTCTACCTATGTTTGTTTTGCATGAATTAAGCCAAAAACCTATAAAAATAACTGATACTTTTTCCGGTTTTTTTGATAATTTAAAACAAAATCAATTTGAAATACTTAAATTTCAAATTGAAAAAGAAATACAAAATGGAATAATTAGACCAATAGAATTTGATCAATTAATTGTAAATATAATGTCGCTTTGTATTTTCCCCTTTGCAGCAAAACCAATTTTAATGAAATTATTTTTTGGAGATAATAAAAATCAATATAAAAATTTTGCAGATAAACGTAAAATCGAAGTTGCCGATTTTGTAATACATTCTATTAAAGTTAAGAACTAAGAGATTTGTGTAATTATACTGGCTTATTTATGATGTAATAATTTAATTATTTGACGATAATAAATTTTGTTTTAAATGTCAATTTTGTAAAATATATTTACTTATGAGAAAAAATATTATACTGTTATTTTTGTTTGGTAGTTTTAATTTGCTTTCACAAACATCGGATACAATAAGTCTTTGGCAATGTATTTTTGCCGGTATTGATAATTATGGGCTTCAACAATCTCTTGATTACAGTAATCAAACCGTTGATTTACAACAGAATAATTTAAAAACTAATTATTATCCGGTTATTAAATTGAATGGTCAGGCAACTTTTCAGTCATCAACAATTGAAATAAATCTTCCGATTCCGGGAGTTGAAATGCCAACTGTTCCTCTTGACCAGTATAAAGCCTATCTTGAAATAAATCAGCTTATTTATGACGGAGGTCTTACAAAGTCTTATGCAAATATTTTAAATCTTTCTGCTACCGAAAATTTAACTAAATCAACAATTCAGCAAAAACAAATAGAAAATAATATTGCCAAAATATTTTTTCTTGCACTTTTGTTAGATAAACAGATTGATGTTATTAATAATCAGTTGAAAACATTAAATGAGCAACTTAATGTTGTTGAAGCTTCAATAAATGGTGCTGTTTTAACTCCTGTAAATAGAGATATTTTGCTCTCCGAAATTCTTAAAATTGAACAAAGATTAGAAGAAACAATCATTTTAAAAACTTCTACTTTAAATGTTTTAAAACAATATACCGGACAAGATTTAGGCTCTGAATCCGAATTGCTTTTTCCATATCTGTCAATAAATTCGTTTGATACTTCAATTAGTCCTCGTATGCAACTTGTGGATATTCAATCGCAAAAATTAAACTTAATAGATAATCAAATATCAGCTTCTCGAAAACCCAATGTTTATGCCTTTGCACAAGGTGGCTACGGACGTCCGGGTTTAAATATGTTAAGTGATGAATTTTCGCCTTACTTTATTGCTGGAGTTACTTGTTCATGGCGGGTTTTTGATTGGAATAACGCAAATAGAAATCGTCAGATTAATGCAATTAAAAATGACCAGCTTTCAATTGATAGGCATAATATACAGGTTGCTATAAACATTCAGAAAGAAAATATTCTTGCTCAATTAAATTCGCTTCAACAAACTATACATAAAGATGAACAAATTATTGAACTTCAGGAGAAAATTCTAAATACTTATAAATCTCAATTAAAAAATGGAATTATTACTTCGGCCGAATATGTTGTTGAGGTTAATAAACTTTCGCAAACTCAACTTACTCTTGAACTTCATAAAATTCAATATGAACAATTAAAATTTGAATATAATAATGTTTATTAGTTGTAAAGGTGCTTGAAATCTGCAAATTTGAACATATAATTAATTAAGTAAACTCAATTTAAAAATTCGTAAATTATGAGAAAAATATTTACAATGTTATTTTTGATTATAATTATTTTTGTATCATGTGATAGAAATGAAAAATCTGATGCTTACGGTAATTTTTCTGCTAACGAAATAATTATTTCAAGCGAAAGCACCGGCAAAATTTTATCGTTAAATTTTTATGAGGGTGATGAAATAAATCAGGGAGACACAATTGCAATTATTGATTCAGAACTGTTGGTTTTGCAAAAAGATCAATTATTGGCACATAAAAAAGCCATTTCAACAAAATTTAGTGGAATTTTAGCCCAAGTTAATGTTTTAGAGGAACAAAAAGAAGTATTAGAAATTGAACGACAAAGACTTGAAAATTTGCTTAAAGATAGTGCAATTAGTCAACAAAAATATGATAATGTTGTGGGGCAAATTGCTGTTATCGACCAACAAATAATTGCTGCGAAATCCGGAAATGCCTCAATTTTTGCCGAATTAGATGCTATAGATTCCGGTATAAAATTGATTGAAGAACAAATTAATAGATGTTATATTATTTCTCCTATTGACGGAATTATTCTTGAAACATACTTAAATTGTTATGAATTAGCTGCAACAGGAAAACCTATGCTGAAATTAGCTGATTTGAAAAACATGGAATTAACTGTTTATGTATCCGAAGATCAATTGGCAAGTATAAAAATTGGTCAGCAGGCAAATATAATAATTGATAATCCTCAAAATTGGGAGCCTACAGGTACAATTTCTTGGATTTCAAATACGGCTGAGTTTACTCCAAAAATTATTCAAACAAAAAAAGAACGTGTAAATTTGGTTTATGCTGTAAAACTTGATGTTGAGAATGATGGTAGTCTTAAAATTGGAATGCCGGCGGAAGTTAATTTTGTGAAATAATATTTTAATTGTTTGTGAATTATATGGTTACAATAAAAAATATCAGAAAAAATTACGGGAAAGTTCAAGCTGTTAATAATATTTCGTTTGAGGTTGAAAAAGGCGAATTATTTGGACTTATTGGTCCTGATGGTGCCGGAAAAACTACTATTTTTAGAATTCTTACTAGTTTGCTTTTTCCCGATAGTGGAGAGGCATTTGTGAATGGTCTTAATGTTGTTGCTGATTATAAGAAAATTAGAAAAATAACAGGTTATATGCCAGGTAGATTTTCATTGTATCAAGATTTAACGGTTGAAGAAAACCTTAATTTTTTTGCTACAGTTTTTGGTGTTACAGTTAATAAAAATTATGAGCTGATAAAAGATATTTTTGATCAAATAGCTCCTTTAAAAAAACGGTTAGCCGGAAAATTATCCGGTGGAATGAAACAAAAACTTGCTCTTTCATGTGCTTTAATTCATAAACCTAAAGTTTTGATATTAGACGAACCTACAACAGGCGTTGATGCGGTTTCGAGAAAAGAATTTTGGGAAATGCTTCAACAACTTAAGAATAAAGGTATTACTATTCTTGTTTCTACGCCTTATATGGACGAAGCGTCGCTTTGCGATCAAGTTGCTCTTATTCAGCATGGTAGTATTATGGATATTAATACTCCAAAGGGTATTATCTCTAAATTTAAGCACGAATTATTTTCAATTAAATCACAAAATAAACAAAAATTGATAGATGATTTAAGAGCTTTTGAATATTCAAATTCTGTGTATGCTTTTGGTGATAGTATTCATTACACTGATAAACGAAAAAGTATTGATATACAGGAAATTACTGTTTTTTTGAAAAATAAAAATAATTCAAATGTTGTAATAAAAGTTATCGAACCAAATATAGAAGATTGTTTTATGGATTTGATGAAAAGTTAAAATAATTATTAAAAATATTTACTGATTTACATATTACTTCATGAAAACTATTTTATTCATAATTCAAAAGGAATTTTTGCAGATTAAGAGAGATAAAACTCTATTGCCAATAATTTTTGTTGTTCCTATTGTGCAATTGCTTCTTTTGGTTTACGCTACAACTTTTGAAATTAAAAATATTGACTTAAGTATTGTAGATAATGATTTATCGTCTTCTTCAAGAGGAATCACACAAAAATTTGAAGCATCTCCTTTTTTTAATATCTCAGGAAAAACATTTTCTATTGAACAAGCTCAGGTGTTAATGGAAAGGGATAAAGCTGATATTATTGTAATTATTCCGCAGAACTTTGAACGTGATTTGATAAGAGAAAAAAATGCAGAAATACAGATTTTGGTTAATTCAATCGATCAAACTACAGGCTCTATAGGTAATTCGTATTGTAAACAAATTATTTTGAGTTATAATAAACAAATAATTGCTACTTATGCCGATTTTAAATCTCTTGCTGCTTTAAAAAACACAAAATCAATAAATATTGATCATCAATTTTGGTATAATCCTGAGCTTAATTATAAAGTTTTTATGGTGCCGGGAATTTTAGTTGTTCTGATTACAATTATTGGGTTGTTTTTATCGGCAATGAATCTTGTCAAAGAAAAAGAAATTGGTACAATCGAGCAAATAAATGTAACGCCAATTAAAAAACATCAATTTATTATTGGTAAAATGATACCTTTTTTAATAATTGCTATTTTTGAGCTTGCTTTTGGTTTAACGCTGGGAAAAATTATTTTTAATGTTCCAATTATTGGCAATCTTGGAGTGGTTTTTATTGCCGCTATTGTTTATCTGTTTGTAATTTTAGGCTTTGGGCTTTTAATATCCACAATATCAAACACCCAACAACAAGCAATGTTTGTAGCGTGGTTTTTTATGCTCGTTTTTATTATGATGAGTGGTCTTTTTACTTCAAC
>JAFGXO010000103.1 GCA_016936595.1 Bacteroidales bacterium | reverse complement strand
TGAATTTGGCTATGGTGTCGTAATTCCAATAATTGACTCAACTGGAAACAAATCAGTCGAACAACCACTGTTGCCAAAGTTGGATTTTGAAGTTAGTCCGAATCCTGCTAGTGAATATTTTTTAGTTGATTATCAGTTACCTGTAACAAAATTTCAAAATGCTGAGTTTGTTATGTATAATTCTGACAGCCGAAAAGTATATTCACAACCAATCACAAAATACTGGTATCAGTTACTTGTAGAAACTGACAACATATTGCCCGGATTTTATGTTTGCAAGCTGTTTATGGACAACACCGAATTAGCAAAACGAGGAATAATCATCAAACCGGATTTGATGACAGTAGATGAAAAAGTCAAAGCAGAAAAACAATTATCTGAATTTGATGAAATTATATTTGAAAGCAATAAGTTTTTATTAATATTCCCAAATCCTGCGAATGATTTTGTGCAACTAGTTTGCGATTACAAATCACAAACAGCATCAAACATCGAAATAGTTGATGCGCAAGGCAAAATTTTGATTACTGAAAAGTTTGATGCACAAAACAATATTTTGAAAATTAATACTTCAATGCTTTCAAACGGAATTTATTCGGTTAATCTCATTAATGACGGTGAAATTCTGGCAACCGAAAAACTTGTTATAGAATAGTTTTTCCTTAAAAAAATCCCTCTAACAGAGGGATTTTTTTGTTAGAATACACTCATTTCTAGTTTTCTGAAAAAAAGAGATAATTAGCCTGAATTATTCATGAATAATGTGGGTTAATGAACAAAAGAAGTTTTATTTCATAATTAATTCCCGGCATTGGGCGATACAAAATTGCTTGATATTGTTCGTTTAAAATATTGTTCAAATTAAATTCAATCTTGAAATTTGTTTTTTTATTATTAAAAAGTTTTGAGAATGATGCGTTTAGAATTTTATACGATGGCAATGTGTATAGGTTATTAGAACTGCTCGTAAATCTTTTATCGGTAAAATTAAAACTAGTTGAAAATTCAAAGTTTAAATAGTTGATGATAATAAAAGTATTTAATGTGTTTTTGGGAATGTAAATCAGTTGTTTTCCTGTTGCAAACTCATTATTAGTGTTACTTTCGTCTGTTGTTATTGTTAATGAATAATTTGATATTAGTTTATATGATATTTTGCCGGTTTTACTGATTACTATTCCTGCTTCAAATCCACGAGAAAAAACTTTTTTAAGATTCTGAGCCGTCCAATAGTGAAATTCACTTGGTTGCCATATAATCCAGTCTTTTATTAATGCTGCAAAAGGTTTTATTTTAAAATCAAAAGTTGTTTTTTTATTAGTAATTTTTGAGCTTAAAAAGGCATCTGCAGAAAATCCTCTTTCTGGCTTTAATAAAGGGTTTCCGCCCGGTTGCCAGTATAAATCGTTTAGAGTTGGAATGTGTTGATTCCTACCAAGATTTACGCCCCAGGTAAATGTTTCGTTGTGTATCGGTTCATTTACAAATCCAATTGAAATGTTTGGAATAAAAAAGTTTTTGTAAATTGTTGTTTCACTCAAGACTAATATTGTTTTAAAGTAGTTGTTGAAATTGTAATTTAATATAATATTTGCGTTGTTTTTGAGCCTTTTAGCTTCATAACCACTGTTGGTGTATGTTGCACTATCAAAAGTTTCAACTTTGTAGAAATATGATTTTAAATTAGTTTCGATGTTTGTTTTATCTGAAATATTGTAGTTGATTTTTATCGAGTTTATAAAACCTGTTTCGTAACTGTTTGATTTACTTTTAATAATATTTGTGTTTTCGGGAAATCCTAAAATTGAGTCGGCTAAAAAATAGTTCAAAGTTTTATGCGAAATAGAACTGCTTATGTTTATTTTAAATTGATTGATTTTTGATGAAAATTTTACCACTCCAATATTTTGTCCATTGTTTTGATTTTCAATTCTATAAAGTCCTTCGTAACTCATTATTGGAGGAATATTTCGATATGAATTTGAATGCCAAAAATGAAATGAAATAATATTATTCTTGTTTATTCTAAAAAATATCTGTTGTAAAAACGATAATTGATTAAAATTAGCGTTTTCAAGTTTCTGCATATTTGCATCTGGTAATGCATTGTTGTAAAATATGAAATCATTTACACCTTTTTTGTAAATTATTCTACTGTCGAATAGAATTTTTTTTGAGCTTGAAGAAAATTTCAGGAATGTACTGTAATTGCTAAAACTACCAATATTTTGTCCAATTGATAGACTTGTTTTTTTGTCCCATTTTGAAGTTGTTTTGAGCATTATATTTCCACCCAAAGCACCATCGGAATTTGCAAGAGAGCCAATTCCGGCAGAAATATTTATTTCATCTGCAATAAAAACCGGAATAAGTGAAAAATCAGTTTGTCCAAGCATTGGCGAGTTGAGAGGAATATCATTCCAGAATACTTGAGTGTGAGAAGCAGAAGTTCCTCTGAATGAGGCTGTTGAAACACCAAAATTCCCAAAACTTTTGATAAAAACCGGCGTTGTAAGTTGAATTAAATCCGAAAGTTGATTTGTTTGTTTTTGTTGAAGCAAAGAGCTGTCTATTTGTTCAATAAACTGATTTTTTTCTGTAAAAGTTGAATTTATATAAATTGGTCTTATGTTCAATGTGTCGGGTTGAGCATAAAAATACACCGAATAAAAAATGAATAATATGAATAAAAATATTTTTTTCAATTGTTCTAAAATTAGGCTACAAAGATTAATATTGTGCAAATTGGTCGTATAACTAAAAAAAAATCAAATATTTATAGTTTCGAGCTTATTTTCTACTACTGTCCATTTTTTAGCATCATCAAATAGAGTTGTAAGATTTTTATTATGAGTAATAAATATCACAGCTGTTTCATTTTTAGTTTGGTCGTACAATTTATTTGCTATATAAATTCCGGTTTCTTCATCAAGGTTTCCTGTTGGTTCGTCGGCTAAAATAAGTTTTGGTGAGTTTAATAATGCACGCGCTACAGAAATACGTTGTTGTTCGCCACCTGATAATTCATAAGGCATATTTAGAATTTTAGATTCCATTTCAACTTCTCCTAAAACTTCTTCAATTCTTTCGGTTATTTTTTGTTCATTTGTCCAACCGGTTGCTTCAAGCACAAAACGCATATTTTTTTCTATATTTCTATCGTTTAAAAACTTAAAGTCCTGAAAAATAAAACCAATATTTCTTCGCAGAAACGGAATTTGATTGTTTTTAATGGTTATCAAATCAAAATTTAAAACTTTTGCATAGTCGCCCTTAATTGGTATATCTGCATATATTGAACGTAAAAGAGTAGTTTTTCCGCAACCTACTTTTCCGGTAAGAAAAATAAAATCACCTGAGTTTATTGTAAAATCTACCTCTGAAATTACTGTTTTATTTTTTATGTTTATGTCGACTTCTTTGAATGTTATTATATTGTTCATGTGTAATTATTTATTATAATTCAATTTTTATTAGTATTTCAAAATCAGTATTTTCTATCAATTCTATGATTTTTATATGACTTTTGTCAAATAATTCAATTATTTTCTTTTCGAGCGAAGAAAACTTAAATTGTTCAATAAGAGCATAGTTTTCGTCCCTAATTTGTATCGAATCGGGTACTATTTTTGTGCCTTTTGTCTTGATAAAGTACATTAGTTAGTTGATTATTAAGTTTTTAGCTTTAAAAAAATATTTTAAAAATCATTTTTTTCGTTAGAAAATAATTTTATTTTAGCCCCAAAATTAAAAACAAATATCGAAATGAAAAAGATTTTGGTTCTTGGTGCAGGTTTATCTACTCACGTGTTAATTAAATATTTGTTGGACAACTCAGAAGAGAATGACTGGTTTGTTACAGTTGGTGATTTATCATTAGAAATTGCTAAAAAATCAATAAATAATCATAATAGAGGTGAGGCAATAAAATTTGATATTTTTGATGAAAATCAAGCAGAAAAATTGATTAAGGAAACAGACATGGTCGTTTCTATGCTTCCGGCTCGATTTCATCATATTCCGGCTGAATTTTGTATAAAATTCGGTAAAAATTTAGTTACTGCTTCTTATGTTAGTGAACAGTTGCAGGCTCTTGATGCTCAGGCAAAAGAAAAGGGGCTGATATTTTTAAATGAAGTTGGTCTTGATCCCGGTATTGACCACATGTCTACTATGAAAGTTCTTAAAAAACTTAAGGCACAAGGTGCTACAGTAACCGGATTTCGCTCTTTTACAGGTGGTTTGGTCGCTCCTAAGTATGACAATAATCCCTGGCATTATAAGTTTACTTGGAATCCTAGAAATGTTGTAATGGCAGGGCAGGGAACAGCTCAATTTATAGTTAACGGAAAGTATAAATATATTCCTTATCATAAATTATTTGAAAGAGTTGATAGAATCAATGTTTTAAATTATGGAGAATTTGAGGGTTACGCAAACAGGGATTCTTTGAAATACCGCTCTGCTTATGGTCTGGACAATGTTCAAACTATGATACGTGGTACTTTACGTAGGACAGGTTATGCTAAAACATGGAATATTTTTGTGCAATTAGGTATGACAGATGATACTTATTTCGTGGAAAATTCTGAAAAAATGACTTATCGTGAGTTTATAAATAGTTATTTGAAGTACGATCCTGTTAAGTCTGTTGAGAATAAATTAGCGGAATATTTGAATATTCCTCCCGATTCTTATTGTATTTATCGTTTAAGATGGTTAGGAATTTTTGATGACAGACCAATTGGCTTGAAAAAAGCTACTCCGGCTCAAATTCTTCAACAATTATTAGAAGAAAAATGGGTGTTTGAAAAAGAAGATCGAGACATGATTGTGATGCAACACGTTTTTGAGTACACTACTAAGGAAAACAAAAAGAAAAAAATGACATCATCGTTTGTTATTGAAGGAGAAGAGGATACTTCTGCTATGGCAATTACAGTTGGAACGCCTGCTGCTATTGCAGTAAAATTAATTATGCAGGGAAAAATTAAAGTAACCGGTGTTAAAATTCCAACTTTACCCGAAATTTACGAACCTATTCTTGATGAACTCGAAACAATTGGAGTAAGATTTATTGAAGAAGAAAGTGATAATTAATTAACAATTAATAATTAACAATTAATATTTTAGCGAGCATGGTTAATGAAACAATGTCGATAAGTTAAAAATTTAAAAAAGTCCCGGCGGGACGACCTGTTTGTAGATTCCAAAGTGAAAACAAACAAAAAGTGCCGTTAGGTACGTTCCATTTTTTTTCTTAATTTAACGACATTGAATTATGTATATTGGTTAGTTGTTGACAAACAAGAGAATAATTTCTTTTTAATACTAATTTATTCAAAAATGAACTTACTCCGAATTTATTTCGGAAGAGTAGAATGGTGTTCTTGATAAATTATAAAAAAGTTTGTGTCAAATATTGGTGCAAACTTTTTTTATTTTTTTTGTTTTCTTATTTTTGTATAAATTTTTTTAGATATGATTAAAAAAACGTTGGTTGTAGGTGCTAGTCTTAAAGAAGATCGTTATTCAAACAGAGCTGTAAAATTATTACGTAGATATAAACATCCGGTTGAAGCTTATGGTTTAAGAACAGGGAAAATAGTTGATGTGGAAATTTTCACAGAAAAGAAGAATATGGTTGATATTCATACAGTTACAGTATATGTTAATCCTGACAGGCAGCCTGAATTGTATGATTATATTTTATCATTAAATCCTAAAAGAATAATTTTTAATCCAGGGACCGAAAATGATGAGTTTGCAGAACTTGCCAAAAAGAAAGGAATTGTTGTTGAAGAAAGATGTACGCTTGTAATGCTTAATTCAGGCATTTTTTAATCAAATTTTCAATGTGTAAATCATTTAATCGGAGAATATGTAACTATTAATTATTAACTATTAATTATTAGTGTGTGTTTTTTTGATAGATTCGGAAATTATTTTATAAATGTCTGAGTAATTTTTGTCGATTTTACTTAGTGATTCAATGTGTTTGGAGATTATTATTTCATCGTTTCTTCTTGCCGGACCTGTTTGATTTTCAAAAGGGTTATTTCCCAAAACCTTTTCAAAAGTTTCTTTAATTAAAGGTTTTAGTATTTCAAAATCAAGATTGTTTTTTTGAGCAATATCTTGAGCTATGTAAAGCAAATGATTTGTGAAATTATTTGCAAAAACAGCTGAGATATGAAGGAATTTTCTTTGTTTTGAATCAATTTTATAGACTTTTTTAGTGATTTTTTTCGCCAAAAATTCCAATTTTTCTAAAAAGGGTGGGGTAGAAGCTTCAATGAAAATAGGGATTTCCGAAAAATCTACTTCTTTCGATTTTTTGAACGTTTGCATTGGGTAAAAAACTCCATATTCAGTAGAATTTTTAGTCAAAATACTCATATCTGATGAACCTGAAGTATGAACTATAAATTTATTTTTCAGGTGTTCGTTTTTTGCCACAGTTTCAATCGAATCGTCATTTGTAGCAATTATATATAGGTCAGCAGATTTTAGTTTATCAAAGTCTATTGTCCATTCACAGTAGATTTTTTCTGCGAGACTTTTTGCGGATTTTTCAGTTTTGCTGATGATTTGAACAACAGTTATTTCTTCTGCTTTTGCAAAATTAATAGCCAAATGTGTTGCTACATTTCCAGCTCCAATTATTGATATTTTCATTCTTTGATATTATTTTTTAGTTACAATATTATTTAGATATTATATCTAGTCCTAATAATTGAAAGTTTTTTTTGACGAATGACTTTTTATTTTTAGGATTGCAGTAAATTTACGCCAAAGAAAAAAAAATATATATTTGAACCAAAATTATCTAATAATAAATACTAAAATTAACACAAAAGATGAGCATTTTAAAAAAGAGTTTTTTCGTAATTTTAACGTTTGTTCTTTTGATAGCTTCTGAACGCCCGGTAAAAGCTCAAACGTCAGAAAGTGAATACGTTTACATAGTTGTAACGAATAAGTTTATGTCGCAAAAATTGAATGTTTATGTCGATTTTGGTGATGAAGATGACCAAATTGAAAAAGGTAAAGAGTATACTAAAATTTTGACAGGTAAAAAATCTGTTGTCGCCGTTCTTAATTATATGATAAAAGATGGTTACGAACTTGTCAATACAGTTGAGTATTCTAGTATATCAAATGGAACAGGTGGAACTGTTGGGTTGGGTTTTATTATGTGCAAAAAAGAATGATGTAATAATTGATAAACAAAAAAAATATGAGAACTAAAAAATCAATTATGATAGAATTTAATCCACCAATAGAAACAAGAGAAGCTAAAGAATTAATAATCATAAGTAAAAGTAATACTGATGATTGGAATTAAGAAAAAGTCGCTAAAAATCAGCTTTCACAAAAAAATGAAGAATAGATTTGTTAAAATATTATTTTTTAGTGTTTTGATTTTGATTACGACATATACTTTTGCAAATGTTGGTGGAGCAACATTGAAACCCGGATTAATTGGCGACCCAATTGTATGGCAATTGACAAACATTTCAATAATTAAAGAAAATCTTAATCTCAAATTTTACGAAAAAGACAATAAAAAATATTGCTCATTTACCGCAATTTATTATATGAATTGTGATACAAATCAAATGTTTTCAGTGAATGGAATATTTTATGGTTTAAGAGCAGAAAATATACAAATTTATTTTAACGATTTAATTGTAAATGAGCAAATTGACAGTTCAAATTTCAAACAAATTGATGATTTAATTTATTATGAAACACGAAAAAGAGAAATTAATACTGTTTGGGCAGATTGGAGCAATTTAAATAAAGTAGGTTTTAAATTTAATTATCTACCCAACGAACAAAATGTTTTGAAAGTAACGGGAGAAATAAGTTTAGAACCAACACAAATTTGGTATGGGATGGCAACTGCTGCAATTTATGCAAAACATCCCTTTTTAAACAAACAAATTAGTAAAGATGATGAGATATTTTATTATTTAATCACACCAATTGAAACTTGGAAAAGTGTAGGTGAAATTGAAATAACTGCAGAATATCCGGCTGATTGGTCAATAAGTTATAATGAATTTAGCGCAAATCTATCAAATAAGGAAACCGATAATAACATAACAAAAGAGCAATTTTTATTTAAAGATACTATACCATCAATATTTACAATGATATTCCAAAAACAAAAGCAATACTTCTATTTTGGCGGAGGAAATATTGGTTTTCATAAAATTGGAAAAGAAGATTTTACAACAAGAATTGGTTGGGAATTTGGAATTTATCATAGTTTTTTGATAAACACAATAATTGCTTTTGATTATGAAACTGATTTTTCAAATTATCATCAATTTTGTATTACTGTACTACCTTCAACGCCTTGGTTAGGTTTGTTTTGGCCAAGTTTAGGTGCGAGAGTTGGTTTGCCAGTTTATTTTGTAAATAATAATATTTATACAGGAATACGATTACGAACTGATTTTAGTTGGGGTCTTTTTAATATCAGTCTTAATTGGGATTTTATTCCAAAATTAAATATTGAATTTCAAAATATAAATTATTACGGAATATCATTTTGATAATAAAAAAACCCCAACTTTCACCTCAAAAATAGTTGTTTTTTAGGTGTGAAAAAATACTAATGAATTAATTATCAAACAAATGAAACATTCATGATTAAGAATAAATAGCACCAGTAAATGATTTAAATAAGTTAAAATGAACAATGAAATAGTTGAATACTACAACGAATTAGCAGAAAATTATGATAATAGTAGATTTAACAACACTTATGGTAAATATATTGATAAGCAAGAGAGATTAATTTTAGATAAATTATTGAAAGTTCTAAGCGAAAATTATGTGCTTGATTTAGGATGTGGAACAGGAAGGTTTCTTGATAAAGCAAATTTCGGCATTGATGCAAGCAAAAAAATGATAGAAATTGCGAGAAAAAAATACCCAAACAAAAACTTATTTGTCAAAGATGCTGCTTGTACTGAATTTGAAAGTCAAAAATTTGACATAGTGTTTTCATTCCATTTGTTAATGCATCTTCCAAAAACAAAAATCATTGAAATTATTGCCGAAGCACATAGGATTTTAAAACCTGGTGGACGATTAATATTTGATATTCCATCTCAAAAAAGAAGAAAATTATTCAGTTACAAAACAACAAGTTGGCACGGTGCTAGCGCTTTGTCTGTTAGAGAAGTAAAAGAAATATGCGAAAATAAATGGGAGCTGAAAAGTTGTAATGGAATATTGTTCTTTCCAATTCATAGTATTTCTAGTATATTTAGAAAATTATTTTATTATTTAGATGTTATTTTGAGTAATTCAATATTGAAAGAGTATAGTTCATACTTAATTTTTGAGATCGAAAGAAAATGAAAAAATATATTCCAAATAGAATTAAACTCAACTTAAAAGTTTTACTTCGGTTTTTAAATGATTTGATCAAAGGATATTTAACAAAATTTGCGTCAAAAAATCCTAATACAACAGATTTTCAATATAAAGTCGATTTAACACAGGATTTTAAGCCAACATCATCAAGAAATAATAAAATAATAAACATTAAATTAGCATCACAAAAAATTAATGAAATTGTTATAAATCCTACCGAAATTTTTTCATTCTGGAAAACTATTGGAAAACCATCAAAGCGGAAGGGATTTACCAAAGGACGAAATCTAATTCAAGGAGAATTGAAAGTAGATTACGGAGGAGGTTTATGTCAATTGTCCGGAATGATTTATTATGCTGCTTTGCTTTCAAATTTAGAAATATTAGAAAGGCACAATCATACAGTTGATTTATATACTGATGAAGAAAGGTTTGCTCCTTTGGGGTCTGATGCGACGGTTGTATATGGATATAAAGATTTAAGAATTCGCAATAATTATAGTTTCCCAGTGAGATTTAAACTAACTGTAAATAAAGATAATTTACATGTTGCTCTTTTAAGTCCTGAAAAAATTAATGAGGTTGAAATACTTTTTGAAACGGAATTTAATAATAATAAAATTGAAGTTAAAACAATGAAAGAAAATAAAATTATTGCAAAATCAATTTATAAGAAGAAAAGTTGTTAACTTTGACCTAGTTTGTCTATTTGAATTTAGGAGTATATTAAAATTTTAAAAAATAAATATTAACATTAAAATTTACAAAATGATAAAAAATCTGCTTTCAATTTTAGGACTTATCCTTATGTTTGCTTTCTGCTTGTCGTGTGGAAACTCTGAAAATAATAGTAATCAAATTGATGACAATGAAGTAAAAAAAGAAAATACCGTAACAGAAACCAAATTGCCGGATATTTCGGGAAATTATAAAATGTCTGAAAATTCTTGTGGTTTTGAACTAATTATTAACAAAGAAGGTGGCGAATACAGCTATAATATCAAAGGCGGAAATGGAATTCTTGATGTTTTCGGAGCTGTATCAGTGAACAACGTAGAAGGAACTAATTATGTTAATTTTACTTTTCCTGAAAGTTTTTCAACACAAACTGTCGAAGGAATTTTTGATAATAATACAATCACAATTCAGAATTATGGAAACGCTGATAATCAATTTCATATATTTGAAGATTGCGATGATAAGTATATGGAATTTGTAAAGTAATTTTTCTTTAATAAAATATTTTTATATAGTGTTTTAGGTGTGAAAAGAACAAAAGACACAACTATAGTATATTAAGTGATAAAAAATACTTATTGCATTTGTTGGTTTATAGCGGCTTTTCTGTGCAAATATTTACTGTTGGATAAAATTTTAACAAAATTCAAAAAATAAATATTGTTTGAAAACCCTCCTTTCTCCCACTAAACTTAGCAACCAGCGTAGTAAGCACGATACGAAGTTAGTATTTTAGTTCTAGAAAATTTTTAAAATTTAACTTTTTGCGAGTAATTCTATGGAAATCATCTGATTTTTTAGTCTTAATTCAAAACACAAATATTTTTTAACTTGAATTTCCCCCATTATTCTGAGAACAGGCGTGAAAATTTACGAAAAATTTCTGCAATAAATCACAAAAAAAAAGAATATATTTGGGGAATTATAAAACAAAAAAAACAGTGTCGAGCAAACAGAGAACTTAGCAAAAAGATTTCATTAGTACCATGATAATAGCTTGTAAATCAACAAGTAAGGCTAAAAACATGGTTTTTTTTTGCACATATATTATTCCTTATTAAAACCAAAAACGACCAAACTTCGACAACTTTTTAGATCGATCAGTCAAACTAATAATTGGAAAACATGAAAAAAAGATTTCTAAAAATGAAAATCCTGTTTCAAAACAGATTTCTACATCAAAAAGTTTTCCAATAGTTGGTATTGGTGCATCGGTAGGAGGATTGGAAGCATTGGAACAGTTTTTCAAAATGTTCCCCCAAATTTCGGATCAGTTCAACTTCTTGGGGAGGAACTTAAAAATATATAATTTTGCGGGTAAAAAAAGATGAATGATAAAATAGATTTTTCAGTT
>JAFGXO010000102.1 GCA_016936595.1 Bacteroidales bacterium | reverse complement strand
TCTTCAATTAGCTTTTTTGAGTTCATAGTATTTATCTTTTATAAAATTTGCAATATGTTTTTCTATTTGATAATTACAGTAACCACTTACAAAATCTAGTTGTCCAACTGGATTGATTTCTAAAAAAAAGTAATCTTTACCATCAAAAATTAAATCAGCACTGCCAGATTGAATTTTTAATTTTTGCATTAGTTTTAATAGTTTTTCCTCAATTTCTTTTGGCAAAATATAAGGTATCATTCTATTTCGTTTCTCATCATCATAATTTCTGAAATCAATTTTAGTTTTTTCGTTGTTTTGAGAAAAAATTGCCATTGAAAATAGTTTGTCAAAAAATATAAATGTTCGTATTTCGTATTTTTTTTCAATTTTTTGTTGAAATAGAGAATAGAAAAATGTTGGGTCTTGCTCTAATTGGTTTTTATCAACTTCCTTTGTACCCTGTTTAAATAAATATTTGTTGTCGAAAAAAGGAATTACATCTTGAATGTTTTTTGTAATCAACTCTTGTGCTATATTTTTAATATTTTTAAAATCAGTTGTAATGTTTGTTTCAGGAATTTTAAATCCAATTTTAGAAGCTATGTCAAGCACAATAAGTTTGTTTAATGAATAAAATCGAAAATCATCTATGTGGAATTTCTCAGCAATTTTATATCCAATATAATTTTTTAGATGGAAGCTTTCTTCTTTGAGATGCTGATAAAAAAAATCTGAATTTGTTTTTGTTTCATTTTTTAAAAAATCCGTTTGTGGCAAGCTAAATTCAAAAAAACCTCTACGGTTCCAAACAACTGAAAAACCATCTAATGAATATTGTTTGTTTTTATAAGTGAATAATATCTCGGTTTTGTTATTTTCAATTGTAACTAAATCAACAATATCAACAGAAGCATTATCATCTATTCTTAAAAAGGGAACATCATAGTAATACAGCCAGTTTGAAACTTTGGTTGCGGAAATATCTTTTTCTTCGCTTAAAATTAGTATCATTTTACTTTCTTCATTCTTTTTAAACAAGCTCCATAATTTTCACAAAGTATAGAGCTCGAAAAATAATTTAATGGGTTGCATTATAATAAGCCTCCTGTGCACCAGTTGGATTATATACACTATCCCAAGAATACCATCCACCACCAAGATCAAAATGATATGTCAAAGACACATCGTCATCACCACCTCCTGTTAAGTTTTTCATTTCTTTTTCTACTAATGTTTGAAAATTTACTGAATCTAATTTATTTAATTTCATAATTATTTGTTTTTTATGAGTAATATTACTCAACTGAATTATAATATTTTTGTTCAATTTCAGGTAATTGTTTTTTATACTCTTCAACATTCCAAGTTATTCCTGCATGACTAACATACTCGCTCATTGTTGATAAACCTACTTTCTTCCGTCTTTCATCTACATTATCAGGGTCAACAAGTGGTAAAACAAAAGGTTGATTAGTAGCAGTATCTATTCCTACTTGTGTACCGTAAATTTGTCTTTTCTTCTGCCCAACAGCTATTCTATCTTCTAAATAAGCTAAATCAATACCACTTATGTATCCCTTTGTAACAGCATCTTTCATCATTGGCAAATATTTCTGTTGTGTTTCTAAATCAGAATGTTGTATTACAAGAAAAAAAGTGGCACTTGGTTTGCCTCCAATAATTTTACCATTTATATCTTTACCTCCAAACCATCCATATTGTTCTAAAATATTTTCAACAATAATCAGATTTACAGAATCTACATGGCGAATTACCTTCCAAAGCGAATCCATTTCTTTTGAATTTGCACCATACGTTTTTATAATATTATCAATTTTTTGTCTGTGAATTTGGTCATTTTTGTAAACTGTATCCAGAATAGCCTTGATTTCAGAATAATCTATATTATCTTTTTTACAAGAAAACATAAACGAAAGAAATAATAATGCTAAAATAAAACTAATTGATTTGAAAAGGTGTTTTTTATGCATATTGAAGAATTATTAAAAGTAATTACCGTTATTTTGCTTAATAATAAATTTCACCCCGTCCCCAAAAAAAAATAAGCATTTAAAATAGCACCGAAATCCGGAACAGGTTCGTCCCGTCGAATTTGTTTTTGCAGATAAAGTGAATGTGTTTGGTGGTTATGCACCTTTGGTTAGTTTTGGCAATAAAATTATTCCTCTCTCTCTCTCTCTCTCTCTCTCTCTCTACTGTTTGGCGTGTTTTATAGAGTGGGGTAGTAATATTTTTATTGTTTGTAAACACTTTTATAATAATTTTTATGCAAAAAAAAATCTTTTTATTCATTCAAAGAATTTTTTGACGAATAGAGTGTTAAATAATATATATCAAAACTTTTGTCATCTACAATTCAGATATGAAACTCTAAAATAACTTGCCATTCTAAAAATTTTAGCGCTGTTATGTGTTTTTATTGGTGTAAAATTAGTATTTAAAGCGGTTTTTTACCCCAATTATATATAATTGGGGTAGGTTGTAATTTTTAGTGAGGGGTCCATGTTTCGCCTTTATCAGCTGCATATACCAAAGCCCAATCAGGTAGAATTCCTCCTCCTGGTTTTCCCAGACCTGTTTCAACGTATACCCATGCTCCACCTCCTGTTAAATCTTTCATTTCTACTTCTTTCAATAATTGAAAATTTACTGAATCTAAATTGTTTAATTTCATAATTTTAAATGATTGTATTTACTTATTAAATTTTAACGATATTTTTCTGCAAGCTCTTTTATTTTAGGCAATTGTTTCTTATATTCTTCAATATCCCAATCTTGATTGAATATTTCAAAATAAGTTTGCATGGGAGGTATTCCAATTTTTTTTCGCCATTTATCAACTTTATCAGGATTTTTTAGAGGAAAAACATAATATACGTTTTTTACGGTATCCAAAATTAATTGTGTTCCGTATTTTTGAGGTTTTCCCTGTCTGACTGCAATTCTATCGTCCAAATAAGCGAAATCCATTTTATCGGCATTTCCTTTTCGAACAGCCTTTTTCAACATCTTATAATATTTAAGTTGAGTTTGCAAGTTAGAATGCTGTATAACAAGAAATAAAGCTAAATTGGATTTCGCTCCAATATCTTTTGAGCCAACCCATCCGTATTTATCCAAAAAATGAGTTACTATTGATAAATTTACAGAATCTGTTTTATTTATTACCTTCCACAAAGAATCCATTTCTTTGGAATTTTGTCCACAAGTATTGTTTATACTATCAAGTTTTAGTCTATGTATTTGGTCATTTATATATACTTGTTCCAAAGTATCTCTAATTTCGGAAAAATCAATTTCTTCGTGGTTACAAGAGCATAATACGAAAAAGAAAATTGACAGAATTGCCAAACTAAATTTTTTTGTCATAATTTGAAGAATATAAAAAATCACCTAATTTTTGCTCACTCATAAAACTATTACCCCGTCCCGAAAAAAGTAAGCATATTATAACCTAAATCCGGAACAGGCTTTTCCGGTCGAATTTGTTTTTGCAGATAAAATAAATGT
>JAFGXO010000101.1 GCA_016936595.1 Bacteroidales bacterium | reverse complement strand
CCGCCTGCTGCATATTCCCACTCTGCTTCGGTAGGTAAGCGATATTTTTTGCCGGTTTTTTGGCTCAGCCAGTTGCAATATTCATTGGCTCCGTACCAAGTAACATATATTACCGGATATTTATCGTAACCGCTTGCCGACACCCAAGAGCTTCCGCTTTTTTGAACTCCCCACGAATGCTCATAAATCATAGTTTGTCCGCACGTTCCGCTTTTTACTTTATCGGAGCCGTAATCATTCAAAAATACACAAAATTCTTCGTTGGTTACTTCGTACTTGCCCATATAAAAATCACTTACTGTTACACTGTGTACAGGTTTTTCATCGCTGTAGCCATCGTTGCTTCCCATTCGGAAGGTTCCGCCGGTAATAAATACTGTTTGGGGGTAATTGCCATTATTGTTAACAGAATTACCATCATCAACAATTGTTACATCTGAAACTCCGTCAACAATAATACCTGATTTTACAACTTTTTGCATTTCAACCGCAGGTAAGGAATTACCTTGAAAATTTACATATTGCAGGTTTTGCATTGTGCCTATACTGTCCGGAAGTGATATTAATTTATTGTTTTGTACGTTTAACTCATTTAAGTTGTACAGTTCTGTTATTTCGTTGGGCAATGTTGTTATTTGGTTGCTGTCAAGATTTAAAACTTGCAGGTTTGTTAGTTTACTTACTTGTACCGGAACATCTACTATTTTATTTTGGCTTAAATTTAGTGTTTTTAATTGCTTTAAATTTGTTATTTCCGGTGTAAAATTGCTGATGTTATTATTTTGCAACGATAAATAATTTAATGTTGTAAGTTGTCCTATTTCTACAGGTATTTGATTGATGTAATTATTGCTTAAATCAAGATATTTAAGATTTTGCAAACACACAATTTTAGGGTTAATATCGTTCATTTTATTACTGTAAAGTCTTAAGTCTTGCAAATTCTCAAGATAACATATTTCGTTTGGTATTTCTTGTATATTATTTTGCCATAAATACAAACATTCTAAATTCACAAGTTGCTTTATATCAGCCGGTAAGTCTGAAATATTATTATTATAACAACTTAAAATTTTAAGACTGTTTATTGAACATACTTCTTGGGGTAAATCGTTAAAATTATTGTTTTCTATTCCAAGTATTTGCAAGTTGTTTAATTGTGTAATTTCTTGAGGTATTTGCGACATATTATTACCGGATAATTTTAATATTTTAAGGTTTTGTAAATTATTAATTTTATGTGAAATACTATTCAAATTACAGTTTTCGGCTATAAGTGTTTCGAGTTTTGATTGGGCAAAAAGTTGGTCGGGTAAAGTGTCGAACAAATTCGGGCGGTCGGGTGTGCCACTTATATCAAGATATTTGAGATTTGGAAACGTTAATACTTCGATTGGAAAATCAATAAGGCTATCGCTGTTTATTTTAATGCCGGTTATCCGGTTTTTATATTTTGGAGGTATTTGTTGAATGCTGTCAACTGATATTTTTATATCTGTTACAAACGGCAGCATCATTATTACGGTAAAAGCACTGTCTATGTTGAGTTTTGAATTTCCTACAAGGTTTATACTTTTTAGTTTATTACATTTTTTAACGTCATTTGGCAGATATACAAGATTGGAATACGAAAGGTCCAGAGTGTCTATTTGTTGATAATTCCACGATCCAAAGTAATCTTTTGAGTTGCTTTTGGTTGCTGCTAAGTCAAAAATGGCTGTTTCAACGGAATTTCTTAGACTGTCGCTTATTTGTGTTTTTGTTTGCACCTGAAAAACCAAATTTTCGAGTGCAATTGTACAACTGTCCTCCCAATCGCTAATGTCGTTATTGGTGGGGATTTTTATTGTTGTGTTATTTAACAGCTTAAATTTACGAAGTGCCGCAAAATATTGCATGTTGTGGTAGGCGTCTATACCGTCTTGACGAATTTTTTCGTATTCGGCATATTTTTGGGCGTTGGTTGTGCTTAATATTAGTGTTAAACCGACAAAAATAAGTAGTATTTTTTTCATATCTTTACTTTTATTGTTTCTGCAAATTTATATAAATTGTTGATTTTTAAAAAAAAAATGTCTGACAATTGTCAGACATGTAAAAAACATAGCGAGGACACCGCCGGGTCTCAAATATTATTTTTTTGCTTTATAAAAAAAACCTCTATCTTGTTTAACAGCTTCAATTTTACCGTCAGCTTCCAAAACTCCAAGATATTTATTTATAACATTATAATGTAATCCTAAAATTTGTTTTAAATCGAGCAAAGTACAAGGCCGGCGAAAAATTGTTTGATAAATTGCCTCTTCGTTATCTTTTCTGTATGCAGTAATCTTTTTTCTATCGGGCGGAGGTGTAATAATTTCAACATTTGGCAAATTCCAACCATCAACAATATGTCTTAATTCGGCGTTTGTTGCGGCACGCAAGTCAGCAATTGCTCCGGGTCTATCGAGGGTATTAAGTTGAACTTTATCGGCATTTATGCTAACAATAGCATCTTTTAATTTTGAAATATTTTCATCACTATCATTATAATCAGGAATAATTAGAATTTCGAGCCATATTTGTCCTTTAAATTCTTTCCTAAAATCAACTAAACCTTTTAAATATTTATTTAAATCAAGCCCAACAACAGGTTTATTTATTTTTTTAAAATCATCTACAGCCATAGCGTCAAATGAGGGAAGAACAAGATCGGCTTTTAACATTTCTTTTCTAACTTGGGGCATCCAAAGCAAAGTACCATTTGTTAAAACAGCAACCGGAATATTAGGTTTCAATTTTTTAACAAAATCAAGCACATCACCAAAACGAGAATTTAAAGTTGGCTCACCGGAACCGGAAAAGGTAATATAATCGGGATCGGGATTATTTTCAAAAAATAGCTCAAGTTCGGCAGTAACTTTACGATATAAAATATATTCTTTTCTGTCTAAAGTTAACTTTCGGGTAACACCACATTCACAGTAAACACAGTCAAGAGAGCATACTTTATGAGGAACTAAATCTACACCCAGCGACATGCCTAATCTACGCGAAGGAACGGGACCAAATATATGTCTGTACATTATAAATAAGAGTTTTTCGAGTTTTTCGAGTTTTTTGAATTTTTCGAGTTTTTCGAGTTTTTCGAGTTTTTCGAGTTTTTCGAGTTTTTCGAGTTTTTCGAGTTTTTCGAGTTTTTCGAGTTTTT
>JAFGXO010000100.1 GCA_016936595.1 Bacteroidales bacterium | reverse complement strand
CTTATAAGAAAACAACATTTCTAAATTCTGTTATTACCTTTTCATACATATACTTAACTTATATTATTCTAATAGTTGCCACATTATTAATAATTAATTTCAAAAATATAATAAAAATTAAAAATCTTAACTTCAGAACAAAACTAATTCTTTCTATGTTAAGTGTTTTAACAATCAGTTTTACCTTAGTAGCCACAGTAACTGTTGTTTTAAATAAAAATCAATTTTACAATTCGCATCAGCAAGAAGTAATTCAAAAGTTGCAACAAATAAATATTTCCCTTGAACAAAAATACAGAGACAACGACACTTCATTTACTTCAGACATTGAAGACTTAAACAACACACTAAGGAATTTATCAGAAACATTTGGAACAGATATAAATTTATACGATAAAAATGGTTTTTTAATAGCCACATCACGACCGGAAATTTACAAATTAAAATTAGTTGCCCAAAGAACCTCAGCATTAGCATTTTACGAGATAAAACACAACAGCAAAGTACAATTTATTTTAGATGAACAAATAAATCTGCTAAAATATCAATCAGCGTATTCACAATTTGTTGACGAAAACAATGATTTGGTAGTAATTTTAAACATGCCGTATTTTATTAATCCTGACGCTTTAAGAAGCGATATTTCTAATTTAATAGTATCAATAGTAAACATTTATGTTGTTCTTTTTGTTATAGCGATGATAATATCTCTGTTTATTTCTGAACAAATAATTTCGCCACTAATAATTCTTCAGAGTAAATTTAATAAATTAGAATTAGGGAAAGATTACGAAAAAATTGATTACAAACGTAAAGACGAAATAGGTCAGCTTGTTACAGAATACAACCTAATGGTTGATAAACTAAAAGAAAGCATAGACAAACTTTCAAAAAGCGAGCGGGAAAGTGCTTGGCGAGATATGGCAAAACAAATTGCACACGAAATTAAAAATCCATTAACTCCCATGAAATTAAGCATTCAGTTATTGATGCGGTCGTGGGAAAATCAAGACGAAGATTTTGATCAACGTATTAGAGACGTAAGCACAACATTAATTAATCAAATAGAAACTTTACGACGAATTGCCGAAGAATTTTCTGATTTTGCAAAAATGCCAAAGCCACAAGAAGAGGTTCTTAATTTATCGGTAAAAATTGAAGAAATATGCAAGTTATACGAAAACACTGAAAATGTTGACGTTATTCCAAAACTTCAAAATTATAAAGAAGCTATTATTTTTGCCGACGAAAAACAAATTTCGAGAGCTTTAATTAATTTGATAAAAAACGCAATACAAGCCATAGCCGAGGGGGTTTACGGAAAAATAATTATTGACTTAGATGTATATGCCGACAAAGCAATAGTTAAAATAATTGATAACGGAACCGGAATTTCAGAAGATGTTCAGAGTAAAATGTTTGTTCCAAGTTTTACAACAAAATCAAGCGGAATGGGTCTTGGTTTAGCAATGGTTAAAAATATTATAGATAATGCCAAAGGCAAAATTAGTTTCAAATCTACTGTTGGGAAAGGAACTACGTTTATACTTGAATTTCCTTTGCATAAAAATGATTAAAATTCATAATAGTCAAAAAATTAGCCCCCCAAAAATAGGAGGACAAATATATTTTAGCTTATAGAATTAAAAACCGAACCACTTCATAGCATCTTCAATAGAAGTAAAGTGCTGAACTCTATTTTTATTGTCGTTTGCTTCGGCAATAGTTTGTTCTGTAGATATTTGATTTATAAGGTCGTCGGGCAATAAAATAGCAAATTTTTCAACCCCTGCATTATCGTAAGCAGTTTTTAATTTATTTGCAACCCACTTTTGAATATCAATTGAATACATGAAATTTCTGTTTCTATCATCAGCAATTTTGAATTTTGGACTATATTTTTCTGTTATTTCAGCTGTTTTTGCAATTTCTTTTTTTATACGTTCATCATCTAATGTTTCAGATGCCGACTCCCAAACAGTAAGAAGCACACTTTTGTCTGCATCAAATTCCATTATTAAATATTTACTTTGGTAAACAGTTTTCATGTTGTATATATTGTAAGTTTATGATTTACAAATATAAGAAAAAAAATTCAAAAAAGAAATCTACTCAATAACCCACTCTAAATTTTCGGTATCAGCTAAAATAAACCTAACAATTTCCTTGTTTCCAATAACAGCATTAAAAAATTCAATTCTTTTAAATGCAATAATAATACTATCGTTATGCACTTCGAGAGAACTTGCAAAATTATCAATATTTAAACCTCTGATAATAATATCATTTTTAGCAAAAAATTTATGAAGATTTTCTGAAGCATTAAATCTAAGCATTCCTCTAACTATCATGAATATATATTCGGTTTTATTTTTAAAAAAATCAATGGATCTGCCTTTAGATAAAACAATAACATTGGCATCTTTAGCCAAAATTGGGATTAAATTTTCGGGTAAGTTAAAAAACAAAGGAAAACGTTTTATGAATTTAATTTTATCATCAATCAAACGTTCATTATTAGAAAGCAGTTGCATTAATTTTTGTTTTTCAGGCGACATATTTGCCAAATAATCAAAACATTTAATAGGATTATCTTCAAAAATTAATTTTGCAGCAGTAGAATAAATAAGTTCATTTGAATGGTATAGCGAAACAAAAACCTCATCAGGGATTTCACTTCGTCTAATTTTATCTAAAGTTAATAAGATGCGTTCTTTTTTCCAAATTTTAATATCTGAATAATCTAAAAGTTGGTTATTCTGCTTTTTTTGTATGATATTTTTTCTGTGTAATTTACCAAGAAGCTCAATAGCTTTAGCTACGGTCCAAGCATCTAATCTGTCGTAATCCTGTAATATAATGTCTTTTAATCTGTTAACAAGATCAAACCGCTCTTGAGGATAAATATGGTGTAAACGTTTTAGTTTTTGAGTTGGAGTAATGTCGTCAAAAATAGGGGTAATTAATTTTTTAATATCAGTGTCAAAAAAATTATCCATAATTTCAAGAGCAAAAATTGTATCCTTACCAATAATATTTTTTTGAACTAAAGTAATAATGCGAGGTTCGTATAAAAAACTAAGCAATAAAAAAATCAGCTCAAAATAAAATTCTTTTTCTAAATCCAGAGCGAGAAATAATTTCAATGTATTATGCTGACCTTCAATATCTAACATTGCAGCATAAATCCACAAAATTGAATCAACAACTTCGCCAATTTTATGTTGCACTAAAGGTTTTTGATTTTCATTAGCTTGAAATTTGCAATAAAATAAAGCAAAAACAACCGCTATTTGCACCTCTCTATTTGGATAATTAAGGTGTTTAATAAGAATTTGTTTTGCTGCATCAGTTCCAATTTTAGCATAAATTTCTATAATTTTCAATAAAACGTCAATATTATGGTGCTCTCTAAAATATTTTTCTAAAACCGGCAATGCTCTCCCCCCCATATCGAGTAAAATATTTGAAGCAATATGTCGATATTCTGCTTGTCCTAATAATTCTGCTAATTTATTTATAACATTTTCTGTTTTTATAGAGGCACAAATATTAATTGCCGAAATTTTAACAATTTTTTCTTCATCATCCAAAAGTTTTAAAAACTGTTTTTCGGATGGTTTATACAGATTTTTGTGAATAAATTTCACAAGTTGAATTCTGTCTTTTGTTTTAGAAGAATAGAGTAATTTATTAGCCTCTTCGTCAGATATTTTATCTCCAATATTTGAGTAATCTAAATTAAAGCTTGCATGTTCAAGCACTTTAACAACATCTTCGGGGAAATTATCTGTTGAAACATCAGTAATATTTTTGGCTAATCTTTTACGCCATGAAAGGTCGATATTTTTTGATAAAATTTTAAGAAATTGCGGATTTTGATAACTTTTCATCAAATTTCCGGCGTAAGCCTCAATAAGTTTAGGATTTGTTTCAGAAAGAACGGTTGAGCTAAAACTAATTGCAAAGAAATTACCATCTTTTAAATGTTTTCGCAAAATTTCGCCGCCATATTGATACTGGTCTGTTCCCCTACGTTTATCTTTGCTAATTTCAGCCAAAATTTGTTTAATTTTATCTTTATAAGAGCCATAAAGTTTAATAGCAACAAAAACCCAAAGCAGCAAAATAGGGAGAAAAAACAGTGGGAAATACTGAATTTGCAGTTCGCCGTCTTTTTTAAGCAAGTAATTTATACCCACTAATAAAGCCCCTGCAATTGTAATAGAAAACTGCATTACAACACCAACCCGAGATTGCACCGAAATTTTTTGATCGTCGGCTAAAGGTTGATAAAGTATATTAAAAGCCGGATCATCTAAACCACGACGTAAAATTCTTTCTAAAGCTTTAAGAATGGTCATTAAAATGAGGAAAGTAACTCCAACGCCGGCAGAAATCCCCCAAATCCCGGAAATCAATACAATAACAGAAGCAGTGATAGGCAAAATAGTTAGCCCTAATTTTACTCCGTAAGTTGTTAGTAATCGGCGAGAGTAATAAGAAATTATCATTTCACCTACTTTGAGACCTCCATAAACAATAGCAAGATATTGAGCAACAACGTTGGCTTCGATATTAATTTTAACACTTGCTAAAAATCCAAAGTCGATAAGATAAATTATTGTCATTGAAAGAATTGCTGCAACAAAAATCCAGATAAAATATTTTTCTTTTAATAAAACTTTTAATGAAGATTTATTGTTTTTGCGATCAAATTTAATTACGGTTTCTGCTCCATTTGAATGAAATTTATATAATCTAAAAAGCAAAAAAACACTAACTATTAAACCTGCTGCACCGATATACAATAAATCATACAAATGCCCAATAATCGGTTTAAGAAGCGGGATTGCAAAATAACTTAAAATGGCTGCCACGACACCACCCATATTAAATAAACCATATAATCTTTTTACCTGAACAAGATTTAAAAATTTAATGGAAAGACCGCCCAATTCAATTCCTGAAAGAGAAATAAATGGCCATGCCCAAATAAAAACAAAACCACTTAAAAGTTTATTATCGAAATGATTTAAGCCCAAACGACTAATAATTGAGATAAAAAACATAAACACAAGAGCACCTGTAAATAATACTTTTGTGTTAATTTTTTTTTGAATAAACGAATAAAATGAGCTAATGATATAACCGGCAATTCCGGCAATGATATAGGCAAAAGGAAGATGTTTGCTGCCAAAATGCACAATAAATTCTGAGTTTGATGCTGCAAAATAGAAAGCAATAAACCAGCCAACAAAAAAACTGTGAAAAAAAAGCAACAAAAAAACTTTTACTTCTTTGTCTTTTAATTCTAAGTTTTTTATTAAAAATCGTGTTAAACTAAATTTCATAATATAAATCTATATGTCAGATAATTTCAATAATTATGCCTAAAACCCATTTTATTTAAAGTTTAAAAATTAATATTAAAAAGAACATTAAATCTATAAATCGCCAAACTCCATTAAATAAGATTTTATTAAATCGTTTAAATTTCCATCTAAAACAGATTGCACATCGCCAACCTGAAAATCAGTTCGTAAATCTTTAACTAACTTGTAAGGGTGCAACACATAATTTCTAATTTGCGAACCCCATTCTATTTTCTTTTTGCTCTTTTCAAGTTCCAATTGAGTTGCTCTACGTTTCTGTATTTCAATTTCATACAAATGAGAACGTAAAATTCTGAGAGCATTTTCTTTATTTTGTAATTGAGAGCGGCTTTCGGTATTTTCAACAGATATTCCCGAAGGAATATGTCTAACTCTAACACCTGTTTCGAGTTTGTTAACGCCCTGTCCTCCAGCTCCGCCCGACCTAAAAGTATCCCATTCAAGATCGGCAGGGTTGAGTTCAATTTCAATAGAATCGTCAACTAAGGGCGAAACAAAAACTGAGGCAAATGATGTTTGACGTTTCCCCTGAGCGTTAAAGGGCGAAATTCTCACAAGACGATGCACTCCACTTTCACTTTTTAGATAACCATAGGCAAAATCACCTTCAAATTCAAGAGTTACGCTTTTTATTCCAACAACATCTCCGGGCAAATAATCAATTTGTTTTACTTTATAATTATTTAATTCACCCCAACGAATATACATTCTCATAAGCATTTCAGCCCAATCGTTACTTTCTGTTCCTCCGGCTCCCGGACTAATTTTAAGCAAACAACTAAAAGCATCTTCTTCATTTCTGAGCATATTTTTAAGCTCAAGTTTTTCTATTTGTTCAAGTGTTTTTTTATATTGATTATCAATTTCAGATTCTTCAACCTCCTGGGCTTGAAAAAACTCAAATAAAACGCCCAAATCATCTATGTTTCGTTTAACTTTTTCATAATCTTCAACCCATTTTTTTAAACCGCTTATTACTTTTAATAATTTTTCTGCCTCGTCTGAATTGTTCCAAAATTCAGAAGCTTGGGTTATTTTTTCCTTTTGCTCTATCTCTTGTTTTTTGTTATGTATGTCAAAGATACCTCCTTAACGCTTCCTTGCGATCAATTAAGTCTTTTAGTTGTGCTTCTGTTATCATCTATTATTTTTTACGCTAAAATAGAAATTAAAGATTAAATTTCAAAATAATTGTGTCAATTTAGTTTTCGACACTTAATTTTTAAAAATGAATGAACTTCAAAAACAAAAAATATATTGTAGAATTTACAATTAATAAAAATAATTAATAACTTAATTTACAACAATATTACTGTTATTAAATTAAAAAAAGCCTTGATATGGACAAGACTTTTTCACCTTGGGGCACACACGCTGTCTTTTTAAATGCATGTTTGATATTAAGAAACAGCATAACAATCAAAAAATAAAAAATAATTTATCATTAATAAACAAGCAATTAAATTTATAGAAATATTAAAGCTCTAAAGTGTTAGTGAATTTTTCAGCATTTATTTTTATATCATCTTCACCTATTTGATCAAATGGGTTTTCAAGATGTTCTTGAATATTATCTAAACTGGTAAAAATCAAAGAGAATAATAAAGGCATGATAAAGGCAACACCCAATTTTTGTCCTTCGGCTAAATTAGCAAAATATGGAGCATAAACAACAGGAATTAAAAAAATGAAAAATTTACTGTAAGCTCTTAATGTTCTGGGTGTTCTGTATTGAAAAATGTGTTTTAAGTTTTCAAAATTCATCATCATTTTAGAGAAATGAGAATTAACACGCGACACTTCACTCCCCGACATGCCTCTATCCCGTAAACCTTCAATGATTTTACTTAATTTTGAAAATAATACATATAATTTTTTTTCACTTTCATCTTGTTTTTCAATTACTTCTGTTTGAAAAAAGCATCTAATTGTAGCAAAAATATCAAACAATGTATTTTTAAAATCCTGCTGATTTTTAACTGCCAATTCATTATCATCTCTAATCCAATCTCTTGATGCTAAATACATTGCTCTTCCAAGAGCTTTTATATCGCCATATTGTCCCAAAGCTTTTTCTCGTCTGGTGTATGCCCCTCCAATTGAAAAAACTATAGGAAAAACAACAGCCATACCTATTATTGTTAATGGGAAATCTATTTTCCAACCATAAAAAATACTCAAGTAAGTTGCAGAAACTGATAAAATTGAAACAATTAATGTATTCCAATTAATAATTATTTTAAAACTTTTAAATGTTTTTCTCATTTCGTACGATTTAATGTTTATTTTTTAAAAAGCAAAACTAAAATTTGATATTTTTATTATGTTTTCTCTAAAATTATTTTAAATTTTGTATAAAGCTACTTTTTTTAAAGCTTATAACGGTTATTAGTAATATTTAAAGTATAATGTTTTATTATCATAAATCTATTATCTAAAAGAGTTTCAACGATAGCCACAATTTTATAATTATTTTTATAAAATGCTCCAGGCAAAATAGTTATTGTATGCGAACCGATTTTGTTTTCTGTTACAAATTTATATTTGGTAATTGTTCCTTCTCCTTCATCAACATAGTTAAAAAATACAACATTTTTAACATTTTCACTCAAAGAAAAAATCAATTGATATTTATTATTTACTGACAAAGAGTTTTTTACATCAATAATAAGTTCAATAGAGTCCATTTTTTCACCAAGCTGATTATATTCTATTGTTCCGGGCAATAATTCGCCCTTATCATAAGGTGTAACGGACTGAATTTTTCCGTTATCATAATATTTTACTAAATCACCATCAAATTCATCTTCAATATAATTAACCTCAAGGTATTTTTCCCCATTTTCATAGAACCAAACTGCTTTACCATTTTTTTTGCCGTCTTTTTGAAAATACGTTATTTGAACGTTTCCTTCTCTATAATACTGAACTACGGTCCCCTCTATTTCGGAACTATCATTATAAGGAACTT
>JAFGXO010000099.1 GCA_016936595.1 Bacteroidales bacterium | reverse complement strand
GCTTGGCAATTTAGGCCGGAATTAGATTTAGCTCTTAAAAACTCATCGGATACTGCTTTAAATAAAGCAATTTTAATATATAATTATATTAGAGATAATTATCAATGGAATAATATTTATAACATTTACACCACAGATGACTTAAGTAAAATTGCAAAAAACAAAACCGGTAATAGTGCTGATATTAGTATGATGTTAATTTATTTGCTGAAAAAAGCAGGATTAGATGCCTTTCCTGCACTTATAAAAACTGTTGATAAAGGTTACGTAGATGTAGATTGGGCATCGGCAAAACAATTTAATAATGTTATAGCTTGTGTTGAAATTGATAATAAAAAATATTTTTTTGATGCAAAAAATAAAAATATTCCCTGGTATATATTAGCTGAAAATAACTTAAATTATCTATGTAGAGTTATAAAAAATCAGGATTCTGAATTTATAAATGTTAAACCTAACAAAAAATCAGTTAAAAATTATTTTCTTGACTTAACTATGCAAAATAATAATGCTAATTGTGTTTTTAAAATGTACGATTTGGGTTATTTTGCTTATGATAAGAGAAAAGATGACGACAAATGGATAAATAATTTCACTACAAAATTAGGAAACACTGCTAATTTATCAACTGAAGTAGCAAATTTATCTCAACCTGATGAGCCTTTAATTAGTACATTGAATTTTACAATAAATGATTTTGTTCAAAATAATGAATTTTACCCCTTCGATTTATTTCAAATTGACTTATTATTTTATTCATCGTCAAGAATCATCCCTGTTTATTTCACTTATGAGCAACAGATGAATTATAAAATTCATGTTAAATTACCATCAAATAAGGAAATTATCAGTATGCCTCAAAATAAAAATTTATTTACAAATGGGCTCTCATTTTTAGCTCTGGTTAGTACAAATTATGATTATATTGAAATTGATTTACAGATAAATATTGATAAAAGTTATTTCAATTCAGTTGATTATAATGATTTAAGAAATTTCTTTTTAGAATTAGATAATTACATCAATACACCTATTGTTTTATATTAAAATTTTGAAAACACTAAAAAATACGAGATGGCACTTTGTTTTAATACACCCATAGGATATGTTACTATACACAGTCAAAACGATAAAATAATATCATTAAAATTTAATGATTATAATCAAAATTTAAATGAAGAAAATGACACATTAATAAACTGTCGAAAACAAATACTTGAATATTTTTCGGGTAATAGAACAATTTTTAAATGCAAATATGAGCTTATAGGTACTGATTTTCAGCAAAGAGTATGGCGAGAATTAGAAAAAATTGAGTATGGAAAAACGGTTTCGTACAAATTTATAGCAGAAAAAATAGGTCAACAAAAAGCTTACCGTGCAGTAGCAAATGCTATAAGGTTAAACCCTGTGCCGATAATTATACCTTGCCATAGGGTTATTGGTAGCAATGGAAAATTAGTTGGGTACAGATTCGGTATAGAAAAAAAATTAGAGCTTTTAAAAATCGAAGGATATTAAAAATTAAATTTAATGAAATTATCTTCTAAAATATAATTATTTTTCATGTCAAATTTTTGTTGTCCAACAATAATAGTATCAAAAGCAGCCGAAAAATTATTGTAACTTTGTTTGCCTTTGGGTAGCATTGCATAAACAACTTTATTATAAGACAAACTATCGCAATACATTAAAGTATCAATAAGTTGTCTGAAATCATTAGATAAAGTTTTATCCAAAATTTCAAATCCGGTAATTATTGATTTTTTAAAGGAAGCATCATCTTCAAAATAATTTACATCTTGAAGTTCAGAAAAAGCTAAAGTGATTTTATTTTTTGAATTTGTCAGCAGTTTATTAAGTAAAGCAGTATCAATTTCGTTGTGAGTAAAAAAAACAGTGTTTGGAGTAGTTTCGAGGCGTAACTTAGTGTGAACCAAATACTGTTCAAGACTATCAACAGAAACTTGAACATTTTCAACGATTTTCACCAGTGCATCATTATATTCTTGAGGATTATCAAAGGTATTATTTTTTTTATTATTACAGCTGAATATAATTAAAACCGATACTAAAATCAGTAGTTGTTTCATGTTTAAAATTTATATATTTTGATAGAAATAATATTAGAAGATTTAAATATAATAAAAAAGCCCGAAAAAACGGGCATATAATTTATAAATTAGGACATGGCATTGGTCCGTCGCGTTTTCGAGAATTTAATCGAGTGTAGAATTTATAAGAGATAGATATTTCGTGAGCACCACCTGATTGAGCAAGTATAGGGCTAACAGTTAAATCGTAACTGTAACCAATTGTAAAATTATAAATTCTATAACCTATGCTAAAAATAACAGCATCAATGTTTGGTCCTCCGGCTATATTCATGTACGGAAGCCCTCTAACCCAAACACCTAAGGTAAAGGGTTCGTGTTCCCAGTATCCGCCAATGTCAAGTTGGTCTGATCTTCCTTGCAGTCTATAATATGCAGAAATGAAAAGATAATCCTGAATACTATTTGCTGATCTTGGCCCGTATTTAGAACCTTGAATTTTAAATCTATAGCCACCAAAAACCGAAGTTTTAACGGGCACCTTGTATGTTGGGTCATAAAAAGCGTCACTTGGTCTAAAAAGGTGATCTACAGTAACACCAGCCCAGAAGGAAGGATTATAAATCATCATTGAAGAAGCGGCATCCATGTATGTTTTTTTAGCATTTTCTGGTGGAGGTTGAATTGTTGAGGGACTTTGTCCGTTTGGAGTTATTTGGTCTCCAAACACTAAATCTTCAAAATCAACGCTTCTTTGAGTTAATTTAAATTGTATTCCAGGCCTGATATATAATTGACTTCTTTTGTCCAATAAACCATACCATGAGTATAAAACTCCAAATTCAGAACGTCCTAATTTACCGGCACCTGCAACATCTCTTAACATAAGCACTCCAAATCCGCTATTAACTTTAGAAACATTAATATCGTAACCGGCAGCATAAGTAACAAAAACACTTGGTGTAATTGCAGGCCACTGATCTCGCCAACTAAAATTAACTCTACTTTTTTCAACGGCACCTGTAAAAGAAGGAGCAAGTACCGTAGGCGAGGCATAGTATTGAGAGAATTGTATGTATTGTGCGTTTACTGATATTCCGAAAAATAAAAGCAAAAGTACTATGACTGTTTTGATAGGTTTCAAGATGTTAATTTTTTATTTAGTTTAAAAACGCTAATACATTCGAAATATTATATAAAAATTAGTTTTGTTTATTAAAGATATTTCATTTGAAAAAAAATATTTACAATTATACACAAAATATTTGCCAAATTACAAAAAAAAAAAGATTTTATTTATTAATACTCTTCTTCTACTCTCAAATTCTCAATTATAAAGTCTTGTCTTTGTGGAGTATTTTTCCCCATATAAAAGTCAAGCATTTTATTCACACTATCTTCTTTGTTTAGGATAACTGGTTCTAATCTAATATTATCACCAATAAAATATTTGAATTCTCCGGGCGAAATTTCACCCAAACCTTTAAATCTGGTTATTTCGTGCGTTTTTCCTAATTCAGCAATTGCAACATCTTTTTCGTGTTCGCTATAACAATATATTGTTTTTTGTTTATTTCTAACTCTAAATAAAGGAGTTTGCAGAACGTGCAAATGTCCTTGTTTAATTAAATCAGGAAAAAAATTCAAGAAAAAAGTAATTAATAACAGTCTAATATGCATGCCATCAACATCAGCATCGGTAGCAATAACAACTTTATTATATCTCAAATTTTCAATGCCTTCTTCAATGTTTAGAGCAGCCTGAAGCAAATTAAATTCTTCATTTTCGTAAATAACTTTTTTAGTTAAACCAAAGGTGTTTAGTGGTTTCCCTCTTAAACTAAAAACAGCTTGAGTATTTACATCTCTTGATTTTGTGATTGAGCCACTAGCAGAATCCCCTTCGGTAATAAAAAGGGTGGATTCTTCATTGTTTTTAGAAATTGTATTATAATGTATATCACAATCTCTAAGCTTTTTATTATGTAAACTTACTTTTTTACTACGTTGTTTTGCTATTTTTTTAATGCTTGAAATTGCTTTGCGTTCTTTTTCCGAATCTTGTATAATTCGATAAATGTTATTAGCAGTATCTTCGTGTTTATGCAAATAATCATCAAGATATTTACCGAGAAAATCCATTATAAAATTTCTAACCGAAACTCCGTTGGGCGACATCTCTTTTGAGCCGAGTCTTGTTTTAGTTTGTGATTCAAAAACAGGTTCTTCAACTTTAATACTAACAGCAGCAATAATCGACGAACGAATATCTGAAACATGAAATTCTTTTTTGTAAAAATCTCTGATAACTTTAACATAAGCTTCTTTAAATGCCTGCAAATGAGAACCTCCCTGAATGGTATATTGTCCGTTTACAAAGCTGTAATATTCTTCTCCATACTGAACTCCGTGAGTAAATGCAATTTCAATATCATCGGCTTTAAGATGAACTATGGGGTAATGAATATCTGTACTTATTTTATCATTTAAGAAATCAATTAAACCATCTTTTGAAAAAAATGTTTGTTTGTTAAATTTAATTTTCAAGCCTGCATTTAAAAAAACGTAATTTTTAATCATTTGTTCAATATATACATATCTGAACTTATAATTTAAAAACAAACTTTCGTCAGGAATAAAGATTGTTTCGGTTCCATTTTTTTCATCGCTTTGTTCAACAGGATGTTCGTTGGTAAGTATTCCTTTTTCAAATTCAACAACTTTTTTCTCGCCTTCTCTAAAAGCAGTAATTTTAAATTTAGTTGAAAGTGCGTTAACAGCTTTAATACCAACACCGTTAAGTCCAACCGATTTTTTGAAAACAGTTGAGTCGTATTTGGCTCCGGTATTCATTTTTGAAGCTACATCTTTAACTTTACCTAAAGGAATACCTCTACCATAGTCTCTTACTTTAACAAATTCGTCGGTAACTTCAACTTTTATTTCTTTACCAAATCCCATCATGTACTCATCAAGGGAGTTGTCCATAACTTCTTTAAGCAGAACGTAAATTCCATCGTCGGGAGTTTCTCCGTTTCCTAATTTTCCTATGTACATTCCCGGACGCTGGCGAATATGTTCTTGCCATTCGAGGGTTTTAATTGTGTCTTCTGAATATTTTACGCTCATTTTTACAAAGATTTATGCAAAAGAAACCATTTTTTTCAAATTAGAAAAAACTATTTATCAACAATTTAAATTTTTTCAGAAAAAATTATAAATACTATGGTTTAAATTTCTTGGCTCTATTTAAGTAAAATGTTGTTGTAATTATTTTGT
>JAFGXO010000098.1 GCA_016936595.1 Bacteroidales bacterium | reverse complement strand
TTAAAAAATAATAAACAAATAAATAAAAAATAAAAATTATGACAGATAAATTCGGAATGAAAGAAACTCTCGAAAGATTAGGTTTAACTGAACTTAATTCAGGAGCAACTACCGGAACTGAGTGGTTTGATACTACCGGTAAAATTATCGAATCGTATGCACCCGCTGATGGTGAATTAATTGGTAAAATTCAAGAAGCTTCTAAAGAAGACTACGAAAAAATAATGGAAACTGCAAAAGCAGCTTTTAAAATTTGGCGTGAAGTTCCTGCTCCTAAACGTGGCGAAATTGTTCGTCAAATGGGCGAAGAACTTCGTAAATATAAAGCCGATTTAGGACGACTTGTTTCGTATGAAATGGGTAAAATTTATCAAGAAGGTTTAGGCGAAGTTCAAGAAATGATTGACATTGCCGATTTTGCTGTTGGTCAATCTCGCCAATTGTATGGTTACACTATGCAATCTGAAAGAGAAAAACATCGTATGTTCGATCATTATGAACCTCTTGGTGTTGTTGGAGTAATTTCTGCATTTAATTTTCCGGTTGCTGTTTGGGCTTGGAATACAATGTTAGCTCTTATTGCCGGTGATACTGTTGTTTGGAAACCTTCTTCAAAAACTCCTCTTTGTGCTGTTGCTACTCAAAATATTATGGCTAACGTGCTTAGAGCTAATAACTTACCCGAAGGCATTATCAATCTTGTAATTGCCGGTTCAAAAGTGCTTGGAACAGATTTTATCGACGACAAACGTATGCCTTTAATCTCGGTAACCGGTTCTGTAGCTATCGGTCGTAAAGTTGCAAGTAGAGTAGGACAACGTCTGGGTAAAACTATCCTTGAACTTGGTGGAAACAACGCAATTATCGTTTCAAAAGAAGCTGATCTTGATATGGCTCTCAGAGCTATCGTTTTTGGTGCTGTTGGTACTGCCGGACAACGTTGTACTTCTACTCGTCGATTGTTTATCCAAGAAGATATTTATGATGCTTATGTTGAAAGAATAGTAAACGCTTACAAAGGTGTTTCTGAAAAAATCGGACATTCACTCGATTCAGATACTCTTGTTGGTCCACTAATCGACAAATCATCGGTTGAAGCATATACTTGGGCAATTGGCGAAGCTGAAAAAGAAGGAGGGAAAGTTCTTTTCGGTAACAAAGTTCTTTCTGGCAAAGGTTTTGAAACCGGAACTTATGTTCTTCCTACAATTATTGAAGCAAAAAACGAATTTAATATTGTTCAAGAAGAAACTTTTGCTCCTATTCTTTATGTAATGAAATTTAAAGATATCGATGAAGCAATTCAAATGCACAATGATGTACCTCAAGGTTTATCATCGGCTATTTTTTCTCGCAATATGCTCGAAACTGAGAAATTTATCTCTGCTGCCGGTTCAGATTGCGGTATTGCAAACGTAAATATCGGAACTTCGGGTGCTGAAATTGGTGGTGCATTTGGTGGTGAAAAAGACACAGGAGGTGGACGTGAATCAGGTTCTGATTCATGGAAAATTTACATGCGTCGTCAAACTACAACTATTAACTTTGGCACTGAGCTTCCTTTAGCCCAAGGTATTAAATTTGATTTTTAAGTTTTTTTATAATATCATAATTAAACGCTCCTTTAATGGGGCGTTTTTTGTTAATATAAGTCCGATAAAATAAGTTTTAAAAAAATATCTAATTAACTTTTGGTGATTTTATCCAAAGTTTAAATAAAATGTTTTCGTATTTCAAGAAAAATATAGTTTTTTTGTAATCAAGAATATAAATAAAAAATAAAATGAGTGTATTTGACTTAGATATTATAAACGCATTTACAGATACGTTGGGAAATGCAAAAAACATAGTAGTAATTGGCCATAAAAATATAGACGGCGATTCGCTTGGAGCATCATTAGCGGTTTCAAAATTTTTTAAAAGAAAAAATATTCAAACAAAAGTTATTGTACCCAACCAAGTTCCGCTCTTTTTTAATTGGGTAGATGATTTTAATGATATTTTAATTTATGAAAAATCGCCATGGACTGCCGTTGATTATATTACCGATGCTGATGTAATTTTTATGATTGATTTTAGTGACTTTAGTAGAATTGACGATTTGGCAGACTCTGTTGAAGTTTCTAAGGCATTAAAAATTGTTATTGATCATCATCGTGAACCAAAAGAAATTGCTGATTTTATGTTTGTTGACACAAATAGTAGCTCGGCGGCAGAATTGGTTTATGATTTTTTGAAAATAATTGATAATTCAAATATCAATAAAGATGTTGCAGAATATATTTACATGGGAATAGCAAGCGATACAGGAAATTTTATGTACGATTCTGTTACCAGCAAAACTTTTGCTACTGTTTCTGAACTTCTTTCGCATGATATTAATAAGAGTAAAATTGTAAGTGGACTTTTTAATAATTTCCCTATTTCAAGATTAAAATTTATTGGATATTTACTCCATAAAAAATTAACTTTTGTCGAAAAATATCAAACAGCATATATCACAATTTCTTTAAAAGAAAAAGAACAATATGGTTATAAATCCGGAGATTTGGAAAATTTAGTTAATATGCCTTTGTCGCTTGCCGAAGTGAAATTTTCAATACTTTTTACCGAAAATGATGACGGTGTACATCTTTCTTTGAGGTCTAAAGGCAACTTTGATGTAAGCAATATCGCACGAGTGTTTTTTAATGGGGGAGGTCATAAAAATGCCGCAGGAGGACGAACAAGTGTTTTAATTTCTCAAATTCCTGATTTTTTGGATAAGAATATTGATGAAATTTTTAGAGTTGGAAATAAATAATCATTTTATAATCAATCAATTAAATTCAAATTTTAATTAAGTTCAATATGCTGAAAAACAAAAATTTTCCACATACTTATGTAATTGTTTTTTACATAATTATTATTGCTGCAATATTAACTTGGATAGTTCCCGGAGGAAAATATATTCAAGAAACTGTTACAAATCCCGATGGAACAGAAATTACTCAAACCGTTTATGAAACAATAGTTGTGGACGGAGTTGAAAAAAAAGTGCCAAAATTTGAATATGTTGACCATAAAGTTCAAACTTGGGAGGTTTTTGCTGCAATTTTTAAGGGCTTTGAAAAACAAGCCGGAATAATTATATTTATTTTGATGGTTGGTGGTGCTTTTTGGATAATGAACTCAACTAAAGCTATAGATATTGGAATTTATTCATTTTTAAATTTCACTAAAAAACTCGAAAAAAATAAATTACTTAATGGAATAGGGGTAAATAACATAATTATTGTGCTAATAATGATTATGTTTAGCGTTTTTGGTGCTGTTTTTGGCATGAGCGAAGAAACAATTGCTTTTATTGTTATTCTTGTCCCATTAGCAATTTCAATGGGCTATGATTCTATTACAGGGGTTGCAATGGTCTTTTTTGCTGCCGGACTTGGCTTTGCAGGTGCTATTTTAAATCCTTTTACTATTGGTATAGCTCAGGGAATTGCCGAACTTCCTCTTTTTTCAGGTATCGAATATAGAATGTTTAGTTGGCTTGTTATAAATTTTATTGGTATTTCTTTTGTGCTTTGGTATGCTAACAGAATTAAAAAAAATCCACAAAAATCGCCAGTTTACGAAGAGGATAAGTATTGGCACGAAAAAAACAAAACCGAAGATCAAAAAATAGAATATCATACTCCTACAATTGCTTGGCTTGTTTATGCTTTTATAGCTTTAGGCTTAATTATTTTTTCTTTTGTTATTAAAGAAAACATAACTACAGTAATTTCAATTGGCGAGGGCGATACTTTGCGTAGCATCGAAGGTCCTTTTTTGCCTATTGCTACAACACTGTTTATTATCAGTGGCTTTTTTTCACTCAAAAAATCGGTGCATTTTTTTAATCTAAATCTTTTAGCTTTTACGGTAATTTATTTGATAATTGGTGTAATGGGGTATCAATGGTATATTATGAAAATAGCTACACTGTTTTTTGCCATGGGTATTTTTGCCGGAATTGCTGCTAATTACAATCCCAACAAAATTACAAAATTATTTATTGAAGGAGCAAAAGATATTATGTCGGCAGCTTTAGTAGTTGGTTTGGCCGGAGGAATTATTGTTATTTTACAAGACGGACAAATTATTGACACTATTTTACATTATTTATCCGGTAAAATGGAAGGTTTAGGCAAAGTTGCTTCTGTTGGTATTATGTATGTTATTCAAACATTTATAAATATTTTAATTCCTTCAGGTTCAGCAAAAGCGGCTATAACAATGCCTATTATGGCCCCATTTTCTGATTATATAGAACTCTCGCGTCAGGCTACTGTTATGGCTTTTCAGTTTGGCGACGGGTTTACAAATATGATTACTCCTACTTCTGGGGTTCTTATTGGTGTTTTAGGTGTTGCTAAAATCCCTTACAATAAATGGGTTAAGTGGATACTTCCAATTATGATTACATTAATAATTGTTGGTTTTTTACTTCTTATACCTACTGTTTTAATGGATTTAAATGGATTTTAAAATCAGTTAACCAGTTAGTTAGTTAATTAGTTAACCAGTTGTTGGTTCCTATACAAACTTTATAAACTTTTAAAATTATGAAAAATATTGCACTTGTTGCTCACGATAATCGCAAAAAAGATTTGATTAATTGGGTTGAATGGAATTGGAAAGAGTTAATAAAACACCATATTTTTTGTACCGGCACAACCGGTAAACTTGTTGAAGCGGCTTTGGCCGGAAAACAAGGAAAAAGTATTCATTTTCAAATAACAAAGTTAAAATCGGGTCCTTTGGGGGGCGACCAACAACTTGGGGCTTTAATAAGCGAAGGTAAAATAGATCTGTTCATCTTTTTGTGGGATCCGATGCAACCTCAACCTCATGACGTTGACGTAAAAGCTTTGCTAAGAATTTCGGCTTTATATAATGTTCCAACGGCTTGTAACCGAGCAACCGCCGATTTTATTATTTCTTCGCCTTTGTTACAAAGTGAGTATAAACCTATAATTAAAGATTATTCAGAGTATATAAATCGCAAAATTTAATTTCTTTATTTATATTTGTTGTTTGCTTAAAAATTTTTAAGTTTTGTTTGCTGATGTTTTAGAGAACATACACTTAAGTTAATAAATGAAAAAAAATCTTAAAATACTGTTTTTTCTTTTTATTTGTACTTATACGATTAATGGACAGTCTGTTGAAAACGGTATCATTGATTTGAGAAATACCAATTTTCAAGACAATGATCTTATTAGTTTAAAAGGCAACTGGAAGTTTTTTTTTAATCGCACTTTTGATGAATTAAGTGATACTACATCTTTTGATTTTATTACTGTACCATCTAATTGGGTTAAATTTTCGTATCCTAAAAAAGGTTATGCTGTTTATAAAGTTAAAATTTTGATGCCCGAAGTATCCGGTTCTGTTTTTTTAGATATCGGAAAACAATCTAATAATTATAATTTATACATAAATGGTGTTAAAATTGCTTCTGTAGGTCAATTTGGAATAGATAAAAAATCATCAATTCCTGATTACGATTTATTAACTGTAAGCTTACCTAAAAACACTGATACAATAGAAATAGCTCTTGAAGTGTCTAATTTTAATTATCGAAAATCAGGATTATGGGAGCCTTTGTTCATTGGAAAAATAATTAAATTACAGTCAAAATTTAAACGAAAATTTGTTTTTGATGCTTTCCTTTTAGGTGCTTTACTGGTTCTTTTAATATACCACCTGATTTTATATTTTCAAATTTTTAAACAAAAAATATATCAGTATAAAAGTCTTTTATGGTTCTCATTATTAGCTTTTTTTGCAATTTTACGCTTAGGTGTAACCGGCGAAATGTTATTTAAAGAATTGTTTTCTAACTTAAGTTGGTTTTTGATTGTTAGAATAGAATTTATCTCTTTTTTTATGGTGCTCGGAATGTCTGTTAAATATATTTATGTATTGTTTAGTGATGAATTTTCAAAAAAAATAGCAGATAGTTTGTTTTTTTTATCAATAATTATTTCGGGTACAACTGTGTTTGTTCCTGTTTTTATTAGTTCTCATTTTATTATTCCTTTTGAAATTTTAACTGTTGTTGTGATTATTTATATGTTTTGGGGTATTATTAAAGCATTTATTAAAAAACGTCCTTTATCAGTTCATGTTTTAATTGCCTTTATAATTGTTTCATTATCAGCTTTTAATGATATTTTATACTCGCAACACATAATCAATTCTGCGTATATTTTTCCTGTAGGAATATTTATTTTTTTTATAATTCATGCAGTATCTTTATCTGATCAAATTACAAGTTCTGTTTTTAAACTAAATAAACTGAGCGAAGAGTTGAAAAATTCTAATTTGAATTTAGAAAAAAAAGTAGTTGAAAGAACTATAAAAATCAACAATCAAAAAGAGCTATTAGCACAAAGTCATTTAGAATTTAGAAATTCTTTTTTAAATCTTCAGAAGCTAAATGTAATTGCCCAAAAAATAATATCTTTATTAGATGTTCAACAAATTACAAATTCTGTATATCAAAGTGTAAATGAGATAATGGATGCCAGTGGTTTTGGAATTGGATTGTATGATCAGAAAAAAAATGTGCTCTCTTTTTCTAATTATGTTGAAAAAGGTGAAATTTTGCCTTATGATGAAGTTAATTTAGAGGATACTAATAATTTGGCAACATGGTGCTTTTTAAATCAAGATGATGTGCTTATTGGAAACGTATTGCAAGAAGCACAAAAATATGTTGAAAATTTATCTATTCCTGAACATGGTGAATTTACTACTTCCATAATTTATGTGCCTTTATTTACTGCTAAAAAAATAGGAGTTTTAACTGTTCAGAGTTTTCAAAAAAATGCTTATAAAATTCATCATCTTGATTTGATAAAAAACTTAGCATCATTTGTTGCAATTGCAATCCAAAACGCTACAACTTACTTAGAATTAGAAAAACTTTCTTTTGTTGCTTCTAAAACCGATAATTATGTTCTTATTGTTGATAAAAATGATAAAATAACGTGGATAAATGAGGGCTTTTCTAATCTTACAGGGTATAAAAAAGAGGAAGTTTTAGGGAAAAAACCAAGCCATGTTCTGAGATTTGATAAATCGGAATACGAAATAATCGAACAAATTGATGAAGCAATTTTTAAAAAATTTGAAGTTTTTAAAGGTATTGTTACAAATTATAAAAAAAATAATCAGAGTTTTAAAGTTGCAATTACTATTAATTCAATACTTGATAAAAATGGTGAGTTGGATCATTATTTTGTTATTGGAACCGATATTTCTGAAAAAGTAAAATACGAACAGGAATTGCAACGACAAAGAGATATTGCTATTGAACAAAAAAACAGATTAATTGAATCTGTTAAAAAAATTAAACAATCCGAAAAAATTATTAAAGAACGAAATTTCGAACTCAAACAAATGTCGCTTGTTGTAAGTAACACCGACAATGCCGTTATGATTATTGATACTTTGGGACAAATTAAATGGATTAACTCCGGTTTTACAAAACTATATGGCTATACCTTAGAAGAATTTAAAAAACGCGGGAACTCAATATTTTTTGCTGCAACTAATAAAGAGGTTGTTACACTTATCAATAAAGCACTAAAAACCGGACAAACTGTTAGTTATGAAGCCGAATTAAGTAAAAAAAATGGTGAAAAAATTTGGATTCAAACAACTTGGACGCCTATTTTTGATGACTTTGATAATTTAATTCAGTTACTTGGCATCGACTCTGATATCTCTAAACAAAAGGAAGTTGAAGAAAAGCTAATACTTAAAAACAAAGAAATTTTACATAAAAACCAACAAATTACAAGTAGTATTGTGTATGCTGAAAGAATTCAAAAAGCTTTATTAGCACCTTATGTTGGTGTAAATAAGGTTATAAAACAATTTAAAGCTAATTATGATTTTTTTACTGAATATTTTATATTTTATAAACCAAAAGATATTATCAGTGGCGATTTTTACTGGGCAAAAGCATTCGATAAATTTATAATTTTTATTGCTGCCGATTGTACCGGACACGGAGTGCCGGGGGCTTTTATGAGTGCCTTAGGGATCGCTTTTATCAATGATATTATCACTTCAAAAAATAGTAAACCTCCAAATATTATTCTTAATGAACTTAGAGAAAGGGTTATTTCTTCATTAAATCAACTTGATTCTAATTCTTTAAGCAAAGATGGAATGGATATTACTATTGTTAAAATAAATATTGAATCTTTAGAAATGCAATTTGCCGGGGCTTATCAACCTATTTATCGTGTTACAAATGCTGATGGAGAAATAAATATCTTAAAATATCGCACCGACAGAATGCCTATCGGAATTCATCAAAATAGCATTGTTGACTTTAAAAACTTCTCGGTTCAGTTAGCTGAAAATGATGCTGTTTATTTGTCTTCTGATGGGTTTATTTCTCAATTTGGCGGCAAAAATAACGAGACTTTTAGGTCTAATAGATATAGAGAACTGTTGAAAAAAATATATAAATACAATATGGCAAACCAAAAAGAAAATATGTTTAATTGTTTGAAAAAATGGCAAGGAGAAAACGAACAGGTTGACGATATTTTGGTTATTGGTATAAAAATAATTAAAAATTAATTTTTGTTTTTCTTAGATGTTCGTCGGCATTTTTTATTTTATCGAAAAAAATTACTTTCACACCGTTTTTTTTGCGTACTTTTTACTTTTATTTTAATATTAATTGATGTTTTTTTTGAGTAAAAGTTGTAATTTAATTTTACTTTAAATAATTGAGTCAATTTAACATTGTTTGAAGCCCTGCACAGTGCAAATGGAATTAAGTTAATTATAAAATTTATATAAAATGATCGATTTTAAACAACAAATACTTCAGGGAATACCTGATTTTTTGCCCGAATTTAAAGAAATAGATAATTCTGTGCCTCACGCACCTATCCGAAGAGATATTCTTAATGCAGAAGAAAAAAAATTAGCTGTTAAAAATGCTTTAAGATATTTTCCCGAAAAATTTCACAAAGTTTTATCCGTTGAATTTGCCGATGAACTTAAAAAATACGGACATATTTACATGTATCGTTTTCGTCCTGATTATGATATGTATGCTCGTGATATAATGCAATATCCGCATAAAACAAAACAAGCGGCTGCAATTATGTTAATGATACAAAATAATCTTAATCCAATTGTTGCTCAACACCCTCACGAACTTATAACTTACGGCGGAAATGGTTCTGTATTTTCTAATTGGGCTCAATATTTAATAACTATGAAATATTTGGCCGAAATGACCGAAGAGCAAACTTTGGTAATGTATTCCGGACACCCAATGGGTTTGTATCCCTCTCATAAAGATGCTCCTCGTGTTGTTGTTTCTAACGGAATGACTATTCCTAATTATTCTAAACCCGAAGATTGGGAAAAATTTTATGCTCTTGGTGTGTCGCAATACGGTCAAATGACTGCCGGTTCATATATGTACATTGGTCCTCAAGGTATTGTTCATGGAACTACTATCACAGTGCTTAACGCAGGACGCAAAATCATGGATACTCCTCAAAGTAACTTAAAAGGAATGTTGTTTGTTACCTCCGGAATGGGAGGAATGTCGGGTGCTCAACCTAAAGCGGCTAAAATCACCGGTTCGGTTAGCATTACTGCCGAAATTAATGCAATTGCTGCCCAAAAAAGATTTTCGCAAGGGTGGGTTGATGAACTTTACTACAATGTTGATGAAGTTTTAGATGCTGCAGTTAAAGCAAAAAATGATAAACGTACTGTTTCGTTGGCTTATGTTGGCAATATTGTTGATTTGTGGGAAAAAATTGCCGAAAAAAATATAAAAGTGGATTTAGGTTCTGATCAAACTTCTCTTCATAATCCTTGGTCGGGTGGATATTATCCTGTTGGTGTTTCGTTTGAGGAAGCTAACAAAATGATGGTGGAACAACCCGAACTTTTTAAACAAAAAGTTAAAGAATCGCTTCGCCGGCAAGTTGCGGCTATTAATACTATTTCTGAACGTGGAATGTATTTTTGGGATTACGGAAATGCTTTTATGCTTGAAGCAAGTCGTGCCGGAGCCGATATTTTAAAACAAAATGGAAAATTCAAATATCCTTCTTATGTTGAAGATATTATGGGTCCTATGTTTTTTGATTATGGTTTTGGTCCTTTTAGATGGGTATGTACTTCAGGTAAGCCCGAAGATTTGGAAAAAACCGACAAAATTGCCGAAAATATTCTTAAACAAATCGAAAAATCATCTCCGTCCGAAATTATTGGACAACTTCAAGATAATATTAAATGGATACAAGAGGCAGGCGTTAATAAACTTGTTGTTGGTTCGCAGGCTCGTATTTTGTATGCCGATGCTGAAGGACGAATTAAAATTGCCGAAGCTTTTAACAACGCAATTAAAAGCGGCAAAATTTCTGCTCCTGTTGTGCTTGGTAGAGATCATCACGATGTTTCGGGCACTGACTCTCCTTTTCGCGAAACTTCTAATATTTACGATGGATCTATGTTTCTCGCAGATATGGCAATTCAGAATGTTATTGGCGATTCTTTTAGAGGTGCGTCTTGGGTGTCTATTCACAATGGAGGTGGAGTAGGTTGGGGCGAAGTTATTAATGGTGGCTTTGGAATGGTTCTCGACGGTTCTGAAGATGCCGACCGACGACTTAAAATGATGTTGCATTGGGACGTAAATAACGGAATTGGACGCCGTGCATGGGCAAGAAACAGTAGTGCAATGTTTGCTATTAAACGTGCCGAAGATGAAAATCCTAACTTTAAATTCACTTTTCCTCAAATTCCTGATGATGATATTTTAAATAGTTTAGATTTTTAAATTTTTTTAGATAATTTATTGATTATAAAGGGTTTATGTGTTTTTGCGTAAGCCTTTTTTATTTTTTTTATATTGTAGTTTTATAAAATTATTCCCTCAAAAATTCCGTTTTTAAAGTTTGTAAGTTGAACGTTTATTATTTGATTTTTTATATCAATATTTGATTCAACTGCAACTTTTAGATAATTATCGGTAAAACCTGAAAAAAAATTGTTTTCATCTTTGCTTTCAAATAATACTTTGTGTAATTTTCCTGCAAATTTTTTGTAGAATAATTCATGTTTTTTGTTTGATAATTCCGCAAGTTTTTGTTCTCTAACTTTTATCCATTCAGATGGTACTTTGTTTTTTATAGCTGTTGCTGGTGTTCCTTTTCGGTCGGAATACGGAAAAATGTGAAGATAACTTATTGGTAATATAGATAAAAGGTTGAACGTTTGTTCAAAGTGTTCTTCTGTTTCACCCGGAAATCCAACAATAACATCAATGCCAAAAAACGCGTTTGGAATATGTTTATTGGTTTCAATAATTTTATCAGCAAATATTTTAGTGTTATATCTTCGTTTCATTAACTTAAGCACATCATCTGAACCGCTTTGTAATGGGATATGAAAATGTGGCATAAATTTTTCGGATTTTGCAACAAATTTTATTATGTTGGTTGTAAGTAAATTGGGCTCAATAGACGAAATTCTGTATCTGTTTATGCCATCTAGTTTGTCGAGTTCTTTTATTAAATCGTAAAATGTTTCATTTGTTGATTTACCAAAATCGCCAATATTTACTCCGGTGAGAATTATTTCTTTAATACCTAATGAAGCAATTTTTTCTGCTTCGGTTAAAATAGATTTTATACTTGAATTTCTGCTTTTACCGCGTGCTTTTGGAATTGTGCAATATGTGCAGGGGTAGTCGCAACCGTCCTGAATTTTAAGGAATGAACGTGTTCTCTCGGTTGTTGAATATGCTATATCAAAATTATTAACATCTTGAATATCACACGAATATATTATATCATGATTAGAATTAAGTAATTCGTAAGCTCTAAATTTGTCATGTGTTCCAAGAACTAATTCTACTTGCTCGGTATTTAAAAATCGCTCAGGGTTTGTTTGTGCAGCACAGCCAATTATTATTATTTTCCCTTCGGGCGAAATTTTAGCTGCTTTTTTTGTAGCGTTTACCGATTTTCGTTCTGCTTGTGCTGTAACTGTGCAAGAATTTATTATTGTAATATCTGCTTTTTCGCCAAATTTTACAGTTTTGTAGCCTTGTTCTGTAAATTCCCTTACAATCGAAGCTGTTTCTGAAAAATTTAGCTTGCAACCTAATGTTGTGTATGATATTTTTGGCATCAAAATTAATTAAGGCGGCAAAAGTAGCTAAATTTTTTCAAGTGCATATTCATTTTTCAAATACAAAAGTAATATTGAACTTAATTATTAACTAATTACTAATTAATAAGTGTTTTATTTGATTTTTTTACATTTTAATAATTACAAATTCTGTTTTTCTGCTTAATTGTTGGTCGGGCGAAGGTTGATTATCGGGCGGACAATCACCGTTTGTATTAAGATCAATTTCGCCGTATCCTTGCCCCGATATTCTTGATGGATTTGTTATTTTATCTTGAATATAAGCAATTGTAGATTCTGCTCTTTTTTGTGATAAACGCATATTGTATGATTTTGATCCTTTACAATCTGTATATGATTTTACTTCAACAACCATATTTGGTTTATCGTTCATAAGTTTTACAATTTTATCTAATTCGTATGCCGCTTCGGAAGTGATGTTATATTTATCAAATTCAAAGAAAATAGGGTTTAAATCTATAATATCTGCAACAGTAAAAACTGTTTTTTTCATTCTAATTACTGTATTGTAACTTCCTTCACTTGATAGGGTTGTATCAAAAGAGTAATAAGTGGTATCAAAATTTGGTTTTATTGATAAAAATTCAAAGCTTAATTGGTCATTTATTTTGTGTCCTGTTAAATCAATGCTAAATTTTCCTTCAAAATTTGAGAAAAGTGTGTCTTTTTTTCCGGTAATATTATCAGTAAAATAAACTACTGCATTTTCAATTATTTTTTGATTATTTTTATTGATAACCAAACAGTTAAAGTTAAATTCGTATATTTTTTCTAAATATAAATCAGCTGAATATTCAGTTTCGTTATTGTTAGTATATATCACAATAGAGTCCGGAATATATTTATTTTTTAATCCTTTTATTTTAAATGAACTTCCGTTATCGTTAGTTGAATATTCATATTCACCCTGAGAATTTGTTGTTATTGTTGTTAAACTGTCGTTATTTTGATTAAAAATTGTTATTTTTACATTAGGTATAACGGTGCTGTCTAATTTGTTGTAAATTGTACCTGTTATAATTGTGTTTAATGTTATTTTTTCGGATAATAAAAATGAATAAATATCATCATTTCCTTTTCCTGAATTTCTATCAGAAGAGAAATATCCTTTATGTTGATTTTCGTCTAAAATGAAAGAAAAATCATCTGATGTGCTATTAATGGGTGAGCCCAAATTTTTTGGAGTTGAGGGATTATTTGGATTAGAAATATCGCAAACAAAAACATCTAAGCCACCAATTCCGTTAAAACCATCTGAAGAGAAAAAAAGCAATCCATCTTTATGCAAAAAAGGGAACATTTCGTTACCTGAAGTATTTATTTTGTTGCCTAAATTTTTTGGAGTTGACCATTTCCCGCCGTTAAAATTACTTATGTAAAGATCAACACCCCCGTATCCTCCGGGCATATTTGAAGCAAAAAAAATGATTTTCCCGTCGGGCGAAATAGCAGCTTGTCCAACAGAATATTTATCGTTATTGAATGGAAGAGCTGTTTTTTGCTGCCACTTATCACCAACTAATTTTGATGAAAAAAGTTCTAATTTAAATGTATCTGCTGATTTGTCGGCATCGTAATTATTTGTGGTAAAAATCATCAAGTTTCCATCGGCTGTAAATGCTGCCGGTCCTTCGTTGTATTTTTTGTTTGCCTGTTTATTAAATTCGTTTATTTTTGTAAATTCTTGTGTATTAGGGTCAATATCAGCAATATATAAATCTAAAAATGGCAAATCATTGTACGACCATTTTCTGTTTAAAAGTTGAGCATTTGCATTTGTAGAAGAAAAAACAATTTTATCTTTATAAAAAATTGCCCCAAAATCTTGATGTTCTGTGTTAATGCTTAAATTTTTTATAGTGAACAACGAACTTCCCGGTTTTAGATAATTTATTTGGGCGTTAATTAGTGAGTTTGAAAATATAATAGTAAAAAAAAGTAAATATTTTTTCATCTGTTTGTAATTTAAAATAAGTAATATTGCTTCTTAAAAAATATTGTTTAAAAATATCTTGGTGAAATAATTTCTTTTGTGTTTGAAAAAATGCCATCATATTTTAAAAAAACTTCGTGGCTGCCTGAATTGTATTTAAATGTGCGATTTGCAAACGACCAATCATACGAATAACCGAACGAAAGTTGTTGGTTCAAATAAAATCCGGCTAAAATTCCAATAGCATCACCGCCTCTGAACATTGACCCGAGCCAAAATTTATCATTATAAATAAATTGTGTTGATAAATCTATCTGTATAGGTGCAGCTTTTGTAATTTTTATGTAAGTTGTTGGTTTAAATTTCCATGTGTCGCTTAAATCAAATAAATATCCGGCAATAAAAAAGTAGTGTTTTTGTTCGCCGCCCAAGTCAGCTAATGTACTTGCAGAGTTAATGTTATAGCTGTTTTCTAATATTTTTGGAATCGAAATTCCTATGTAGTATTTGTTTGTATAATAATAAATTCCTGCACCAAAATTAGGCAACCAGTCGCTAATTAGATTTTGAGCAAAATCAGGGTCAGCTGCTGTTTCAAGATTCATTCCGCTAAAATTGGCTTTTCGGTGATTTACTCCGGCTTTTACTCCGAATGATAACCATGCGTTATTATTTAATTTTATTTTATAAGCAAAATCTGCAAATAAATATGTTTTATTAACAAAGCCTATTTTATCATTTAGTATTGAAAATCCTAAACCTATATTTTTGTTGATAATTGGAGCATTAATGGATAAAGTTTGAGTAAGAGGTGCTCCATCAAATCCAAGCCACTGAGCTCTGTTTAAAGTTGTAACCGATAGGGCGTTTAAGCTGCCGGCATAAGCAGGGTTAACGGCTTGGGTGTTAAACATGTAATTTGTAAACATTGCTTCTTGTTGAGCAAAAATACTGCAACTAATTATGATTGATGCAAATAGAAGTGTTATTTTTCGCATATATCAATTTTTTCGGTTTAAAAATTTGTTATCTTTTTAGATAAAGTGTGCCTTTTATTGGAGTTAAATTGTTTCCAAGGTCAACAACGTAAAAATATGTTCCTTCGGGTAAATAATCGCCGCCAATTTTAATTCCTTTGTTCGATTTTCCGTCCCAAACGTTTATGTTATTATCGTAATTTGGCATTTCAAAAACAAGAGTTCCCCAACGGTTAAATATTTTAACAATGTTAAGTGGATAGGCATCAATTCCGTCAATAACAAAATAGTCGTTTATTCCATTTTGATTTGGCGAAAATCCATCAGGGATATCAACTTCTGCTTGTACTATAACTACGTCATTACCAACTAATTCTGAACATTTTCCGTTTTGGGCATAAATATTAAAATTATTTTCTCCCTCAAATAATAAATTAGCAGGAATATCAAAAGCTATTTCGCTTCCGTTTCCGATTAGGTTTGCAACAAAAGTGCTGCTATCATTTGTTACATGGTATAAATTATAAGTAATATTATCTTCGGATTCTAACAGTGTTATTGTGCCGTTTTCACCGTAGTTAATCTGACTTCCTTCGGTTAAAATGTTCGGCATGTTTATTAAATAAAGCCATAATCCGGTGGTGTCATTTAATTGGGTATTACAAATTCCGTTTGAAGCAAATACATCTATAATATTTTCACCTTCTTGTAAATATGAAGCTGAAATATTTATAGATAAGTTATTTCCGTTTCCGGTAGCATTTCCAACTGATGTTGTTCCAATAAAGGCTTCGTATTCAATATTTGTTTCAGAAGAAATAATGGTAACTATACCATCATCTCCAGCACATATTGATGAACCTGTAACAATATTAGAATTAGCCGGTCCCGGTATAACGTTAATTGCAGCTGTATCGGTTAATTGAATTTCGCAATTTCCGTTGGAGGCAATAACATGGATAATATTTTCGCCTGTTTGTAAATAAGAAGCAGCAACAGAAATTGACACGTTGTTGCCGGTGCCGTTTGTATTTCCAACTGATGTTGTTCCAATAAAGGCTTCGTATAAGATGTTATTTTCAGATGATAGGATAATAATTTCTGCTGTGTTTCCTGAGCAAATTGTATTTCCTAAAACAGTGTTGGTGTTATTAGGATTTTGAATTACGTTTATTGTTGCTGAATTTGTTAAATTTCCCGAAAAAGTTCCATTATCGGCAGTAAATGTAACTATATTTGCTCCAATAACTAAGTTATTTGTTGGAATTGTTATTTGCACATTTCCTCCGGTTCCATTTACTGTTCCAACTGATGTTGTTCCTATAAAAGCTTCATATTCAACGTTTAATTCAGTGCCTTGAATAATAACAGTTCCATTATCTCCTTCGCAAACAGTACTGCCGGTAACAGTTAAATTTAATTGAGGTGAATTTTGAAAAACAATAGTTTTTGTGTCGGCAATATTTAGGGGCGGATCTCCCGCCATTCCGCCAAATTCTATAACGTATCCGGCAATTAAGTCTAATGCTTCAGGGAATTGTCTGATGTCGTTCCAGAATCCTGTTTGTCCCCAAGTGGGGTGATTTTGTCCGTAAATACAAGCGTAATGTTCTTCTCCCGCAGTGTTGTTAGGTTCTCCGTTTGCATTCCAATTATCATAAGTTATTGTTGTTCCGTTATTCCAAAATATTGTTCCTGCTTCCGGACCGGTCATCCATTTCCAAACACCTTCGGCATCAATATCTGAAGCTCCGATAAAAGCAGATGCGTCAAGTTTTTGAGTAATAAAGCTGTTTTCTTCAGCACAAGTTATTGTAGCTAAATATCCTTGAAAACCAAAATAAGTTTGTGAGCTTGCATGGTTTCTGGCTCCAATCCAGTCATTTGCATAAGCGTTTATTAGTTTATAAAAATGAGGTTCTGTTTGCCCGCAAGGATAAAATGGAAGAGCATCGCCTAATGAAAAGGTTATAACTCTATCAATTGTTTGTAATGGTGTTCCGGTTGTGTTGAACTGAATAGTTCGTAAAATTTCTTGATATTGTGCTGCGGTAGCATTTCCTGATAAAGTTAAAATTCCGTTTGAAGAGTTATAACTACCGGATACGCCGTGTAAAATGTTGGGGTATATTAAAATATCGTCTGATTGAATATAACCTTCGCTAATTAGCACAATTGCATTATTTATGCTTGATGTTGTTGTTACTGTGAGGTTTGGGTCTATAACTACGGGGTTAGATGAAACAATATCATAAACTGTATTGCCATCACTTGTATTAAGTTCGTTTTGGCTAAAAACTTTTAAGTTCAAACTAAGTAATACAAAAAAAACAAGTGTAAATTTTATCAGTTTCATAACTCAAATTATTTTGAACAAATTTAACTTAAAATTAACACAATATTTTAAATTTTTTCGTAATTTTATTGCAAACGTTTGCAATTTGCATAAAAAAAAGCCTCATTCAAATGAGGCTCTTTTAAAATAATAAAATGTTATTTTTTAAATTTTTTCTTTTTTCGTTTTTGGGCTTTTTTTCTTTCTTCTTTTTTAAGTCTTTCTGTTCTTTCTTCTTCAGTTTCTTCTATAATATTTGTTTGAGAAATAATTTTTTCTTTTTCTTGCTCAACGTCTTTCACTTTTTCTTCTTTAATTACACTTCTTCTAAGAGTGTCAAATGTGATAGGAGATGCAATAAATAATGAAGAGTAAGTTCCAACAATAACACCAACCATAAGAGCAAATACAAAACCTCTAATAACTGTTCCACCAAAAATAAATATGGTTAAAAGCACAAAGAATGTAGTTAAAGAAGTATTTAAAGTACGACTAAGTGTGCTGTTTAGAGCAGAGTTAATAGTGTCTTCTTTATCGCGTTTTGGGTGTATGTTTAGGAATTCACGAATACGGTCAAAAATAATAACGGTATCGTTAACAGAGTATCCAACAACTGTAAGAATTGCGGCAATAAATGCTTGGTCAATTTCTAAAGAGAACGGTAATATGCCCCAGAAAATTGAGAATATACCAAGAGTAATAATACTGTCGTGAAGTAGAGCAACAGTAGCTCCAAGTCCAAATTGCCAGTTTTTAAAACGAATAAATATGTACATGAATATTACAAGTAGTGCAAAGAACACTGAGTATCCTGCTGCCTTTTTAATATCGCTGGCAATTGTTGGTCCTACTTTTTGAGATGACATAATATAGTCATCTTTAAAAGTTTCAAGATCAACATCAGCATTTAAAATCGGAGATAAAGCTGTGTACATTTTTTTAATAATAATATCTTCAATATTAGGATCGTCGCTTTCAATCTCGTATTTTGTTGTTATTTTAACTTGATTATCTGAACCAAAAGTTTTTACTTCGGGTGATGATCCAAATTCGTTGTATAAGTACCCAGTTAATTCTGTAGTATTAATTGATTTATTTTCGTCAAATCTGATAACGTAAGTACGTCCTCCAATAAAGTCAACACCAAGATCTAAGCCTTTAATAGCAAGTGAGCCAATACTTAAAAGAATAACAACTCCTGAAACAATATACCAAGTTTTTCTTTTGCTTAAGAAATTAACTTTAGGATTAGAAAGAATGTTTTCACTCCATTTAGCTGAAAATTTGATTTCTTTATTTTTAGTAAGTAAACCTTCAAAAATAATTCTTGTAATAAAGATTGCAGAAAATAGAGAAGTGAAAATACCAATAATTAAAGTAGTTGCAAAACCTTGGATAGGTCCGTGTCCGAAAATATAAAGAATAATACCCGTTAATAAAGTAGTAACGTTTGCATCAATGATTGCTGAGTATGCATTTGCATATCCATCTGTTATGGCTTTTTTAACTCCTTTACCGGCTCTAAGTTCCTCTCTAATTCTATCGTAAATAATAACGTTCGCATCAACCGACATACCAATTGTTAGAACAATACCGGCAATACCTGGTAATGTTAAAACTGCTCCAAGTGAGGCAAGAACTCCAATAATAAAAAACATATTTGCTATAAGTGCAATATCTGAAACCCAACCGGCTTTGTTATAATATAGTATCATAAAAATAAGTACTACAATAAATGCAATTATGAATGATAACATACCTGCACTAATTGATTCTTTTCCGAGTGATGGTCCAACGTGGTTAAGTTCAACAATGTTAATTACAACAGGAAGTTTACCTGATTTAAGAACATTTGCAAGGTCTTGAGCTTCTTCAATAGAAAATCTACCGGTAATTTGCGAAACACCTCCGGTAATTTTACTTTGAACAGTTGGATAAGAATATACTTCTCCGTCAAGAACAATTGCGATTGATTTTTGTAGATTTTGACCGGTAAGTTCTGCCCATTCTTTAGCAGCACCGGAGTTCATTATCATTGTTACTTCGGCATTTCCTTTTGTTTGGTCAAAGTTGTGACGAGCATTTGTAATTACATCTCCGTCTAATTGAGCTGTTCCGTCTTTTTCAGTTTTAAGAGCAATTAGCTCAAAAATTATATCTCCATTGTCGGTTGTAATAGATTCAAACGACCAAGCTAATCTTAAATCTCTTGGAAGTAATTGACGTACTTCGGGCATTGCAAGAAGTCTGTTAATTTCAGCAGTGTCAGTCATTTTAACATAACCAACTAATGGACTTTGGTATAGTTCATTGGTATTAGGGTCTGCATTAGGATAAATTCTTCCAATAAGTGGGTGAAGATCAATATTATCGTCCATTGATAATGCTGTGGTGTCATTTATCATTGTGTTGTTAGTATCAACATCTGTAAGAAGAGAGGGTCCGGTAGTGTCAATATCTATTGTGTCTTGGGCTATTAAATTGGTGTCTGTGCTTGGAATAACATTAACATCATCTCTTTTTAAAATAGTTGCTAATTGAGCATCAACTTGTTGAAGAATACCCCAAATTTCGGTAACGTTGTAAGTTAAATAAAATTCTAACGAAGCACTTCTTTGTAGTAAGCCTCTAACACGGTCTTCATCTTTTACACCGGGTAGTTCAACTAAAATACGTCCATCTTGATTTTCGAGTTGTTGTATGTTAGGTTGAGTAACACCAAAACGGTCAATACGAGTACGAAGTACGTTAAAAGCGTTGTCGATAGCGGCATCAGTTTGTTCTCTAAGCACTTGAATTACTTGATCGTTAGTGAACTCGGATCCAACTAAATCAGGCATATTTGGCGAAGTAGAAAAGATAGCGGCTAATGCGTTTGGAGTTTCGTTTTTGTACTGTTGAGCCAGTAACGTCAGAAAGTCTCCTTTTCCTTTTTTGTACTCTGTATTTGCTGCATTAAATGCTGCATTAAAAGTAGGATCACCTGTGTTGAATGACAATTCTTTAACTAAATTTGGTACTGATACTTGCAGAATAACGTTCATACCTCCTTGCAAGTCCAAACCAAGGTTTAGTTGTCTGTCTTGACAGTCTTTAAGTGTATAATTCTTAATTAATAAGTTATATACCTCTACGTTTTTCATCGAATCGAGGTAAGCAACTTCTTTGCTGTAGTCACCTTTTCCATAATCTTGTGCGTCATTTTTAGCTTTTAAGGCAAAAAATGTGAATGATAACTGATAAACTGTTACAAGAATTAAGGCGAAAATAAGTAACCTAATTGCTCCTTTGTTTTGCATTTCTAAATGATTTTTTTATTTCTTCGATTTTCTTTTTTAGACTTTAAGCCATTTTTTAGTGGTGCAAAGATATTGTTTTTTTTTTTTATTTAGCAAAAGTTTTAATATTCTTATTCAATAAATATTTGTTATTCTTTTAACTTGTTGTTTTTCAATATTTTAAAAGTTTTAATTTTTTTAAGTTGTTTTCAGTAACTAATTAGTTGTTTTTTTTTATCTTTGAAAAAAAAACGATTATGAAAAGATTTAACCTTTTGGTGTTTATTATTTTAGCACCTTTTTTGTTTTATGCTCAAAATGTAAAAGACCTTAGTTTTTCTGCGGATATTAATTCTGCAAAAATTTATTTGAATAATGCTGAATTAACCCGAACTAAATCTGTTCGGTTAAGTGCCGGGCAAAATAAGTTAATTTTTACCGGTTTATCTCCTCTAGTTGATGATAAAAGCGTTAGAATTTCAATTGATAATAATACTGTTGATATTTTGATGATTTCTACTTCTACTAATTATCTTGTTGATGATAATAAAAAACCTGCTATTTCTAAACTTCAGGATTCTATTGTTCTTATCACAGCAAAATTACAAAATTATTCTGATTTGCTTGATGCCTACAAAATAGAACGTGATTTATTGTTAACTAATAAAAGTATTGGTGGACAAGACAATGGTGTTTCTATTCAGGAATTAAAAGAAACTGCTGATTATTATAGAGTTAGAATTTTAGATATCAATACTAAAGTATCTGATATTAATAGGAAAGTGTCTGATTTACAGAAAGATAAAAACAGAATACAAAGCCAGTTGAATGTTTTAAATGCACAATCTTCTTATATACGAAAAGAGGTTACTGTGCTTTTAGAAACTGATGTTGCTCTTACAACTAACATAGAATTAAAGTATTTAGTTAATAATGCAGGATGGTCGCCGGTTTATGATATTAAGGCTATTTCAACCGATGAGCCTATCACATTAATATATAGAGCAAAAGTTTTTAATAATACTGCAATTGATTGGAGTAATATAGATATCACTCTTTCAACTAATGATGCGAATTTGGATAATGCTAAACCTCAACTAACTCCGTGGTATATACAAGCAAGTTCTCCAATTATTTCTACAGGATCAAGTGGACGATATTATAATAAAGCAAGTGCTACACCGCAGGTTTATCAGCAGTCTAATGTAGCTAATTTAGATGATAATTTTGGCTACGATAATGCCGATGGAGTAGGAGGAGTGGGCGACAATTCAACAATGGTTTATGATGCAGCTGTGCCGGTTTTGTCGTATGAATTTGAAATAGATAAAAAATATTCAATTCCGGCCGATGATATGCCTTATCTAGTTGATATTTCTGAGGAGCAATTACCGGCAACTTATAAGCACTTTGCCGTTTCAAAATTAGATCCGGGTGTTTTTTTAATTGCCCGTATTGTTGGCTGGGAAAGTCTTAATTTAATTGACGGACCGGCAAATATTTTTTATGCTGGTAGTTATATTGGTAAATCTTTTATTTCTACCGGTACTGTTAAAGATACTTTAGACGTTTCGTTAGGACGTGATAGTAAAGTGATTGTGAATATGAAAAAATTAAACAATTATAGCTCAACTCAATTTATTGGAAATAAAAAAACAACAACTTTTGCTTATCAATTTGAAATAAAAAATAATCATCAAAGTCCCATAACTTTAGAGATTAGTGATCAAATTCCTATTTCTCAAAGCGATGATGTTGAAGTAAAAATGATTGAAGTTTCGGGTGGTGATGTAAATATAACAACCGGTGAAGTTGTTTGGCTATTACAATTAGCTCCGGGCGAAACAAAAAAAATAGAGTTTACTTTTTCTGTAAAATATCCTAAAAATACATCTATTCCTTTAAATCAAAATTCAAGACAACAAGTTAGATATTTTTATTAAAAATTATTCCCTTGTTGGCTATTATAAGTCAGCAAGGGTTTTATAAATATTTTAATAAGTTTTCTGCCGACATATTATCACTCATTGTAATATCTATCCGGTTTTCGTATCTTTTAAACCAGTTAATTTGTTTTCTGCTATATTTTCGTGTGTTTCTTTGTATTAAATCAATTGCTTCTTCTTTTGTTATATTATTTTTCAGGTATTCAAATGTTTCTTTGTATCCAATTGTTTTTAAAGGAGTTAAATGGTTGAACGAGAGTAAATTTTTTGCTTCATTTATCAGTCCGTTATTAAACATAATTTCAACTCTTTTATTTATTCGATCATAAAGTTCTTGGCGTTGTTGGTTTAGAACAAAAATTATTGGATTATAGTTTCGTTGTTTTTGATTTCCGGTAAGAAATGAAGAGTATGGTTTTCCTGTTTGTATAGAAACTTCTATACATTTTAATATTCGCTTGGGGTTTTTTAAGTCAATTTTATTATATGAAACAGGATCGAGTTTTTTAAGCAAAAATCTTAAACTTTCAATTCCCTCTTGCTCAAATTTATTCTGTAAATCAGTTCTTAATTCAGGTTCAATTGTTGGAAAATCGTCAATTCCGTACAAAAGAGCGTTAATGTATAACCCTGATCCGCCTGTAACTATTAAAAAGTTATGCTGTAATAATAAATCTGAAATTACTTTATTTGCCTCAACTTCATAACTGCCGGCGTTGTAATAATCATTTATTGATTTAGTTGCAATAAAATGATGTTTTGCTTGGCTAAGTTCTTCAATCGAAGGTCTGGCAACGCCAATATTTAGTTCTTTATATATTTGCCTTGAATCGGCAGAAATAATTTCGGTATTTAATTTATTAGCAAGTTCAATAGCAATTTTTGTTTTTCCAACAGCTGTAGGTCCAACAATAAAAATTATTTTTTTTTTCATATATTATTCTTCTTCGCCGGGTAATTTTCTGAGATTTTGAGTTATCAGATCAAAATCAGTTTTTTGTTTAGCCGGTCCTTCCATTTTTTGGGTTTTTGCTATCATTCGTTTATAGTATGAAAGTAAAAGGTAGGTCATTGGTAGTGCTATAAGTAAGCCTAACATTCCTAACATTTTTCCCCAAAGCGAAAGCGATAGTATAATAATTGCCGGATTTAATCCTGTTGCGTCACCCATTATTTTAGGCACTAAAACACCGTCTTGAATTGCTTGAACTATAACAAAAATAAGTAATACAAGTCCTAAAATTACCCAAAAATTTTGACCGGTTTCGAGTGATTTTAACATGGCCAAAAAAACTGCCGGCAGCAATGCAATATTTTGCAAATACGGAATCATATTTAAAAAACCGATAATTATTCCTAACAAAATGCCAAGCGGAAGTCCAATAGCTGTAAATCCAATTGAAAATAATATTCCTACAATAGTTGCAATCAGAGCTTGTGCTCTAAAGTAGTTATTCATGGCAAATTCAAAATCATAAGAAAATCCCAAAACTGCATTTTTATATTTTGGCGGAATCATACTCTTCCATAATGAAATAATATCGTTAAAATCAAGTAGAATAAAAAATAAATACATTAAAATAACAGTTAACCCGAGTACCCCGATGATGATTTCTATGGTGTAACCTAAAACACTTCCAAGTTCGGGCAAAACTTTTTTAATACCGAAGTTAATTGCGTCTTTAATTTGGTTTTCACTTAAAACTTCCTGAATATTAGGGTTTTCTATAAATGCTTTTACTTTTTTTGCCGTTGCTTCAGGTAAATATTTATCTATCTGTGCTGTCCAATCTGTATTTGTAAAAAGTTGGTTTATTAGGTGTCCGGCATGATTTACCTCTTTACTTATCATAGGTATGATAATGAAAAAAATACCGGTAAAAATACTCGCAATTAATAGTATTCCTACGATAACTGCTGGTCCTCTTTTTTTTATAATTTTTTGAATATAGTTTATAAAGGGATTTAAAAAATATGCAATAATTAGTGCTATTACAAAGGGAATTAAAACTGCACTAAAATAGTTTAGTAAAAACAATAGTGCTCCTATGATTAAAATTGTAATAATAATTCTTACAACTCTATCGAATGTAAATTCTTTCTCGAAAAAAGACATATTGAAATTTAAGTTTTTTAAATTTTTTCCAAAATAACAAATAATTTTTAAATTACTGATTACAATTTCTAAAAAAAATTAACAGAAATTCAAAAAAGTTTTACTTAAAATCACAGTTTGGCTTTATCTTTAACAAATTCTGATAAAATTTTAATTAAATTTGTAGTAATTAAAAAAATCAAATTGTTATGGTTAAAAGAATTACATTGCTGTCTATAATATTATTTATTGTAAGTACAATAATTATTTTATCCTCATGCGAAGAAAGTATTTCGCCTGAATTACCTAAATCGTCAACTTTTTTTATACCCGATATTGAAAATAGCACACAAACAATAAAGAGTGTTTTTACTGAAAAATCAGGAAATTCTTTAATAGCATCTTCGGATATTCAGGAATGGACTTCAATTTTTGCTTCTGATTTAGAAGTTGTTGCGTTAGCTTATGAGAAAGCATTAAGTACAAGCCCAAAAAACGTTTCTGAAGATAGGTGGGTGCTTAATTTTGAAATTATCCCCGATTTTACAACTTATAATGTTAGTTTTTATGCAACAAAAAATTCTGATCAAACTATTTTTTGGGATATGCAATTTTCTGTAGATGGTGATTTTCAAGATTTTTCGTGGCTTACGGGTTCTCAAACTCAAGATGGAAATTCCGGACAATGGGTTATTCATAAAAGCCCACAAAATGATACTGATTATCTTCAAATTGATTGGACTTTTAACCCTGCCGATAACTCTGTAATTGTAAAATACACTAATATTGAGGCTGATAGTGATGATATGGGTGGATATATTTATTATGGAAATAATCAAGATGGAGATTTTAACGCGTTTTACGATATATATAATAAACGTGTGGATAATTTGATTGAAATTGATTATAATAATGATTTTCATAATGGAAGAATCCGCGATTTTCAGATTTTTCAGGATAGTGTTTGGCATTGTTGGGATCAAAATTTTAATGATGCTGATTGTTCTGTTTTATAATCCAAATTAGTGCTTTAAATTTTTTTAAAGCATTGAATTATTGTTTTTTTTGTTATTTTTGAAACAAATAACTCAAAAATCTTTCAGATGAAAATAAAATTTTTTATTGCCATTATTTTTTCATTCGCCATTTTTGTAAATTCTTGTAAAACAACTTGTTGTCACAATATTACTCCTGTTAGTTTTGGTGCAAATTTGAATGTTTTAAATTGTTTATGCACCGCAAAAGTTTTTGTTGATGGGAACGAAATTGGTACAATTCCCGGTTCGGTTAATGATGTTACTGCGTGTGATAATGAAAATACTTTAAATGTTGAGTTTGGTGAAAGTGAACATTTTTATGAAATTATTGTTCTTTCTGATAACGATACTATTGCAAAACAAATTGGTATTTTTGATGTTACCAAACACGATTGTGTAAAAATATTTTTTGATCTCACAAAATAAAATATAAGTCCTATACACTAAAATATTTGAACCTTAGCTTTTTGCTGTGATTATTTAATTGTAATTTATTTAGTACAAAAGAGTGCAATGTAATTGTAAATATAGTTTTTGATTATATAGTGTATTTTATCTAATCTTTTTTTCATTCATTGGCTTAAGTAACAATTTTTTGTAAATTATTTAACTATCATTAAAATAATTAAAATGATAACATTAGATGACTTAGGATATACAAATTTTTTTGAAGATTATAGGCAGAAAAATAATCTTCATAATTTTGAAGTTGGACGAGTAATTTCGGAACATAAAGAAAGATACATTGTAAAAACATCTGTAGGCGAATTTGAAGGCGAAATTATCGGAAGCATGCGATTTTCTGCTCAAAGTAGAAATGATTTTCCGGCAGTTGGCGATTGGGTTTCGGTTTCGCAATATGATGTTGATAAAGTTATTATCCACAATATACTTTCAAGAAAAAATGTGATTGAAAGACAAGCGGTTGGTAAGTTTGGCGAAAAACAAATAATTGCTTCAAATATTGATTATGCTTTTATTGTTCAAGCTGCCGACAGAGATTTTAATATTAATAGAATTGAACGATATTTAACTATCTGTAATACCTCCAATATTTTACCAATAATTGTAATAAATAAAATAGATTTGATTGATGATTCTGAATTAAAATCTATTAACGAAGCCGTTGAAAAAAGAATTAAACAAATTCCTGTGTTTTTTATAAGTAATCAAACAAAAAAAGGTTATGAAGATTTAGTTAATATTTTAATAAAAGGTAAAACATATTGTTTACTCGGCTCCTCGGGTGTTGGAAAATCAACTTTGATAAATAATCTTATTGGTGAAAACGTAATGCAAACTAATTCAATAAGTGCCAGTTCAAAAAAAGGAAGGCATGTTACAACTCACCGACAATTGTTTGTTCTTGAAAATGGCGGACTAATTATTGACAATCCGGGAATGAAAGAAATTGGAATTGCTGATGTTAAAAATGGCTTAGAGATAACTTTTAACAAAATTGCTGAACTATCGGATAATTGCAAATACAAAAATTGTAAACATGTTAACGAAGCAGGCTGTGCTATTATTAAAGCCGTAGAAAATAATATTATTGACCGAGCTTCTTATGAAAATTTTTTGAAATTAGAAAAAGAAAAACATCATTTTGAGATGGATTATAAAGAAAGAAGAAATAAAGATAAAAAATTTGGGAAAATGATTAAACAATATAAAAAAGATGTAAAAAAGAATAAATAAAGTAAATTAAAATTTTTAGCTTGTTTTGTTTAATTGAAACATAGACTATAAGCTGTTGTAATATTAATCGTTTTGTGATAAATTATTATCTTTTTTTTATTTTAACTTTTCATTTAAAAAACACTTTAAATTTTTTTCCTTAGTCTAATATTAGCCTTCCAGACATTTCGTAAAATAAACTCTTACTAACTAAATTTTTTTTATATCAACTCCACTTAAAAATTTTGAGTATCCCATAATGTCAAAAAATGTTAAAATTTTATTAAGTTAGTATTATTTGCATTTTTTTTAGAATTAGATTTTTTTGTAAAAAAAACTATTTTTTTATGTTTATTTTTTTGATGATTATGATTTTATTTGTTATAGTCTTTTTAAAATGTAACTATTCTCAGTTCCTCTCGTCTCAGAGATAAATAAAAATATTTTAAAAAATTTAATAAAACTCTAAACTCATGAAAACATTATTATCAATAACAATTGCAATTTATTTAACAAGTTTATCATTAAGTGCAAATGCAAATTTTAACACTCCTGAATTAAGTAAAAATCAACTTAATATTTCATCAGTTAGTTATAATGTAGCTTTTGAACAAGTTATTTGTTTAATCTGCAAAAAAGAACATGAATTATTTAGGATTGAAGAATTAATATCAACTTTTCAGGAATTTATTTTAGATGATAATCAAAATGAACAATACAAAATAAATATTAACAAACTTAATCAGCAATCTAATCAACTTCATTCTGAGATAAATGATTTAACTATTTTTGTTAAACAATTATCTGCCGGTAATGTTTTTTTATATGATAATACATTAAATCTTTTAGAAGGTGGAAAAGTTCTAATTATAAAAAGAGCATAATTTTAAATTGTAACTAAAATTCAACTTAAACGTCAAACTAATAAACACAATAATTAACCTATAAAATTAAGAAAAATGAAAAAAATAATCTTATTAACAATCGGTTTACTATTCATGTTATCGGGAGCAATAAAAGCTCAACACGATTCAACAATAGTAATAGACATCAATATTGATTCTTTAACGAATAATATCGGTGTAAATACAATTCAAACAGGTATTAACAATATTAATAAAGTAATTGAAAATCAACAGCTTCAAATTGATGATTTATATGCAGAAATTGATGCTTTAGGTACTGATCCAAATGTTGATTATTCTGATAAAATAGACAGTATTGAGCAAATAATTGAAATAAAAGAAGATTTTATTGATGATATGCAAGATGTTATATCTGATTTAGAAGATGCACAAGAAGATATAGCAGACGCAATTGATGAAATTGGTAGTATAGATATTCATGTTTCTTTACCTGATTATGATGATTTGTACGGAGATTTAGATGTAGATGACTTAAGTCCACGAAAAGAGAAAAAATTTAAAGGCCATTGGGCTGGTTTAAATCTTGGTGTAAATGCTTTTTTTACATCTGATTATAGCTTAAATTTACCCTTAGATGCAAAATTTATGTCGGTTGACTATACCAGATCTCGCGAATTTTCGATAAATCCTTTTCAATTAAGCATTCCATTTTTTAACAGATATGTTGGAGCTGTAACCGGTTTAGGGTTTACTTTTAATAATTATGAACTTGAGCAAAACGTTTTACTTGATGTTGATCAAAACGGAAATATAGTTTCACTAAATTCAGATATTTCGTACCAAAAAAACAGATTTAAAACTGCTTCGATTACTGTTCCTCTAATGCTTGAATTTCAGATACCTGTGAATAAAAAAGATAGAAGATTATTTGTTGCCGGTGGTGTAATAGGCGGATTTAATGCTTCTGCAAAAATGAAATCTGTTTATACCGATGGTAATTCAAAAATTAAATATAAAGATAAATCTTCTGATTGGCCAATGACAAAATTTTATTATCAAGCAACTGCTCGTGTTGGTTACAATGATTGGTTCTTATATGCAAACTACTCTTTAATGCCTCTTTTTGAAAAAAATTCAGGTCCTGAAATTTATCCCGTAACTGCAGGAGTAGGTTTTAGATTTTAAAAAAATATAGCTGATGTGTATTAAGTTGGGGGCAAAATGCCCCCTTTATTTTTTTATTGAACTCCAAAAGCGTAATATGCTTTCTTTTTTGTGTCGGGGTAAAAACCTTCAATATAAACTCCTCCCGAAACATTATCTAATATTTTTTTTGCATCGTCGGCAGTTTTTACCGTTCGGTCATTTATTTTTTGAATTACAAATCCTGCTCTAACTCCGGCCGATAAAAATTTTCCACTCATAACTTTTGAAACTTTTACGCCATTTCTAATGTCATAATCATCTTTTTCTTGATCCGTTAAATCTTCAAATGTTGCTCCAAAAACATCGGCTTTTGCAACAGTACTATTATTAACTGTGCCGCCTTTGTTGTTTTGCAAAGTAACATCAAAAGTTTTAATATTTCCGTCTCTACGTGCTGTTATTGTAACTATGTCGCCGGGGCGGTGTCTGCCTAAAAGTTCAAGAAGCTCAGATGTTTCGTTTACTTCAATAGAATCTAATTTTAGAACAACGTCTTCTTCTTTTAAACCTGCATCTTGTGCTGCACCTTTGTCTGTAACAGAGGTAATTAATACTCCTTTTCTGTTAGGTAAATTATAACTTTGGGCAATTTGTTCGTCAATATCTACAAGTCGGGCTCCAAGAAAAGCTCGTTGAACGCTACCAAATTCAATTAAATCGGCAATAATTTTTTTAACTATGCTTACGGGTATTGCAAATGAGTAGCCTGTATAACTACCTGTTGGTGAGGCAATAGCAGTGTTTATGCCAATTAAATAACCGCTAACATTGATTAACGCTCCGCCGCTGTTTCCCGGATTTACAGCTGCATCGGTTTGTATAAATGATTCAATGGCGTAAGTTTGTTTTAAAATACTAATATTCCGAGCTTTAGCACTAACAATGCCAGCTGTAACTGTTGAATTTAACGAATATGGATTTCCAATAGCTAACACCCATTCTCCTACCTTTAAATTGTCTGAATTTCCAAATTCTAAAACAGTTAAATTGTTGGCGGAAATTTTTAGTAAAGCTAAATCTGTTGTTGGGTCTGTTCCAATTATTTCAGCGTCTAATTCACGTTTATCGTTTAATGTAACTTTAATATTTGTTGCATTTTCAACAACGTGATTGTTTGTAACTATATAACCATCGGTTGAAATAATAACTCCCGAACCGCTTCCTTGCATAGGTACATTGGGAGAACCAAAAAACAAGTTATACAATGGATCGTCAACTTGTTGGTACGATTCGGTTTTAATATTAACAACTGCATCAGTTGCGTTAGCAGCTGCGGTTGTAAAATCCGGCAAATCGTAAAGCTTTGTAAAGCTTGAATTAGTATTCTGATCATTTTGTGGAAGCTCAATAATTTGAGTAACTGTTTTTGGATTAACGATTAACGAACCGGCTACTCCGCCGATAGTGCCAATTACTAAAGCAATTAGCCAAAATTTTATTTTTTCTTTCATGATGTATTTTTTATACAAAATAAACATAATTTATAGGTTAGATCAAGTTTAATTTTAAATTTTTAACAAAAAAAAATATCCCTTTTTGTTATTGATCTTAAATTGTTGATTTATAGATTTATATTGATTTATGCTCATGTTTAAAGTTTAAAATTAAATGAATTTTCAGATGAAAAAAATATTTGTTTTTTTTATATTAATGTTTATTAAAAGGATTTTATGTAAAATAATTAAGTAATTTGTTAGTTTTGCGAAAAATATAAAGTGTAATGACAAATAAAGAATTGTATAAATTTGTAATAGATTATTTCTCAAAATCAATGCCAGTTGCCGAAACTGAATTAAATTATAAAAATCCTTATGAGTTATTAGTTTCTGTTTTACTTTCGGCTCAATGTACAGACGTAAGAGTGAATAAAATTACTCCGGTTTTTTTTGATCGTTTCCCTTCACCTGAAGTTTTAAAAGAAGCCTCTGTTGCCGAAGTTTTTGAATATATCAAAACTTGTTCTTACCCAAATAATAAAGCCAAACATTTGGTTGGAATGGCAACTGTTTTAGTAGATGAGTTTGGATCTATAGTTCCTGATGATATAAAATTATTGCAAAAAATGCCCGGTATTGGCAGAAAATCGGCAAATGTTATTGTTTCGGTTGTTTATGATAAACCTGCTCTGGCTGTTGATACTCACGTATTTAGAGTTTCAAATAGAATTGGGTTAACAAATAATTCAAAAACGCCTTTGCAAACCGAAATTGAGTTGGTTAAAAACATTCCGGATAAATTAATACCTATAGCTCATCACTGGTTAATTTTGCATGGCAGGTATGTTTGTACAGCAAGAAGTCCTAAATGTGAAAAATGCGGCTTAACTGAAGTTTGTAAATTTTTTAATACTAAGGCATAAAAAAACCGTTGCTATAAAGCAACGGTACATCAAAAAGGTTGTAATTTTAACCTAAATATTGTCTGAGTAAAGAACTTCTGGAATTGTGTCTGAGTCTTCTGATAGCTTTTTCTCGAATTTGTCTAACTCTTTCACGTGTAAGCCCAACATGAGTCCCAATTTCTTCAAGAGTCATTTCTGGAGCATTAATACCAAAAAAATATCTAATAACATCAGCTTCTCTTTTGGTAAGAGTTGTAAGAGCTCTTTCAATTTCGGTAGAAAGCGATTCTTTCATTAGTTCGGCGTCGGCACGTGGTGCATCGCTGTTTTCAATTAAATCGGCTAAACTACCTGAATCGTCATCAGTTACAGGAGCATCAATTGACCTGTGTCTTGTAGCATTTCTCCTGGATTGTAATAACTTTTCTTCAGAAACGTCAAGAATTTCAGCAAGCTCAGTATCAGTTGGTTGACGATTGTGTTGTTGCTCAAATTTAGCCAACGTTTTGTTCATTTTATTAATCGAACCAACCTGATTTAACGGCAAACGAACAATTCTTGATTGTTCGGCTAAGGCTTGTAATATTGATTGCCTAATCCACCAAACAGCATAAGAAATAAATTTAAATCCACGAGTTTCGTCAAATTTTTCAGCAGCTCTGATCAACCCCAAATTACCTTCGTTAATTAAATCTGATAATGTCAGTCCTTGATTTTGGTATTGCTTTGCTACTGATACAACAAAACGCAAATTTGCTTTTACTAATTTCTCTAATGCTAATTGGTCGCCTTGTTTTATTCTTCTTGCTAATTCCACTTCTTCTTCAACAGTTATAAGTTCTTCTTTTCCAATATCTTGTAAATATTTATCTAATGAAGTACTTTCTCTGTTTGTTATTGATTTTACGATTTTCAGTTGTCTCATATTTCTTTTTTTAAAAAAGGATACAAATGTCTATTTTAACTTCAAATTAGTAACGTATTTTTTTAATAAATTGTTTCAGTAAAAACATAAATTTAACTTTTTTTTATATTAGAAATAAAGATTGCTTTAAAGTTAGGTTTGTAAACTGCTTGTTGTTAGTTGTTTAAATAGATATTTCTTGTTAAGATCAATTTTAAAAACTTCATATTTAAAACATAAATTAATTTATATAATTATTTTTCTCTTTAAAATTATTACTGAACGATATTTTTTTTAATTTTGTCAATGATTTTTGTAAATTTAATCTCAATGAGGAAAATAATATTTTTATTCATAATAAGCATTATAGTAATATCATGCAATGAAGAAGTAGATAATAATACAAATAAACCCGATACATCTAATACTCCTATAATACCTGGATTAGTAAAAGTTAGAAATAAGGTTTTTAGTGTTCCGTCTCCTATACAAGCTTCGATTTTAGTAAAAGATCTTAATATCCCTTTTTATAAAGATTTTTTAAATTCTCCCGATAATTACGTTAAATATTTGACTACTTTTAAACAGTCTGTTAATATAGGAGTTTACGGCGCAAATTTAGGTAATCTTTTTATTTATGATCAATTGTCTGAAAGTGCTCATTATTTTACTGTTATTAAAAAATTAGCTGAGCAAGTTGGAGTGTTAAATTCTTTAAATCATAGCATATTTGATCGGATAGAGAATAATAGTAATAACAAAGATTCTTTAATATTTTTAATGTCGGATATTTTTAAAGATATTGATTCATACTTGCTTGAAAATGATCAAGAACAAATAGGCGTACTTATTATTGCCGGTGGCTGGATAGAAGGCTTGTATTTATTAACTAAAATTTCGGCTGTTAGTGATAATCCTGAAGTAAATTTAAGGATAGGTGAACAAAAAAGCCCTTTAAATAATATTATTGATCTTTTGCAGCCGTATTATAATTCCGGAAACACCGATTTAGATTATTTAATCGAAAAATTAGTTGATCTTTCTATTGTTTTTGAAGGAGTAGAAGATGTATATACTTACGAAGCACCGGAAACTGATCCTCAAAATAAAATTACTATAATAAATAGTGTTACAACTTATAATATTTCAGCAGATGATTTAATGTTAATTTCAGAAAAAATTGAAAGTTTGAGAACTTGGATTATTGAATAGCTTTTTTGAAAATAATAAACATGAATGAACAAAAAATTATTAATTTTACATCTGTTAAAACAAAAATTTTAAGCATGAAAAAAATACTTTTTTCAATAATATTCGTCTTTATTATGGCTAATAGTGCTCATGCACAAATTGATAGTTTAATAAGTTATTGCAATGCTTATTTGCAATATCCATATATTTCAGATGGACAACAATATCGATCAATATTAACTCAAGGTGAAGTTGCAGAATTTAGAATGACTTTTTTTGGCGGGGCAACCTATAGAATCGTTGCTGCCAGTGAGCCGGCTGATGAAAGTGTAATTTTTAGGCTTTATGATCAAAATAGAAATGAACTTTTTTCAAATGTAAATTACAATCAATCTACTTATTGGGATTTTAAGTTTACCTCTACTTTGGAATGTTTTATTGAAGCCGAGTTACCTCAAGGAAAACCTTCGGGGTTTGTGATAATGTTTATTGGTTTTAAACAATAATTTGATTTATGAGTCAGAGGATTTTAAGAGCGTTGATGCAACTTTTTGCTTTAATCGGTTCTCCGGTTGGTCATAAACTCGGACGCATTCATGTGGTTGAGTATTTCCTGCTTGAACAACTTAGCAAAGAACAAGTTGAGGAGTATATGAAAATATACGAGCAATACGTTACTCAGTATCAAAATCGAAAATCAAAATCTAATCCTAATAAAATTCTTTCTGTTAGCTCTGTTAAACTTTTAACTATTTGTTCGTTATTAAATGAAGAGTTAATTCAACAGCAAAAAGTTATAGTGCTAATAAAACTATTAGAATTTATTAGAATTGACGAAAATATATCTGACCAAACTTACGAATTTATCGCTACAGTTTCTGAATCTTTTAAAATTCCTAATGAAGAGCTTGATATAATTAAAAATTTTATTTTTAAGAAAAAAAACGAATTTCAAGACCCTCAACGTATTCTTGTTGCCAACTCAATAAAAAAAGATCCCGAAAAAATAAATCATTTATATGTTGAAGGGTTGGTTGGCGAAATTTATGTTTTGTACATTAAATTGCAAAATATTCTGGTTTTTTATTTTGAAGGCGAAAAAGAAGTTTATTTAAATCAACAACTTTTACAACCTTTTAGAATATACATTTTATCTTATGGGGCAGCTTTAAGAACTCATACAATAAGCCCAATATATTATAATGATATTATTTCAATTTTTATTGCTGATAAAAATAAAACTAAAATTGTTTTTGAAGCCGATAAAGTTTTTTATAAATTTAAAAATAGTAAAGTTGGAATACATCCTTTAAGTATTACTGAACGCTCCGGCAGATTAGTAGGTTTAATGGGAGGAAGCGGTTCAGGAAAAACAACTCTTTTAAATATTTTAAACGGGAACTATCCTCCAACAAGTGGACATATTTTTATCAATGGCGTTGATTTAAGCAAAAATAAATCAGATTTAAACGGCTTAATTGGTTACGTTTCGCAAGACGATCTTTTAATTGAAGAACTAACAGTGTACGAAAACTTGTTTTTTAATGCAAAATTATGCTTTGGTGATGCTTCTGTTTTTACAATAAAGCGAAAAGTAATTAAAAATTTAAAAGAATTAGGACTCTACGAAATTCGTGACATGAAAGTAGGCTCTGTTCTTAATCGCAAAATTAGCGGCGGACAACGTAAAAGACTAAATATTGCTCTTGAGCTTGTTAGAGAACCCCCTATTTTATTTCTTGATGAACCCACTTCCGGTCTTTCTTCTCGAGACTCCGAAAATATCATGGATTTGCTCAAAGACTTAACTTTAAAAGGTAAATTGGTTTTTGTTGTAATTCATCAACCTTCATCGGCAATTTTTAAAATGTTCGATAGATTGGTTGTGTTGGATCAAGGTGGGTATTTAATATATAATGGTAAACCTATTGAGGCAATTATATTTTTTAAATCCGCAGTTCGTGAAGCCAACTGGAGCGACACCGTTTGCCCCGTTTGTGGAAATGTTAATCCCGAACAAATTTTTAACATCATCGAAACCAGAGTGCTCGATGAATATGGTACTCAAACTCAAACTCGCAAATTTCCGCCCGAAGATTGGTACGAAAGATTTAAAAAATATCAAGCCGAAAAGGGGCGTAAACGCTCTTATCTTGTCCGAAAATTACCCAAAATACCGTTTAAAGTTCCTTCAATTTTCAAACAATTTAAAGTATTTATTACCAGAGATTTTTTGTCTAAATTGTCTAATGTTCAGTATCTTCTTATCAATTTCTTAGAAACTCCATTAATGGCTTTAATTTTATCGTTCATTATTAAATATTGGACTATAGATAAGCCTGTATACCAGCTGTTTTATAATGAAAATTTACCTGTATATATTTTTATGTCTGTTATTATCGCCATTTTTGTTGGTTTAACAGTTAGTGCCCAGGAAATATATAAAGACCGAAAAATACTTAAACGGGAGAGTTTTTTAAACCTCAGCAGATTTAGTTATCTCACTTCTAAAATGTTCAATTTATTTGCTATATCTGCCTATCAATCATTTGTTTATGTGCTTATAGGTAATGTCGTTTTAGAAATTCATTTTTTGAATTTTGAATATTGGATTGTTCTATTCTCAATATGGTTTTCTTCAAATATTCTGGGCTTAATTATATCTGAATCTTTTAAATCATCTGCAACAATATATATAATTATACCTTTTTTAGTTATTCCTCAAATTATTTTAAGTGGAGTGTTAGTTCCTTACAATAAATTAAATCCCAATATATCAAAACCTTATTCAATTCCTTGGTATGGCGAAATAATGACCGCTCGTTGGGGATACGAAGCTCTTGTTGTTAAGCAATTTAAAGATAATCCCTATATGCAAAATTTTTATGAATACGATAAAATTATTGATGAGGCTATGTATATCAAACAATATTGGTATAAAGAAATGGATAATAATATAAAAGAATATTCACGATATAAAAATATCCCTGATGAAAAAGATAAATGCATTAATAATTTAACGCTTGTTTATAATGAACTTAACTCAAATCATAGTTGGTTAACACGAGTTCCTTATAAATTTAATTCAAATAATATCAATTATGATAACATGACTCCAAAATTGCTTGATTCTATTTCTTTTTATTTAGAACAACTTAAAGTTTTTTATACTGAAATTGAATCAGATGTGAGAGCTCAAAAAGATGCACTAATATTTGAACTTAACGATACTACTAAAGTTGATAAAACAGTTTCGGAACTTAAATTTTTGTATCATAACGAGCAACTTGATGTGCACGTTAAAAGATCTAATTCTCCTGATAAAATTTTAGAATATAATAACAGACTATATCGACTGTTTTCTCCAATTTATGACGAACCTGAAAATTTGTTTTTTAAGGCTCATTTTTATGCTCCTTCTAAACCATTTTTCGGAAAACAAATTGATACTTTTTGGTTTAATATTATTATAATTTGGTTTACTTCAATTTTTCTTTTTGTAATTTTATATTATAAAATTCTCGAAAAATCAATAAATTTTATTGATATCTTGCGTAAAAGATTCCAACACAAAAGAGAAATGAAGGACGGTGATCAACCAGTGAAAATTATTAAAACTAAAAGAAAAAAAAATAAATTTTATCGGTTTTTTAAACGATATGCTTAAATAAATGTTGATTTTATTATGTGATGAATTGTATTTATTAGTAAAAAATTGATGTTTAATATTTATATAAATTTTATTTTATAACACAGTAAATAACTTGAAATTTTAAAAATGAAATTAGATATATTATTAGGGCTTCAGTGGGGCGACGAAGGTAAAGGTAAAGTTGTTGATTTTTTAACGCCTCAATATGATGTGGTTGCAAGATTTCAGGGAGGTCCAAATGCCGGTCATACTATTGAATTTGGTGGCAAAAAATTTGTTCTTCACCTAATTCCATCAGGTATTTTTAGGCAAAATACTATTAATGTTATTGGTAATGGTGTTGTTTTTGATCCCATTACCTTTAAACAAGAAGTTCAGAGTATTTCAGAATTTGCTGATGTAAAATCAAATTTGGTTTTATCTTCACGTGCTCATTTGATATTACCTACTCATAAATTGTTAGATGCTGCTTCTGAAAAAGCAAAAGGAGACAAAAAAATTGGGTCTACTTTAAAAGGTATCGCTCCTACTTATACAAGCAAAATTGGCAGAAATGGTTTAAGAATTGGTGAAATTCTTTCCCCTGATTTTAATACTAAATTAAATGATATTATCCAAATTCATAAGCAACAGCTTGATTTTTATGATTTTGATTATTCTCTTAATGATATGATGAACCAATGGCTTGAAGCTGTTGAAGAACTTAAATCATATAAAATAGAAAATACTGAATACCTGATTAACAACGAATTAGCTAATGGTAAAAAAGTTCTTGCCGAGGGTGCTCAAGGTTCGATGTTAGATGTTGAATTTGGAACATATCCTTATGTAACTTCTTCAAATACTGTTGCTGCCGGCGCTTGTTTAGGCTTAGGTGTTTCACCTAATAAAGTTGATAAAGTTTACGGAATTTTTAAAGCTTATACAACAAGAGTAGGAGAAGGTCCATTTCCAACAGAACTTTTTGATAAATTTGGAACTCTATTACAGAACAAAGGTCATGAATTTGGAGCAACTACCGGACGACCTCGAAGATGTGGGTGGTTGGATCTTGTTGTGTTAAAATATACAACTATGCTTAGTGGTGTTACGGATTTAATAATTACTAAAGCCGATATTTTGTCGGGATTTGAACAATTAAAAATTGCAACTAAATATTTTGTAAATGAACAGTTTACATCTGAATTGCCTTATAACTTAGAACAAAAAATTACACCCTATTATGATTCTTTAAAAACATGGATTGAGGATTTGACAAATTATAGTTCTTATGAAAACTTGCCCGATAATTTTAAAGAGTACATAAATTATGTAGAAAATTTTTTGCAAACTAAAATATCTCTCGTATCAACAGGACCTAACAGAAAAGATATTATTGAAAGATAAATTTGTTAAAATTTATGTTTAAACTGCAAAAAAAAGTATAAATTTTGCTGTATTTTATTTCTATTAAATAAAATTTTAAACTTTATAATCAAATAAATATGGGCAATACTTTTGTTGAAAAAATTTTTGGAGCCAAAGCTGGTTCAATAGTTTTTAAATCTCCCGATATTGTTTTAACCCACGATAATTCGGCAAGTATTAAAAAAACATTTGAAAAAATGGGTGGTGAAAATATTCATAACCCTAAACAATTATTAGTTGTTCTTGATCATAATGCTCCACCAACAACTTCTAAATTAGCAACTGATTATCAGGTGGTTAGAGATTTTGTTGATGAACAAAAAATTGATAAATTTTATGATGCCGGAAAAGGTATTTGTCATCAAATAATGTCGTATCACGCTAAACCAGGAATGATAATAGTTGGAAGTGATAGCCATACTTGTACTGCCGGAGCGTTTAATGCGATGGCTGCAGGAATTGACAGAACCGAAGCTGCCGGAATTTGGCGACGTGGTGAAACTTGGTTCAGAGTACCTGAAACTCTTAAAGTTACACTTAATGGAAGTCTGCCCAAAGGTGTTTATGCTAAAGATATTTCTTTGTGGATTATTGGTTTGATTGGCTCTGCCGGTGCTAATTATATGTCTATTGAATATCACGGCGAAGGAGTAAAATCTTTAGGAATTTCTGAAAGAATGACTATTGCAAATTTGGCATCTGAAATGGGAGCTAAAAATGCTGTTTTCCCCCCCGACAATGTTCTTGCTGAATTTTTAGGCGAAGATACAATAGAAGGCGTTTGGGCAGATGAAGATGCAAAATATGATCGGGAAATTGAAATTGATTTAAGTAAACTTTTTCCTGTTGTAGCGGCTCCTCATAATGTTGATAATGTTAAAGCCTTAACAGAAGTTGTTGGTACAAAAATTAACGAAGCATTTATTGGCACATGTACAAATGGAAGAATTGAGGATTTGCGTGAAGCAGCACAAATTTTAAAAGGAAATAAAATAGCAAAAGGTGTTCAGTTAATTATTACACCTGCATCTCAACAAATTTATCTTCAGGCAATTAAAGAAGGAATAGTTGAAATTTTTATTGAAGCCGGAGGTAATGTTTTATCTGCTTCGTGTGGACCATGTTTAGGAACAGGGCAAGGAATACCTGCCGATGATTTTACGGTAATTTCTACTGCAAATAGAAATTTTTTAGGTAGAATGGGAAATAAAAATTCCAGAATATTTCTAGCTTCACCCGCTGTTGTTGCTTACTCGGCAATAAAAGGTGAAATTGCTGATCCTCGTCAGTTGTGGAACATTCCTATTTCCGACGAAAATTATAAACATCAAATTGAGCAAAGTTCTACAATTGAAATTTATGAAAATGATAACAGAAAATTTGACACTGTTTGGAACTACGCCGATGTTGATAATCTTAATACAGATCAAATGTTTGCCGGAAATTTAACCTATAAAGTACTAAGTTCCGACCCCGAAGCTATTATTCCGTATCTTTTTGAAGGATTTGACCAAAGTTTTAAAAATAATGCCCAAAAAGGAGATATTATTATTGCCGGAGAAAATTTTGGCTGCGGTAGTTCTCGCGAACATCCAGCTGTTGGATTAGCTCATATAGGTATTAAAGCTGTTATTGTTAAATCTGTTAATAGAATATTTTTTAGATCATCAATTAATCAAGGACTGTTGCTAATTGTTCATAAAGAAGCTGTAAATGCTTATAAATCAGGCGATAATGTTGATGTTGATTTTCAAAATGGTAAAATCATTGTTGGCGATAAAAACTTTGATTTTAGTCCTCTCCCCGAAAAATTAATGGAAATTATTAATAAAAAAGGTTTAGTTAATTGGATTAATGCAACTTCTTAGCACGATTTTTGTCTATCATTTTAACTGATAGTTTGTTTTTAAAATTATTTGTATAGCTTTGCAAATAAACTATCAGTTTACATTTAAGTACACTAACCTAACCAGTTATTTTTTTGGCTTTGAAAAATTTAATTAGTCATAAATTTGGATTTTTATTAATTTTTTGTTTAATTTTGTAAAAAATGTTAAAATTATGAAAAAAATAGTTTTATTTGCCTTATGTGTACTTCCTTTCTTTCTATTTTCTCAAGGAATTTATAATAATGGTGCTAATATTGTTGTTTCCAGTGGTTCTTATGTTATTGTAGATGGAGGTGTAAATGGAAATTATGTAAATGCAAATTCGGGCTTAATTAATCTCGACGGAATAATGCAAATTGAAGGCAATTTTACTAATAATGCTGCAAATAATGCTTTTTCAAATGTAGATGCCGACGGTACTTTTATTTTTGCAGGAACAAATCAAACAATAACTTCTCCCATTGCAAATTTTGTTAACTTTGAAAAAGTAACAATTAATCCAACATCTACAACTACTCTGGCAGCAGCCAGTGGAATGACAACTAATGGAACTTTTACTGTTAATGGAATTTTTACATCTGAAAGTCCTGCAGATGAAACTGTTGGAGGTTCGCTTATTACTAATACCGGAGTCGGAGCAATTACCGGAACCGGCACAATAAATATTAACCGATTTTTTAAAGTTAACGGTCGTTGGCAATATATTTCTGTTCCTATGACTAATCAATTAAGCGATTTGTTCACCGAACAAACAACATCAGGAAATTTTAACCCGAATTTTAATTCTTATAATGAAGCATTTGACCAAACTGCTTTGGCTGATCCTAATAACACAAACTATTCAAATTATGACTATGGTAGTGGCTATAATTTTTGGGAAGCATGGTCGCAAGTGCAAGCCTCGGCAGGTTCACCGGTTGCTTTGAGCTCTGCTGTTGGATATATTTGTTACAATGAAGGAAATCTTAATACTGTTTTTACAACCGGAGCCGGAAACCCTGATCGTTTAAATCACAATGTATCATATTCACCTGCTGTAAGTTATACTTTAAATGACAACACAGGTGGTGCCGGAGATTTTTATGATGGCTGGAATTTAATTGGTAATCCTTATCAATCGGCTTTAGATTGGGACGATCCAAGTTGGACACGTACAAATATTTCCAATACCGTTTATTTATGGGACGGTGATAACGGAAATTATGTGTATCATTTCAGAAGTGCTGATGATCATATTGCCGGAACCGGTCAAACTTTAAATTCTGACCCTAATGCCCGTTATATCCCTGCTATGCAATCATTTATGGTTAAAGCTACTGCTGTAAGTCCCGTGCTATCTATACCGGCAGCTGCAAGAGTTCATAACAATAATCAAATGTATAAAGATAATAACGATGTAGCTGATTTTGATTATGTTAAATTACAAATTGCTAATTCAGACAACCATTTTGATCAAACAATTGTGAGAATAATTGACGACGCTCAAATTTTGGAAAATCTTGATGAATATGATGCCTACAAAGCCTTTGCAACTACAGTTGGTTTACCTCAATTGTCTTCGTTGATTGATAATAACGGAGTTGAAACTCCCCTTGCAATAAATTCATTACCTGCAGATTTTCAAACAGAAAACCAAATTATTCCATTAAGTGTTGTTGCCAAACAATCAGGTGATTTTACTTTTTCGGCTATCGAAATTAATACAAAATATTTAAGTACTTTTTATTTAATTGATCAAACAAATGATCAAGTTGTTTATATTGATCTTTTAAAAAATCCTGAATATACCATTTTTATTGAACAAGGTGAATATAGAGACAGATTCTTTTTACTTGCAAATTATAACAGTGCTAATGATATTGAAAATGTTTTCACTAAAAATACATCTGACATAAGCATTCATTCCTATAATAAATTTTTATATTTAACTATTGCAAATATAGATAACCTAAATGGAACAGTTTATTTGTATGATGCTTTAGGACGAAGTGTTTTTTCCAAAATTGCAACGTCAACATACAATGAATATGAGTTAAATAGCTTACCAACCGGAACTTATTTTGTTAAGTATAATACTGAAAATGAGGTAATTACTAAAAAAATTGTACTTAATTAATAAAAATTTTCTTTATAACAAAAGAAATCTTAAAAAAAATCGTTTTATTTGTGAGCATTAAATTTATAGATATGAAAAAATTTACAATCGTATTATTTATACTAATATTATTTCCTCTTTTTTACCAAAGTGCTATAGGACAGCCGCCGCCACCGCCGCCACAGGATATTCCTATTGACGGAGGACTTTTGGTGTTATTAGTTGCCGGCATTGTTTACGGTGGACGAAAATTTTACAAAAATAAGCTTGAAGAATAATGAAAATATTCCTCATTGGTTATATGGGGGCAGGAAAAACCACTTTGGGGAAAAAATTATCTAAAGAGCTTTCTCTAAACTTTATTGATTTAGATCAATATATTGAAAAAAAACACAAAGCTTCAATTCCATTTATTTTTAATTTAGTTGGGCAAGATGGTTTTAGGCTTATAGAACATAGAACACTGTCAGAAGTGATAAATTTTGATAATTGTATTATTTCTACAGGTGGCGGAACTCCTTGTTTTTTTGATAATATTAACAGATTATTAGAAAGTGGCTTAGTAATATACCTTAGAATGCCTTCAAGTAACTTAGTTAAAAGATTAGAAACTGCAAAAAGGAAAAGACCTTTAATTAGTAGTTTTAATGCAAATAAACTTTTTGAGTTTGTTGATTTTCAGCTTAAAGAAAGAGAAATTTATTATAATCAAGCAAATTTAATTATTGATATTGAAAAAAATCGTTTTATTACTTTGGTGCAGATTATTAAAGATCAGTTAAAAAATTTTTGATTTTAATATATCTGTAATCTTATATGTTCTTTTAATTTCCTTTTTCTATTTTAAATCAAAATGTTTTTTCTTCCGATATTTAACATTAACAGTTTAAGGCTTTTTTTATCAAAAAAAACGCTCGCGAAATATTTATTCAATCATAAAAATTGACTAAAATTGCAGAAAAAAAATGAATGCAAAAATAATAGCAATTGGTGATGAAATTCTTCAGGGACAAACTCTTAATACAAATGGAAATTTTTTAGCTCAAAAATTAACAGAATTATCTTTCCACGTAGATAAAATGTGTGCTATTGGTGATAATAAACCTGCTATAACAAAGGCTCTTAACGAAAGTATTGGTTTTTACAACTTAGTAATTATTACCGGCGGTTTAGGTCCAACTTCCGACGATATTACAAAAAAAGTTCTATCCGATTATTTTGACGGTGAATTAATTGAAAATGAGATTGTTTTACAAGATGTTAAAAAATTTGTTGAAGCTCGCGGGTTTGGTTTAAATGAAAATAACAGAAAACAAGCTCTTGTTCCGTCAACTTGTGAACTTGTCAGAAATCCTAATGGAACAGCTGCCGGTATGTTATTCGAAAAAAATAATACAGTGTTGGTTTCTATGCCCGGTGTCCCTTTTGAAATGCGACAAATGTTTGATGAAACTTTAATTCCTTTACTTAAAAAACATTTTGAATTTCCTACCAAATGTATAAAGTTCGTTCATACATTAGGTATTCCAGAATCTGTTCTTTCTCATAAACTTGAAAAATTTGAGGCCGAAATTCCTGATAATATTAGTATGGCTTATTTGCCGTCGCCCGAAGATATTAAAATTCGGCTGAGTGCTTTTGGTGGCTTTCAAAAAAGAATTTGTGAGCAAATAGATGAACTTATTACAAAACTTCAGAGTATTTTGGGTAACTATATTTTTGGTTATGACGATGATAATTTAGAAACAGTTTTAAGTAGAGTTTTAAAAGAAAATAAAAAAACTGTTGCTACTGCCGAAAGTTGTACCGGTGGAAGAATTGGACACAAATTAACTTTAATTCCAGGAAGTTCCGAATATTTTAATGGAGGCGTTATATCTTATAGTAATGAGGCAAAAATTTATATTTTAGGTGTAAAAGAACAAACAATTGAACAATTTGGTGCTGTAAGTGAGCAAACCGTTGTTGAGATGGCTAACGGTGCTCGTAAATTGCTTAATGTGGATTTTGCTGTGGCCGTATCCGGTATTGCCGGACCTGATGGAGGTTCTGAAGACAAACCCGTTGGTACTACATGGATTGCGGTTGCATCTGCCGACCAAACAATTGCAAAGGTTTATAAGTTTGGCTCTCGTAGAGATATAAATATTCGTCGAGCTGCGGCTTCGGCAATGCACTTGTTGTTAAATTTTATCCAAAATAAAATGTAAATACACTTTTTAGCTGAAAATTTCATATTTTTGAGAAAACTAAAATAATATTTATTATGAAAAAAATCTTTGTTACTTTTCTTATTGTTTTTGGCTTCATCTTGTTTTTTGATGCACAAGTTTTACAACCTTTTATCGAATTTTCTGATGACCCGTATAACCATAACATGGGCTTAACTTTTGACGGACAATACTACTACACAGTTAACGGTGGTAGTATAAGTGGGAAAATAAATAAATATACTACTTCGGGTGTTTTTATTGCCTCATATCCAATTGATATTGATATGCGTAGTATTGAATATTATAATCACAATTTTTATGTGTCGAGTTGTGATGGTAGCATTTATAAAATTTCAAATTTAGAAAAAGGTAAATATTCTGTTTTGTTTCAAAATTTTTACTCCGAATGCCAAACATCTTTTGCTATTAATAAATCACACAATTCTTTTTATATTTTATCCGATAATGAATTAAAAGAATATCATTTTGCAACTGGTGATTTAATTAATTCCTTTAATAATATTAAAACAGGAAGTAATACCGAACAAAATACTGTTGCCTGCACTGATGATTATTTTTATACTTTTGATGCATCTGAACATGAAATTTACGAATATGATTTTAATGCTAATTTAAACCATACATATTCATATTCAAAGGGAAGTTATAGTTTTTCTTTGTCGTCTGCCGGCAACGATATTTTTATTTCAGATGATGGAAATTATTCAACAGGAACGTGGTATGGCTATAAAATAAATAGTTTTTCGCAAATTGATATTGATAATTTTCAGAGTGGCTATGTTATTTTGAATCCTACTATCGAATTTTCTGATGACCCGTATAATCATAATATGGGTTTAACTTTTGATGGACAGTATTATTATACCGTAAACGGAGGAAGTGCTGCTTCGGGGAAAATAAATAAATATAATGATGATGGCGATTTTATAGCTTCTTTTCCAATAGAAATTGATATGAGGAGCATCGAATATTATAACCAAAATTTTTATGTGTCGAGTTGTGATGGGAGTATTTATAAAATTTCAAATTTAGAAAAAGGTAAATATTCTGTTTTGTTTCAAAATTTTTACTCCGAATGCCAAACAAGTTTTGCTATAAATAAATCACATAATTCTTTTTATATAATGAACGGAACTAATATTAAAGAATACGATTTGAATAGTGGTAATATTATTTCTCAGTTTGATAATATACAATCAGGTTCAAGTATTGAACTTTATACAATTGCTTGTTCTGATCAATTTTTTTATACTTTTGATGTTGATCAAAAAAACATTTATGAGTATGATTTTTCCGGTAATCTACTTAATACTTATACTTTTGCAAAGGGATCTTATGGTTTTTCTCTTTCATTTGCAAACAACATGGTTTTTGTTTCAGATGATGGAGATTATTCAACAGGAACGTGGTATGGTTATATTTTAAGCACACCAAATAGTAAAGGAAAAACAAATGGTGGTGGAGGTGAAACGCACAAAGGTAAGCACTAATATCACAAAAAAAATCCCAAAATTAATTACCAATATTATTTTTGGGATTTTTTGTTTAATTTAGAGAATATTAAAATCCAATAATCATATCTCTCATTCTGTTAAATTCTTGTGTGGGAGTTGTGTCGTTATCCGAACGATATGTTTTTTGCCATTCACCGTACATAGGATTGGGTAATATAATGTATTTTGTTCCAAATAAGTTTGCGTTATCTGAGGTTAAATTTTTGCCAAAATCGGTTTGGCGTTGTTTGAATTTTTCGTCAAAATCACGTAAATTATCTCCAATTAACATAATAATTTCAAAGTTTTCAGCAATAATTGCTCTACGTTCGGTTTTGTCGCTGGTTGTACTTTTTAGTAATACGTGTGAACTGTCGGCATAAGCAAAACCTTTTTGTTGTAAATTAATTAAAGTAGGCTGAAAATTATCAACATGTCGGTTCGAAACGTAAAAAACTTCCACATTATTTTGTTGTGCAAATAAAGAAAAATCAATAGCACCCGGAAGAGCTTCTGCTGCAGCTAATTGAACCCATTGACTCCATAAATCAGACGTAAATTCAAGGTCATTTTTTATTAAATACCCTTCAAACGGACTATTATCGAGCATAGTTTCGTCAATATCTACAATAACTGCTTTGGGTAAATTTGTTGACGAATTTTTTATGTTTAATATTAGTTGATTTTTTGCCAAATTAAATGCTTGAATGTAACAAGCTTCGTTTTCGGCTGATTGTTGAAACCAAGCAACAGCATTTAATAAATTATCACTAATATTTTGTTCAATAACTACGTCTTCATTTACAACTTGTTTTTCTACACAAGAAAAAAATAAAAGACTAACTGTAAATAAAAATAAAAATCGTTTCATATATTTTTGTCTGAAAATTTACTGTTCTATAACTTCAACTACACGACCGTTCTCTATAATTGCTGTTTTCCATAATACTCCATCGGCTGTGTAAACATATCGTTTGCCTTCAACAAGTGTGCCATTTACAAAATTTCCTTCTCTTTCAACCAATCCTTTGTCATTAACAAATTTATAATATCCACTTCCGTTAAAAACTCTGTATTGTGCCGATTGGCTGGTATCTTGAGTTGATGTTTGATTATTGTTATTTTGATTATTATTGTTATTATTTCCTTTATGTTGATAAGCAAAACTTTGATCAGGATCAGATTGGCCATTTACAAATATTGATTTTGATTTTACTTGTCCGTCATCGTAGTACTCTGTTGTTGAGCCATTTAATGTTCCATTGTCAAAATTGCTTACTTTTTTCATCGTTCCGTTAGGGTAGTATTCTGTAATTTGTCCAATTTCTTTGCCTTGTGTCCAATTACCTGTTATTTGAGTTTGACCGTTATCGTAGTAGTAATCTTGTTTTCCGGTTCGTTTTCCGGCATCATCAAAAAACCAATGATATTTTATCTGTTGGTTATCGTAATAATAAGAATATTCGCCTACCCATTTGTTGGTTTTCCAATATCCGCATTCTTGCAAATTTCCGTTTGGATAATATACTTTAACTGAACCGTATTGCCTGTTTGTTTTAAAATTTATTTCTGATTTTGTTGTTCCGTCTTGGTAGTATGCAATCCATAAGCCATCTTTTTTGCTGTCTTTGTAATAACCTTTTTGGCTTATTTTGTTTGCATAATTATTGTTAAAAAAAATCCACAATCCTTGTTTTAGATTATTTTCATCAACGTAATTGATTGTGTCTCCTTCGAATATCTCAAATTGTTGAGAGTACGAAACAGATA